>NZ_JBIVZG010000003.1:0-165885 GCF_044759445.1 Streptomyces sp. NPDC101118 | reverse complement strand
GCCGGCGTGCACCTGTTCTTCGCCCCGAACCGCCCCCCGCCGCCCTGGGGGCCCCCCGCCGGGCCCCCCCGGCGGGAGCGGCTAGGCCCCGTCAAGCACGTCGGACTCGACCTGAGCGATGTCCTTCATCGCGCCCGACCAGACCCGCATGTCCTTGATCAGCCCGGGCAGGTGGTGGCCCCACGCGCTGACCGTGAAGCCCTTGCCGACAGCGAACTCTCCCGAGCCGACTCGGGCCGTGTAGGCCTTCGGGTCGCCCTCCCTGGAGGAGCCCACGTACAGCGTGATGGTCCCTGCCAGGGCGTCGTACACGCCCGTGACCTGCACCTCAGTGTCGAGGGCCGCGAGGTCCTCGCTCACCACCGAGGTACCGGTACCGTCGGAGGTGAGGCGGCCGAAGTGCCAGCGGCCGACGGGCTTGGTGACCGTCTTGGTCGGGTCGTCCTCGTCGTTGGCCGAGACCTCGGCGTTGTTCGTCTTCTCGTACCAGATGCTCCAGGAGGATCCGGTGGCGGTGCGCTGGCCGATGACCTGCGCCTTGTAGTTGTCGGCCTTGCTCAGCAGCTTCGCGCTGTCGAGCTTGGCCTCGGCAGTCACGGTGAACGAGCCGGAGTCGTCGACAAGCGGGCCTGCGGCTGTGGCGGCCTGGTTCGTGCCATTGAGGACGAAGGCACCGCCGCTGGCCGTCGTACCCGCGTCGGGCACGAGGTCGCGGTCGTAGCCGGAGGTGTCCGAGTACTCGCCGTTGACGAGTCCGGACAGGTTCCAGGCGCCGGACAGCTCGACCTGGTTCTTGCCCGTCGCCGGGTCGAACAGTGCCGCCTCCTGCTCGATCTCGAGGGCGCTCTTCTCGTCCTGCCAGACCTTCACCTCGTCGACGCGGCCGGCCAGGTAGTCCGTCCAGTTGCCCTGGTACTTGATCCGACCGAAGGACATCGGGCCGAGTCCTGCCACCGGACTCGAGACGGTGTCCTCGCCTTGGAGCTGGCCATTGACGTACAGCTTCAGCTTGTTGGTCGAGGCGTTGTACGAGGCCGCGAGGTGGGTCCACACGCGGCGCGTCGCGGGGCCCTTGGCCAGCACCACGTTGTCCGAGATGCTGCCGTTGACCGTGTCCGAGGTCGGCATACGCACCGACCAGGTGGATCCGGCGTGATGACTCAGGGAGACGGCGCTCATGTAGGTGCCCGCCTGGCCGACCACCGAGAAGGTCTGGTCCGTCTCGCTCGGGCGCACCCAAGTGGAGATGGTGAACGACGCACGCGTGTCGATGACCGGCCCGGCGGTCGCCGCGTAGTCGTCGACGCCGTCGGTGCGCAGGGTGCGGTCCTCGTGCAGGGTCGGGGTGGTGATCCAGCCGCGGCGACCGGTGTCCTGGCGCGCGACGCCGCCACCGAGAGTGGCGTTGTTGCGCAGCGCCGGGTCGGTCGTCGAGGTGTCGAGGGCCGACCCCGAGGCCTCGTCGAAGTTCCAGATGCCGACGGGGCCGGGGCCTTCCTTGACGACGAAGTCCACGATGTTCTCGGCGCCCCAGCGGTCCAGACTGTCCTTGGCCTTCACGCTCAGGCGCATGGTGCCCGAGGTCTGCGGCGTGACGGAGACCGTCAGCGGCGATCCGGGCTTCTCCGTCCACGTGCTGTCCGTGGACAGCTTGTACGCGTAGGCCTTGTTGGTGTCGCCACCCGTGGCTCCGAAGGTGAAGGAACCCGCCTGGCCCGGCTTGCCCGCGGCCGTGCAAGAGCTTGTGGTGCACTCGCTGTACGGGCCGTTGAAGGTGATCATCGGGGCCTTGGGGGCCTGTGCGTCCACCTTGAAGTAGCAGCCGGTGTTCGCGGGGCTGCCGCGGAGCTCGCTGCCCGCGAAGGAACGGGTCCAGGTGCGGTACCGGTAAAGAGCGTTCTCCTCCAGTGCCACCGGCGGCTCACCCGTGAGTCTGACGTTGGCCCCGACGTACCCGGTGCTCGGGCGGTCAATGAACGAGGAGTCGGTCGGCAGCTTGCGGACGGGCACATAGCTGCCGTCGGCCTGCCGCTTCTCGGTCAGCATGGCCACCCGGAGGGAGGCTCCGGCCTCGCCGCCCGCGACCGTCTCGGCCGTGGCCGTGAGCAGCGGGGTCGGGTCGGAGACGATGCTGGCCGTGGACTCGCTGGTGCCGCACACCTGGCCGGAGCCGGCGACGATGCCGATGGCCGACGGGAGGGCTGGCTTGCTGATGTAGTCGACCGAGAGCACGGCGTCGTTGCGGAAGCGCTTCCAGGATGCGGTGTCGGTCTCGTCCTCGGCACGCAGTTCCAGCGTCAGTCGCTTGAACTTGCCGGCCGCGAAGTCGCGCACGGTCGGCGTCAGGTTCTCGTCGGGCTCACCGGGGTTGTCAGCGAACTCAATGGGGGCAGTCGGCGAGTTCGGGTCGCAGGCGGAGCCGCGGCCTGCGGACACCCACCGGTCGCCCATGCGGTCCAGGTAGGCGGGCTTGTTGGCCCAGGTCGTCGCCGACGAGATCTCGCCCGCGGTGCGGACGAGCCAGACGTTGCGCACGTCGCACTGGAAGGCCCAGGGCTCGGTGATGGTGAACTTGGAGCTCAGCACCTCCTTGCCGGCGAGCTTGGTCGGCGAGAACTCGAAGTAGAGACGCTGTACGTAGCCGGGTCCACAGTAGTAGCCGTTCCAGCTGCCGCATTCGCCCATGCCGCGGCCCATGCCGTCTTCGGCGTTGTCCCAGGCGTAGTCCTCGTACCCGTCGTTGCGCAGCAGCGTGCGCTCGACGTTGTTGTCCAGGGCGATCGACGGGTCGATGTAGAGCGGGAATGCGGCCGGATCGGTCTGCCCGAGCAGCCCGGCGTCCGGGACGAGGGTGAGGGCGTCGGCCGCCACGTGCACCGCGAGTTCGGCGGTCCTGTCACCGCGGCCCGGGGCGTCAGCGGGCACGTCCTCGCGCTCCGGCTGCCCGGAGGGCTTGCCCGACGCGGCTACGCCCGCCTTGCTGGCGGCCTTGGAGGTCGACTGACCGCGCGAGTCCCACATCAGTGCCGGCGGCGCATTGAAGACCCGGTTCCCGTTGCCGTCGAGCGCCTCGAGCCCGCCGTCCTTGGTGCCGTTGAGCCGCAGCTGCGCCGACTTCAGTGGGAACGTGATGCGCTTCAGCGCCGGGTTCTTCGCGGCCTCGGGCGTCTTGACGACGAGGACCTCGCGGAAACCCTCGGTGGTCGCGGTCAGACGCAGGTCGACCCCGGGCAGCACCTCGCGGTACAGCGCGTTGGCCCCGTCCAGCACCGGGGCGGGGAGCGTTCCCTGCCAGCCCAGCGACAACGAGTGCGGACCGCGCCCGATGGTGGCCAGGCGGGTGTCGCGGCCGCCCTTGGAGAAGCCCAGCGAGGTGACGGCGGCCTTGGGGCCGACGGAGCCGTCATCACGAACCTCAAGGGTGGCGTCGGGCTCGACCCAGCCTGTCCCGGCCTTGACCCGGACCGGAGCCGTGGACTGGTCCAGACGGAAGGTCCTGCCGTCCGGATTCGCGTACGTGGTGGTGTACTCCGACCTCTGACCGAGCACCTCGACCGGCTTGCCGGTTTCCCCGGCCGTGCGCAGCGCCTGCTGCTCCTCGGTCAGTGCCTGCGTGGCACCCGGGCCGGCCGCGGCGGCAACCGGGGCATGTGCAGGGGCGACTCCCGCCACCAGCACCGCGCCGAGCGCTGCACTCACGGCATGGCGAAGCCGCCACCGTTCTCTTGAAGGCATGAACCCATCCCCTGAAAAAGACGGGGCCTCCCCGGACCCCGTTGAAGCGATCCAGACGATCGCCGACGTAAACATAAATTTCTTCTAAGGACCGAGCAAGACCAGCCAACGTTCGATATCCGATCACTCGGAATCCGTACTTCCACTTAATGCACACGAGATCCGGACATCCCCACCCCGGGGAAATCCCAGCCAAGGAGGAGGATTTCGGGGGCAAGCGGACACTCCTCCTGGTGGAAAAATTTGCCCACTGGCGCGAATTCCACCGTTGACTACGCTCCACGGACGTCCTTCCCCTCCGGGCGGGCCGAGCGTGTCAGCAGGGAGGGTGGGGTGGGTAGGGTGGTTCGTATGACAACCGGGGTACGGCGCAGGATGGGTGTCGAGGAGCGGCGGCAGCAGCTGATCAGCGTCGCGCTGGAGTTGTTCAGCCACCGGTCGCCCGACGACGTGTCGATCGACGAGATCGCCGCGGCGGCGGGGATCTCGCGCCCGCTCGTCTACCACTACTTCCCCGGGAAGCTGAGCCTGTACGAGGCCGCGCTGCGGCGGGCCGCCGACGAGTTGGCGGGGCGGTTCGAGGAGCCCAGGGAAGGGCCGCTCGGGGCGCGGCTGTTGCGCGTGATGGGCCGGTACTTCGAGTTCGTCGAGGATCACGGGCCGGGTTTCTCCGCGCTGATGCGCGGCGGGCCGGCGGCCGGGTCCAGCCGGACCAACGCGATGATCGACGAGGTGCGGCAGGCCGCGTACGACAACATCCTGGCCCACCTCGGGATCACCGCCCCGCCGGCGCGGCTGGAGCTGGTGGTCAGGTCGTGGGTGTCCCTGGCCGAGTCCACCGCCCTGATCTGGCTGGACGGGCGGAAGATACCCCGGGCCGAGCTGGAGCTGCAGCTGGTGCACGACTTCGCGGCGCTGGCCGCCGTGAGCGCCGCGTACGACGCGGAGATGGCCGGGGTGCTCGTGCGGATCCTGGCGGGCGAGCCCGCGGACGGGCCGTTCGGGGACCTGGTGGGGCGGCTCGTGGCCCTGGTTCCGGCGGAGGTGGTCACGGAGGTGGTGACCGAGGTGGCCCCGGCTGCGGGGGTGGGTGCGGAGGCGGGAGCCGCGGTTGCCGCCGAGGCCCCCGGCGGGGTGCCCGCGCCGCGATAATTCCCGCGTGATCATTGACGATGGGATTGTGTTCCGGCGCGCCGACGAGAAGGACGCGCCGGTCCTCGTGCGGCTGTACGACGGCGCCGCGGCCTGGATGCGCGAGAACGGCATCGAGCAGTGGAAGGCCGGCGAGAAGGACGCCGAGCACTTCCGGCGGAAGATGCGCGAGGGCGAGGTGTGGCTGGCCCGGGACGCCGACGGCGCGGTCTGCGGCGCGTACGAGCTGTGGTGGTCCGACGAGGAGGCCTGGGGCGTGCAGCCGCCGGTCGCGGGCTACGTGCACCGCCTGATGGTCGACCGGGCGACGGCCCCCGCGGGGACCGGGCGGCGGCTGCTGGAGCACGCCGAGGCGCGGATCGCGCGGACCCGGCGCGAGCTGGCCAGGCTGGACTGCCAGTCGACCAACCCGCGGCTGCTGTCCTACTACCGGAGCGCCGGTTACCGGGTGGTCGGGGAGTTCCCCTCCAAGGTCGCCAAGGACGGGCGGGTCTACGGCGTGATCCTGCTGGAGCGGCGGCTTGACGTGTAGGCGGCGGCTCGACGTGAGGAGCCCCCCGACACGCGGATGCCGTGCCCGGCCCTCCTCGGGCCGGACACGGCATGCGTTCCCGTGGTGCGCGTGGGTCAGCCGCGCTTGAAGACCGCCACCGTGCGGGCCGGGACGGTGAAGGTGCCCGACGCGTACGCCGCCCCCTTCACCACGGGGTCGGTGCCGGCGGCCTGGACCGGGTGCAGGCGGTACGTGCCCCCGGTGCCGAGGGTCTGCCGCTGCTCGGCCGGCGTGGCGTTGAAGACGACGACCAGGTCGCCCAGCTTCATCGTGACCACGCCCGGGGTCTCGTCCTCGCCGGAGAGCGGGAAGGACAGGGCGGACTGCACCTCGGCCGTCGTGGCCAGCGAGAACGCCGGCTCCGTCGTCCGGACGCGGAGCAGGTCGGCGTACCCGCCCGCCGCGGCGGTGATCTCGGCGCAGCCGGGGGCGGCGCCGGTCAGCAGCGGCTTGGCGTACACCCACTTGGACCGGTTGTCGGCGGCCGGGGGCAGGCCGCGGCCGAAGCCGTTGCCGTCGCGGCAGTCCCAGTGGACCGCGTTGAACCAGTCGCCGCTGTCGTACGAGTTGCGGTCGAGGGACTTGGAGCGGAGCAGGTCCGTGCCGGCCTGGGAGAGCGCCGGGCCCTGCGAGAGCGCGGCCGTGGCCATGGCCAGGACCTGCATGCGGGAGCGGTCGGCCGTGGAGGTGCCGGCCGGCAGCTTGTAGGCGAGGGCGTCGTAGAGGGACTCGTTGTCGTGGGCGTCCACGTAGGCGAGGGCGTCGCCCGGGGCCGCCGCGTAGCCGGCCGGCTGCCCGTTGTAGTCCACCTCGGAGCCCTTGACCGTGCGGCCCGCGGTGTCGGTGAAGGAGTAGCCGGCGAGGTTGCCGGACAGGCCGACCTTGAGCAGGTCCTGGGCGTGCAGCAGGCGGGCCTTCTGCTGGTCCGGGGTGCCGTTGGCCGGGGAGGTGTTCGGGTCGGTGTAGAGGCCCGAGGCGAAGCCCTGGACGCGCGGGTCCTCGTCGAAGGGGCCGCCGCCGCGGACCGCGTCGCGGGCCCGGTCGGAGAAGGTGGCGATGCCGGTGCCGGCCATGTTCTTCTGCGTGGCCTGGACGAAGCGGGCGTCGTCGGCGACCTCGCCGAAGTTCCAGCCCTCGCCGTAGAGGACGATCTTCTTCCCGTCGACCCCGTCCCTGGCGACCGTGAGGGCGTCCAGGGCGGCGCGGACGGCCAGGATGTTGGCCTTCGGGTGGTGGCCCATGAGGTCGAAGCGGAAGCCGTCGACCTTGTACTCCCTGGCCCAGGTGACGATCGAGTCCACGACGAGCTTGCCCATCATGGCGTTCTCGGGCGCGGTGTTGGCGCAGCAGGTGGAGGTGGCGACGGAGCCGTCGGCCAGCAGCCGCTGGTAGTAGCCGGGCACGATCCGGTCGAGCACCGACTTGTCCGACTGCCCGGCGGCGACGGTGTGGTTGTAGACCACGTCCATGACCGTGCGCAGCCCGGCGCCGTTCAGGCCCTGGACCATCCGCCGGAACTCGACGGTGCGGCGGGTGCCTTCGGGGTCGCTCGCGTACGAACCCTCGGGGACGGTGTAGTGCAGCGGGTCGTAGCCCCAGTTGTACGCGTCCTTCGCGGCGGCCGCGGCGACGCAGGCCTGCTGCTCCTCGGAGTCCGGCGCGTACACCGACAGGTCGCAGGCGGGTTCGGTGCGGTCGGCCGGCTTCTCGGGGATGGTGCCGATGTCGAAGGCCGGGAGGAGGTGGACGTAGGAGGTGCCGGCGGCGGCGAGGCTCCGCAGGTGCTTCATGCCGGCCGAGCCGGTGTCGGTGAAGGCGAGGTACTGCCCGGGGTGGGCGGAGGTGCGGTCGGCGACGGAGAAGTCGCGGACGTGCAGCTCCTGGATCTGGGCGCGCTGGAAGGGCACCGCGGCGGGCTTCTTCAGCCCGGTCCAGCCGGCCGGCTTGAGGGCCGGGTCGGCGAGGTCCACGGCGAGGCTGCGGGCCGAGTCGGTGGTGAGGGCGGTGGAGTAGGGGTCGGTGACCCGGTTGGTGACGAGCTGCTGGACCGAGGGGGCCCAGACGGTGACGGCGTAGCGGTAGGGCTTGCCGCGCCAGTCGGCGCCGCCGGTGGCGGTCCACACGCCGGAGGTGCCGTTCCGCTTCATCGGGACCGTGCGGTCGCCGAGTTCGAGGTCGACGCGCTGGGCGGTCGGGGCCCAGACGGAGAGGCGTACGGAGCCGTCGCGGCCGAAGACGGGGCCGAGGGCGGCGCCCTTGGCGGCGGGCGCGTACAGGTCGTCCAGGACGCCGGCGAGCTGCACGCCGGTGGCGGCGAGCACGGCGCCGTTGGCGGCGCGGGCGGCGGCCACGAGCTGGCCGCGCAGGGCCTCGCGGACCCGGTCCCGGTCGCGCTCGTCGACGGTGAAGGCGGTGTGCTTCGCCAGGTGCGGGAAGGCGGCCTTCTGGGCGTCGGTGAGCTGCGTGCGGTTCAGCCGCAGCCAGCTCGCGTTGCCGGTGAGGGCGCCGCCGGAGGCCTTGACCGAGCCGTCGCGGGAGGTCAGGAGCTGGGCGGAGGCGGCGGCCTCGGGGGCGTTCCAGGCCACGGTGTTCCGGTCGATCCAGACGGCGTGGGCCTTGGTGAGGTCCAGGGCCGCGGAGGAGCCGGCCGGCTGCGGGAGGAGGTACTTCTCCTTGCCGCCGAGGAGCCAGACCTCGTGGCCGTTGGCCTTGAGGTCCAGGGACTGGTCGGAGGGCAGGTCCTTCTCGTCGCCCCGGTGGAGGATGTAGCTGA
Organism: Streptomyces sp. NPDC101118; assembly: GCF_044759445.1. Classification (NCBI taxonomy): domain Bacteria; kingdom Bacillati; phylum Actinomycetota; class Actinomycetes; order Kitasatosporales; family Streptomycetaceae; genus Streptomyces; species Streptomyces sp. NPDC101118. Next base: position 157,672 of record NZ_JBIVZG010000003.1, on the reverse strand, counting down.
GGCTCGTGGCGCCGGCGGCGAGCGGGACCTCGTACACCGCGCCGTACGCGTCGAAGCGCGCCGGCAGCAGCGGCTTGGACCACTCGGTCGGGTTCGCGGCGCCGGTCCAGGTGTGCAGGCCCCAGCCGTCGTACTGGCCGTCGGCGCGCTGGTAGTGCAGCACGGCCTTGGCGGTGTCCTGGGCGGGGTACTCGGGCCGCTCGGTGCGGGCGGCCTCCTTGCCCTGCTCCAGCCAGATCTCGCCGGTCTTCGTGACGTCGATGCTGCGGTCGGCTGCGACGTCCTTGTTGCCGTCCTTGTCGATGACGAGGTAGCCGACGGAGGTGGCGCCGGGCTTGAGGCGTACGTACGCGAAGGCGCCGTAGGCGTCGCGGCCGGTGAAGCCGTGGCCAGCCGGCCAGGGGGTGGCCTCGCCGTCGGCGATGTCGCCCCAGGCGTAGAGGCGCCAGTCGGCGTAGTCGCCGTCGGGGCGCTTGTAGTGGACGACCGCGTAGTCGCGCTGGGTGGCGGTCGGCACGTCCTTCGGCGGGACCTGTCCGGCGACGGACTCCGCGAGGGCGCTCGCGGTGTGGCCGGCGGTGTCGACGGCCACGGCCTTGTAGCGCAGCGGGGTGCCCTGGGGGGCGGTGACGTGCTGGGTGACCTGGTACGGGGCGTGGTCCGCGGTGCCGAGGACCTGCCAGGGGCCGTCGCCGGTCTGGGCGGCGAACACCACCCGGTTCAGGCCGCCGCCGGTGACCTGGGCGGACAGCTCCACGGTGCCGGTGGCGCCGGGCGCGGGGGCCTTGAGGGTGACGGAGGGGCCGGTGGCGGGGAGGGCCAGCGGGGTGTCCGCGGCGAGGACCACGGAGCCGAGGGCGGGGACGGTGACGGTGACCTTGCCGTCGGCGTCGACGCGGGCGGCGTCCTCGGTGCCGTACAGGGCGGTGAGGTCGGTGCCCGGGGCGCTGTCGACCGGGACCGTCACGGTCTTCGGCTCGCCTGCGTTGTTGACGGCGACCAGGTACTCGGCGCGGGAGTAGGCGTCGGTGCGGGTGAAGGCGTAGAGGGAGTCCTTCGCGAGGCGCTCCGTCTGGACGCCGTTGCGCAGCGCCGGGTGGGCCTTGGTCAGCTTCGAGAGCGCGGCGATCTGCCGGTAGAGCGGGTGCTGCGGGTCGTAGGCGTCGCTCGCGTGGGTGCGGTCGGTGCCGAGCTGGTCGTCGTCCAGGTAGTCGGCGGTCTTCGAGGCGAAGAGGGACTGGCGGGCGTCCTTGTCGCCGCCGGCGCCGGTGTAGCCCTGCTCGTCGCCGTAGTAGACGACGGGGTTGCCGCGGTTGAGGAACATCAGCTCGTTGGCGAGCCGGTAGCGGTCCAGCAGCTCGCGCTCGCCCTTCCCGGCGTTGTCCTGCTTCAGGAAGGTGCCGAAGCGGCCCATGTCGTGGTTGCCGAGGAAGGTGACCTGCTCGTAGGCGTTGGCCCGGTCGCTGGTGTAGCGGTGGTCGTCCGCGAGGACGGAGGCCAGCCGGCCGGCGGGGGCGCCCTGGGAGGCGTACGCGCGGATCGCCTCCTGGAGCGGGAAGTCGAGGGTGGCGTCGAGCCGGCCGCAGGTCACGTACGGCGAGGTGACGGCGGTGTCCGCGGAGTAGACCTCGCCGAACATGAAGAAGTCGGGCCGGCCGCGCTGCGCGGCGTACCGGTCGAGGGCGGTGGCCCACTGGGTCCAGAACTCGGTGTTGACGTGCTTGACCGTGTCGATGCGGAAGCCGTCGATGGCGAAGTCGGCGACCCACTTCTCGTAGATCTTCTGCATGCCGCTGACGACCTCGGGGCGCTCGGTCCACAGGTCGTCGAGGCCGAAGAAGTCGCCCTGGTCGGAGGATTCGCCGGCGAAGGTGGAGTCGCCGCGGTTGTGGTACATGGTCGGGTCGTTGAGCCAGGCCGGTACCTTGAGGTCCTTCTTGGCCGCGGGGACGACCGGGGTGCGCGGGAAGGACTCCGCGGAGACCGCGGGGAACTTCCTCTTCCCGTCGGCGTAGTCGGAGTCGTCGAAGGGGACGCCGTCCTTGGTCAGGTACGGGAAGGCGCCCTTGGAGAGGTAGTTGTAGGACTTCTCCTCGTAGTCGACGACGTCGGCCGTGTGGTTGGCGATGACGTCGAAGAAGACCTTCATGCCCTTGCGGTGGGCGGTGTCGATCAGCTTCGTGAGGTCGGCGTTGGTGCCGAAGTGCGGGTCGACCTGCGTGAAGTCGGTGATCCAGTAGCCGTGGTAGCCGGCCGACGCGTCGTTGCCGGTGCCCTGCACCGGCTGGTTCTTGAAGATCGGCGCGAGCCAGATCGCGGTGGTGCCGAGGCCCTTGACGTAGTCGAGCCGCTGGGTCAGGCCCTTGAGGTCGCCGCCCTGGTAGAAGCCCTTGTCCTCGGGGTCGAGGCCGGTCTCCAGGCGGGTGCCGGTGAGGCCGCCCCGGTCGTTGGCCGGGTCGCCGTTGGCGAAGCGGTCGGGCAGGACGAAGTAGAACTGCTCGCGGGTCAGGTCGTGCCGGGTCGGCTGCTTGGCGAGACTCGCGTCGGAGGGCGGTGCCGGCGGCGTGGCCGCGGCGGCCGGGAGTGCGGGCGCGAGGGTCGCTGCCAGGGCGGCGGCGGCCGTCACGGCCGCCGCGCGCAGGGCTGGGCGTATCAAGGGAGGATCTCCTTGAAGCGGGGACAGGGGCCGTGCGGGGTGGAGCGTGCTGCCGGGTACGGGGTCCCGGTGCTGCCCGGGTACGCGCTCCCGGTGCCGCTCCACCGGCTGGTGCGGTTGGTACGGGTGAGGGCCGCCCGGCGGTGGCGGGAACTGGATGGTGCCGGGCGGCCCTGGTCTGAGGGGGGGCTAGTTGCGCCAGGTGTCGTTGAGCGTGACCTTGCCGCTCGCGGGGACGGTGGCGGTGCGGTTGGCGCCGCTCTCCCAGGTGACGTTGCCCGACGCGTCCTTGCGGACGTACTTGTACTCGAAGGCGGTGCCCGCCGGCATCGTCACGTCGAGCTTCCAGACGGGGTAGGCCGCGGGGTCGAGCTTGAGCGCGGATCCGGTGTTCCAGCTGCCGAGGGCGGCCTGGTTGCCGACCACGTAGACGTTCTGGCCCCAGCTGGTGGTGGCGTTGACGCCGAAGCTCGCTCCGGTGTCGCCGCCGGGCGGCGGGACGGGCGTGCCGGAGCAGGTGCGGGCGCCGGTGTGCAGCGCGAGGGCGGTGCCGGCGGCGAGGGTGGCGGTGAACTGCCCGGAGGAGTTCACGGTCACCTTCCGGCCGCTCTGCACGTCGCAGTAGTCGCCCGCGGCGAGCGAGGTCTGGAAGGTGCGGGTGAGCGCCGCGCCCTCGTGGTTGATGGCGACGTACGCCTTGGTTCCGCGGCCGAAGGCGATCTGGTCCCCGCCGTTGTCCCACCAGTTCACGACACCCTGACCGCGGGCCGTGTTCCGGAAGGCGACCATCGAGGAGATCTCGCGCCAGGCGTGCTGGCACTTCCAGCCGTCGGTGTAGCAGGCGTTGACCGTGCCGCCGTTCGGCGGGCCGGCGTCCTTGTCGGTCCACTCGTAGCCGGAGTGGACGTCCGGGGAGCCGTACGGCCAGGCCAGCATGAACACGCTGGCGAGGGTGTAGGCGGACCCGTCCTTGTAGCTGAGGGTGTCGCCGCCGCGCTCGGTGTCGTGGTTGTCGACGAAGACCCCGGACTGGCCGCTCGGCATGTGGCCCCAGGCCTCGCCGAAGTTCTTGAGGTAGGCGAGGTTCTCGTTCTGGAAGACCCGCTTGAGGTCGCGGGCGTAGCGGAACTCCTGGACGTCGCCGTTGCCGAGGTACTCGCTGGGCGAGACGGCCTCGCCGGCGCCGTATATCGCCTCCTGCTTCCAGTAGACGGAAGGATTCGTCAGCCGGGACTTGATGTTGGCCAGGTCGGCGGCCGGCATGTGCTTGGCGGCGTCGATGCGGAAGCCGTCGACGCCCAGCGACAGCAGGTCGTTGAGGTATCCGGCGATCTTCCCGCGGACGTGGTCCTCGCCGGTGTCCAGGTCGGCGAGCTGGACCAGCTCGCAGTTCTGGACGTTGGCCTTGTCCTGGTAGTTGGAGATGGTGGCCCGGCAGTCGTCCATGTCGGCGCCGGAGTAGAGGCCCGGGTAGTCGTACTTCGAGTACGCGGAGCCGCCGGTGCCGACGCCGGAGCCGTCCTGGCCGGCCATGTGGTTGACCACGGAGTCCGCGACCACCTTGACGCCGGCCGCGTGGCAGGTGTCGACCATGTTCCTGAAGGCGGTGCGGTCCCCGAGCCGGCCGGCGATCCGGTAGCTGACCGGCTGGTACGAGGTCCACCACTGGCCGCCTTGGACGTGCTCCTGGGGCGGGGAGACCTGGACGAAGCCGTATCCGGCGGGGCCGAGCGAGTCGGTGCAGGCCTTGGCCACCGAGTCGAACTTCCACTCGAAGAGCACGGCCGTGACGTCCTTGGTGCCGGGCGGCACCGCCGAGGCCTGTGGTGCCTGGACCGTGAGGGCGGCCGCCGCGAGGGCGACGGTCACCCCCACGGCTCTGCGGGTGCGTGGGGGCATGGGTCCTCCTGGCGAGAGGGTGCGGGTGCGGGTGACCTCGTACGGCAACGCGCCATGCCCGTAAGGCCGAGAACTGCTCTGCAAGTTGACTGAAACTTCTTGCGGTCGCGACCGTACGAGGCCCACCACCGCACCGTCAACCCTTTGGACACACCTTCGTCATCCGCCAGAAATACAGGCGTTTTTTGGCCGCAACAACTTACGCAAGAGATTGCAACGATGTACGGTTCAACCCAGTCCCGGCCCGGCCGGACGGGGCCCTGAGGGGCCCTACGCGCCCGGACGGACGGGCCGGGGCGCCTGCGCGGTGGAACCCCGCACCACCAGCTCCGGCTGGAACACGAACTCCGTCCGCTCCACCGGGTTCCCCCCGACGGCCTCCAGCAGCGCCCCCACCGCAGCCGTCGCCATGGCGCGGACCGGCTGGCGGACCGTGGTCAGCGGCGGATCGGTGAACGGGATCAGCGGCGAGTCGTCGAAGCCGACCACGGACACGTCCTCGGGCACGCGCAGCCCGCGCTCGCGCACCGCCCGGATCACGCCCAGCGCCATGGGGTCGCTGCCGCAGACGATGCCGGTGCACCCCTGGTCCAGCAGGGCGCCGCCGGCCGCGTGGCCGCCCTCGACGGTGAACAGCGTGCGCTGGATGTACGGCTCGGCGTCGTCGATCCCCAGCAGCTCGGCCAGCACGGCCGCGAAGCCCTCCGCCTTCCTGCGCGAGGGCACGTACCGCGTGGGACCGATCGCCAGGCCGATCCGCTCGTGCCCCAGCTCGGCGAGGTGGCGGACCGCCATGGTGGCGGCGGCCCGGTCGTCCGGGGACACGAACGGGGCGCTGATCTTCTCGTTGTAGCCGTTGATCAGCACGAACGGCGTGCCGCGCGCCGCCAGCCGCAGGTACCGGGCGGGGTCCGCGGCGGCGTCGGCGTGCAGGCCTGAGAGGAACACGATGCCGGTGACACCGCGCTCCTCCAGCTGCTCGACCAGCTCGTCCTCGGTGGCACCGCCCGGTGTCTGCGTGCACAGCACCGGGGTGTAGCCGTGCCCGGCCAGCGCCTGCTCGATGACCTGCGCGAAGGCCGGGAAGATCGGGTTGGTCAGCTCCGGGATGAGCAGGCCGACCAGCCCGTTGCTCTTGCGCCGCAGCCGTACGGGCCGCTCGTAGCCGAGCACGTCGAGCGCGGCCAGCACCTTGTGCCGGGTGGACTCGGCCACGCCCTGCTTGCCGTTCAGCACCCGGCTGACGGTCGCCTCGCTGACCTGGGCCTGCGCGGCGATGTCCGCCAGCCGTGGTGCTCCGGGCTCGCCGCCGCGCGGCGCGGGGACGGTCACACCGCCCACCACACCGTGCCGTCGGCCGGCAGTACGCCGTCCTCGACGGGGGCGCTGGCCAGCAGGCGGGTGCCGGGCGCGGTGAACGGCACCGGCTCGCCGGTGGTGTTGGCCGCGCACACGAAGGAGCCGCGGCGGAAGGCCAGTACGCCCTCGGGGGCCGCCAGCCACTCCACCTCCTCGCCCGCGCCCAGGTCGGGGTGGTCCCGGCGCAGGCGCAGCGCGGAGCGGTACAGCTCCAGGGTCGAGTCGGGGTCGCCGGACTGCGCCTCGACGCTCAGGCCGGCCCAGGACGCGGGCTGCGGCAGCCAGCTGGGGCCGCCGGCGACGGGGCCGAAGCCGTACGGGGCCTCGGTGCCCGACCACGGGATCGGCACCCGGCAGCCGTCGCGGAAGCCGTCCTGGCCGGCCGCGCGGAAGAAGGACGGGTCCTGGCGCACCTCGTCGGGCAGGTCGGTGACGTCGGGCAGGCCCAGCTCCTCGCCCTGGTACACGTACGCCGAGCCGGGCAGCGCGAGCATCAGCATGGTCGCGGCGCGGGCGCGCCGCAGGCCCAGCTCGCGGTCGCCCTGCTCGCGCAGCTGCGTGCCGAGGCCCGCGGGGTTGGCGAACCGGGTGGCGTGCCGGGTGACGTCGTGGTTGGAGAGCACCCAGGTGGTGGGGGCGCCGACGGGGCGCATCGCGGCGAGCGAGGTGTCGATGACCTCGCGCAGCTCGGCGCCGTCCCAGTGGGTGCCCAGGTACTGGAAGTTGAAGGCCTGGTGCATCTCGTCGGGGCGCACGTAACGGGCCGTCCGCTCGACGGTGGGGGTCCAGGCCTCGGCGACCAGGACGCGGTCGCCCTCGTACTCGTCGAGGATCCGGCGCCAGGAGCGGTAGATCTCGTGGACGCCGTCCTGGTCGAAGAACGGCATGACGTCGTTGCCGAGCAGCTTCAGCTGGTCCCTGGCGCCGAGGTCGGGCAGGCCGGGGGCCTTGACCAGGCCGTGGGCGACGTCGACGCGGAAGCCGTCGGCGCCGAGGTCGAGCCAGAAGCGCAGGATGGAGCGGAACTCGTCCTGGACGGCCGGGTGCTCCCAGTTGAAGTCGGGCTGCTCGGGGGCGAAGAGGTGCAGGTACCACTCGCCGTCCTCGACGCGGGTCCAGGCGGGGCCGCCGAAGATGGACTCCCAGTCGTTGGGCGGCAGTTCGCCGGTCTCGCCCTTGCCCGCGCGGAAGTGGAAGCGCTCGCGCAGCCGGGAGCCGGGGCCCTCGCGCAGCGCCTGCTTGAACCAGTCGTGCTGGTCGGAGCAGTGGTTGGGCACGAGGTCCACGATGATGCGCAGGCCGAGCCCGTGGGCCTCGCGGATGAGCGCGTCGGCGTCGTGCAGGGTGCCGAACATGGGGTCGATGGCCCGGTAGTCGGCGACGTCGTAGCCCGCGTCCGCCTGCGGGGAGGCGTAGAAGGGGCTGAGCCACACCGCGTCGACCCCGAGCTCCTTGAGGTACGGGAGCCTGCTGCGCACGCCTTCGAGGTCGCCCATGCCGTCGCCGTTGCTGTCGGCGAAGCTGCGCGGGTAGACCTGGTAGATCACCGCGTCTCTCCACCATCCCGTGTGCGTGCCGGTGGTCGGGGCGGCGGCGGGGGCAGCGAGGTGCTGGGTCATGTCATCCCTGAAGGTCTCGGGGTGGGACGGCGCCGGACGGTCGGGGTCGGCGCCGCGCTGAGTCGTGTACGCGCGTCGGTCGGTGGTACGGGGTGGGGGCCGTACGTACGGGACCCTGTGCGGAGGTTCCGTACGTACGGCCCGGGAAGGCCCCGCGCGTCAGCCCTTGGTGGCGCCGGCGGTCATGCCGGCGACCAGGTGGCGCTGGGCGAAGATGAAGAACGCCGCGGCCGGGATCGCGATGAGCACCGAGGCGGCGGTCATCGGGCCCCAGTTGGCGGTGTACTGCGTGACGAAGGTCTGCAGGCCGCCCGCGAGGGTGAGGTTCTCCTCGCCGACCATGAAGGCGGAGGCGTACGCGACCTCGCCCCAGGCGGTGATGAAGGAGTAGAAGGCGGTGACGGCCAGGCCGGGCTTGGCCAGCGGCAGGATCAGCCGCCAGAAGGTGCCGAAGGGGTTGAGTCCGTCGACGCGGCCGGACTCGTCGATCTCCACCGGGATGGTGTCGAAGAAGCCCTTCATCATCCAGGCGCAGAACGGCACCGCGATGGTGAGGTAGGTGATGATCAGGCCGACGGGCTGGTTGAGCAGCCCGAGCTGCCCCATCAGGTTGTAGAGCGGCACGATCAGGATCGCCATGGGGAACATCTGCGTGATGAGCAGGGTCCACATCAGCGGGCGCATGCCGGGGAACTTGAAGCGGCTGACCGCGTAGCCGGTGGTGGCCGCGATCATGACGCCCAGGACCGTGGTGACGCCGGCGACGAGCGCGGAGTTGGCGAACCAGGTGAAGAAGGAGGTCTGCTCGACGAGGTAGCGGTAGTTGTCGAGCGTGGTGTCCTTGAGGAAGTCCGTGGTGATCGCGTACTTCGCGGGCTTCAGCGAGGTCAGCAGCACCCACAGGACCGGGAAGACCGCCACGATCGAGGCGACCGCCAGGGTGGCGTGCAGGCCGAAGGAGGCGAGCGGGCTGCGCTCGCCGCGCTTGCGCACGGGCTTGGCCGCGGCCGTGCCGGGGGTGGTGGGGTTCGTCGTGGCCATGGTCACCACACCTCTCCCTGCTTGCGCAGCGAACGCCGGTAGACCAGCGCGAAGATCATGAGCAGGGCGAGGATCAGCACGCCCCAGGTCGCCGAGCCGGCGAAGTCGCGGGGGCTTTCGATGAACGCCTCGCGGAAAGCCTGGGTGACCAGGATCTCGGTCGCGTCGCCGGGACCGCCCCGGGTGAGCAGGAAGATCACCGGGAACATGTTGAAGGTCCAGATGGTGGAGAGCAGGATCACCGTCATGCTGACCGAGCGCAGGCCGGGCAGGGTGATGTGCCGGAAGCGCTGCCAGGGGCCGGCGCCGTCCATCTCGGCGGCCTCGTACAGCTCGCCGGATATGGACTGCAGGCCGCCGAGCAGGGCGACCATCATGAAGGGGACGCCGAGCCAGACGTTGACGGCGATGACCGAGACCTTGGCCCAGGTGGGGTCGTCGAGCCACGGGATCGCGCTGATCCCGCCGCCTTCGAGGAGCTTGTTGAGGATGCCGTTGTCGCGGTTGAAGAGGAACCGCCAGGCGAAGACGGAGACGAAGCCGGGCACGGCCCACGGCAGGATGAGCGCCATCCGGTAGAAGCCGCGGCCCTTGAAGGTCCGGTTCAGCATGTTGGCCAGGACCAGGCCGAGCGTGAAGGTGATGGAGACGCAGGCGACGGTCCACACCACCGTCCACACCAGGCGCTGGAGGAAGACCGGGTCCGAGAGCACCGCCGTGTAGTTGTCGAGGCCGACGAACTCGTACGTGGCCTCGATCTCGTTCACGCCGATGGTGCGGGCGACGTTGCGCTCGTTGGCGTCGGTCAGCGACAGGTAGATGCCGCGGACCAGGGGCCAGCCGATGATCACGCCGAGCACGATCACCACGGGGGCGATCATCGCCCACGCGTACCAGTGCGTCGAAACCGCCCGGCGGAACTTTCCGGGTCGCTGGTCAGTCCTGCGGCTCCGGCCGCGGGCGAGATCCTCGCCCGCGGCCTTCGCCACCGACTGGCTCGTGGTGGTGTCCACAGCCATCCTCCGTCGGCCTGCCTTCCTCTACCGTCTTCGGCTCTCGGCTCTTACTTCCAGCCCTTGAGGATCTTGCGGAACTCGGCGCCGGCCGCCTTCGCTGCGTCCTCCGGGCTCGCCGCACCGGTCACGGCCTTGGTGTACTGCACCTGGAGCGGGGCGAACAGGCTGCCGTTCTCCGGGATCCAGGCGCGCTCGACGGCCTTGTCGACGGCGGGCTTGAAGAACTGGACCATCTCGTTGCCCTTGACGTCCGGCTGCTCGTAGGCGGCGGTACGGGTGGGCAGCAGGGAGAGCTCCTTGGCCGACTGCACCTGGACCTCCTGCGAGGTCATGTACTCGACGAAGGCGTGGGCGGCGTCGCGGTTCTTCGAGCCCGCGTAGACGGCCAGGTCGTGGCCGCCCTGCGGGGCGCCCTGACCGGCGGAGCCGGCCGGGACCGCGGCGATGCCGAGGTTGGCCTTGTCCTTGAACTCGTCACCGGCGTAGGCGTCGGCGACGGCCCACGGACCGTTGATCATCATGGCGACCTTGCCCGACTTGAAGGCGGTCTGCATGTTGTTCCAGCCGTCGGTCGCGTTGGTGAGCGCGGCGCCGGAGGTGACCAGGTCGCGGGCGGCCTTGAAGGCCTTCACGCCGGCCGGGGAGTCGACGGTGACCGTCTTGTTCTTGGCGTCGACCAGGTCGCCGCCCTCGCCGTAGATGAGCGGCAGGAACCAGTACGAGTCGTCGCCGCGCAGGTAGAGGCCGGTCTTGCCGGTCTTGCTCTTGATCGTGGCGGCGGCCTTCTTCAGCTCCTCGAGGGAGGTGGGGGCCTCGACGCCGGCGTCCTTGAGGATCTTCTTGTTGTAGAAGAGGCCCATGGTGTCGATGACCTGCGGGACCGCGTAGGTGGTGCCCTCGAACTTGCCGGAGGCGGCGGCCTGCGGCAGGAACTCGGAGTCGACCTTCTTGGCCGCCTCGGCGGGCACCTTGTCCAGGTAGCCGAGGGAGGCGAAGTCGGCGACCCAGCCGACGTCGGCGCGGATCACGTCCGGGGCGTCGGCACCGCTGCTGAAGGCGTTCTTGGCCTTGTTCTGCGCGTCACCGTACGGGACGTTGACGTACTTGACGGTGACCTTGGGGTGCTTGGCGGTGAAGGCCTTCGCGATCTTCTCGAAGGTGGCCTTCTCGGCGTCGTTGGAGGTGTCCCACCAGGTGACGGTGCCGGAGAGCTCGCCGCCCGCCTTCTTGCCGTCCTCGCCGCCGTCGTTCTTGTCGCCGCCGCAGGCCGTCGCCGCGAGCGCCAGGGCCGCGACCAGCGCGGTGGCCGCTATGCCACGCCGCATATGAACTCCTTCAGTGATCCCGACCGCTCCCTCGCGGTGCCGAGTGGAAGGGAACGTAACAAGCTTGAAAGACGACCGAAAGGCCTTGCGGCAATTTTCTGCAAGCTCAGGGGATCGTTACATCCGCGTGTCCGGAAGGTTGCCGCTCCTTGCTGGCTGTTCGACGCCGGGGGCCCGCAACCCAGGGGGGTGTCGTCGCGTTGACCCCGATATGACCCAGGAGCTGACCGTCGTCCACACTGAAAGTCCTTCCAGCAAGCCGACCGGCTGGTGGCGCGACGCGGTGATCTACCAGGTATACGTACGGTCCTTCGCCGACAGCGACGGCGACGGCGTCGGGGACCTGCGCGGCATCCGCTCCCGGCTGCCACACCTCGCCCGGCTCGGGGTCGACGCGGTCTGGCTCACCCCCTTCTACGCCTCCCCCCAGGCCGACGGCGGCTACGACGTGGCGGACTACCGCGCCGTCGACCCGCTCTTCGGCACCCTGGAGGACGCCGCCGACCTGGTGCGGGCCGCCCACGACCTGGGGCTGCGGGTGATCGTCGACGTGGTGCCGAACCACACCTCCGACCGGCACCGCTGGTTCCAGGAGGCGCTCGGCGACCCCTCGGCCCGGGTCCGCTACCACTTCAGGCCCGGCCGCGGCCCCGGCGGGGACCTGCCGCCCAACGACTGGGAGTCCGTGTTCGGCGGCCCCGCCTGGACCCGGGTCGACGACGGGGAGTGGTACCTGCACCTCTTCGCCCCCGAGCAGCCCGACCTGAACTGGGAGCACGCCGAGGTCCGCGAGGAGTTCGACTCGGTGCTGCGCTTCTGGCTCGACCTGGGCGTCGACGGGTTCCGCGTCGACGTCGCCCACGGCATGGTCAAGCCACCCGGCCTGCCCGACATCGGGCACAGCGGCCAGGCCCGGCTGATCGGCGAGCAGGTGCTCCCCTTCTTCGACCAGGACGGGGTGCACGAGATCCACCGCTCCTGGCGGCGGCTCCTCGACTCCTACTCCCCCGCCCTCCGCCCGTGCGGCACCCCCGGGCAGCGGATCGGCGTCGCGGAGGCCTGGGCGCCCACCTCCGAGCGGCTGGCGCTGTACGTCCGGCCCGACGAGCTCCACCAGGCCTTCAACTTCCGCTTCCTGAACTGCCCCTGGGACCCGGCGGCGATGCGGCGCGTGATCGACGAGTCGCTGGCCGCGACCGCCTCCGTGGGCGCCCCCACCACCTGGGTGCTGTCCAACCACGACGTCGTGCGGCACACCACGCGGTACGGCAGCCTGGCCCGGGCGCGGGCCGCGGCGCTGCTGATGCTGGCGCTGCCCGGGTCGGCGTACCTGTACCAGGGGGAGGAGCTGGGCCTGCCGGAGGTCGCCGACCTGCCGGACGAGGTGCGGCGCGACCCCGCCTTCCGGCGCGGCGGCCCGGCCACCGGGGCGCAGGGGGCCTCGGCGGACGGGCAGGAGGGGCTGCGGGACGGGTGCCGGGTGCCGATGCCGTGGTCGGGCGCGGAACCGCCGTACGGTTTCGGGCCCGGCGGCAGCTGGCTGCCGCAGCCCGCGGACTGGGCGGGCCTGACCGTGGAGGCGCAGACCGGCGACCCGCACTCCACACTGGAGCTGTACCGCGCGGCCCTGGAACTGCGCCGGGCGCTGCCGGGGCTGGGCGCGGGACCCGACCCGGCCGGGAACGGCGGAGGGAACGGCATGCGGTGGCTGGACTCCCCGGCAGGGGTGCTCGCCTTCGGGCGGCCGGGCTTCGTCTGCACCTTCAACACCCGGGGCGCCCCCGTCGAACTTCCCTCCCCCGGACGGCCGGTGCTCTCCAGCTCCCCGCTCGGCGGGGGCGGGAGGACTGTCCTTATTCCCGCTGATTCCTGCACGTGGTGGGCAATCTGACATGCGACCGGTACAGTCCAATCCCATGACCGCGAGGCTTGCCGACATCGCAGCCCAGGCGGGGGTCAGCGAAGCCACAGTCAGCCGCGTGCTCAACGGCAAGCCCGGTGTGGCCGCGGGCACCCGTGAGTCCGTGCTTGCCGCGCTCGACGTGCTCGGTTACGAGCGGCCCGTGCGGCTGCGCCAGCGCAGCGCCGGCCTCGTCGGACTGATAACCCCCGAACTGGACAACCCGATCTTCCCCGCCCTCGCGCAGGTCATCGGGCAGGCCCTGACCAGGCAGGGGTACACACCCGTCCTCGCCACCCAGACCCCGGGCGGCTCCACGGAGGACGAGCTCACCGAGATGCTGGTGGACCGCGGGGTCTCCGGCATCATCTTCGTCTCCGGTCTCCACGCGGACACCACCGCGGACATGACCCGGTACGACCAACTCCGCGGCCAGGGCGTGCCGTACGTCCTCATCAACGGCTACTCCGCCAAGGTGCAGGCGCCCTTCGTGTCGCCCGACGACCGCGCCGCCATGCAGCTGGCCGTCACGCACCTCACCTCGCTCGGCCACACCAGGATCGGCCTGGCCGTCGGCCCGAAGCGGTTCGTCCCGGTGCTGCGCAAGATCGAGGGCTTCCACGCGGCGATGCGCGAGCGGCTGGGGCTGAGCCCCGCCGAGACCGAGGAGCTGATCCAGCACTCCCTCTACAGCCTGGAGGGCGGCCAGGCGGCCGCGACCGCGCTGATCGGGCGGGGCTGCACGGCCGTGGTCTGCGCCAGCGACATGATGGCACTCGGTGCCATCCGGGCGGCGAGGCAGCAGGGGCTGCGCGTGCCGCAGGACGTGTCGGTGGTCGGCTTCGACGACTCCCCGCTCATAGCGTTCACGGACCCGCCGCTGACCACGATCCGGCAGCCGGTGCAGGCCATGGGGCAGGCGGCCGTCCGCACGCTGCTGGAGGAGATCGGCGGCACCCCCGCCCCGCCCAGCGAGTTCGTCTTCCTCCCGGAGCTGGTGGTCCGCGGATCGACGGCCTCGGGTCCCTCCAGGCCCTGAGGGGCCCGGGAACGGTCCCGGCGGACGGTCCGGGGAGGGTCCCCGGCCGGCTCTCGGGAGGGTCCCGGAGGGGTCCGCCGTACGAAGGTCATACGTAGGACTGATCTGATGCACTGAAGACCGTCCCGAGGGATGATCGGAGGGCAGGACCGATCTGGCAGACTCTTTCCCTATGGGTGAAGCGAGCGTGAAGACACTGGAAACCCGGACGGATGTCGCGTCACCCATCGTGACCGAGGACGACCGCCCGGGCGGGTCCACGCGCACCCTCTGGGAGCGGCTCCGCGCACCGCGCCGGCCGCGCCTGTGGTTCGAGATCCTGCTGATCGCGGTCAGCTACTGGACGTACTCCCTCATCCGGAACGCCGTCCCGGAGCAGAAGGCCGCCGCCCTGCGCAACGCCGACTGGATCTGGCGGGTGGAGCACGACCTGGGCATCGCCGTCGAGAAGACGGTGAACCATGCCGTCGACTCCGTGACCTGGCTGGTCGTCGGCATGAACTACTACTACGCCACGCTCCACTTCGTCGTGACCATCGGCGTGCTCGTGTGGCTCTACCGCCGGCACCCGGGCCGGTACGCGCCCACGCGCCTGGTCCTCTTCGCCACCACCGGTGTGGCCCTGGTCGGCTACTACCTGTACCCGCTCGCGCCGCCTCGGCTGATGACCGGCGAGAACTTCATCGACACGGTGCTGGTGCACCACACCTGGGGCTCCATGGCCTCGGGCAACCTCAAGCACATGTCGAACCAGTACGCGGCGATGCCCTCGATGCACATCGGCTGGTCGCTCTGGTGCGGACTGACGATCTTCGCCCTGGCCTCCGCGCCCTGGGCGAAGATCCTGGGCCTGCTCTACCCGACGGCCACGCTGGTCGTCATCGTGGCCACCGCGAACCACTTCTGGCTGGACGCGGTGGGCGGCATGCTCTGCCTCGCCTTCGGCTACTCCCTGTCGTACGTCTGGTACGGCTCCCTCGCGCACCGGCTGCCGCGGCTGCCCGAGGACCAGTCGCCGCCGCCGCTGAGCGACGCGCTGCTGAACCGTATCCGCCGCTGAGGCGCGCCCGTCGCTGAGCGGCACTCTGCGCCGGCCCGTCCCGCCGCTCCGGGGTGCGCCGGCCGCCCCGCTACTCCGGGGCCAGCACCACCGCCGTGCCGTACGCGCACACCTCCGTGCCCACGTCGGCGGCTTCGGTGACGTCGAAGCGCATGGCCAGGACGGCGTTGGCACCGCGTGCCTGCGCCTGTTCCACCAGCCGTTCCATGGCCTGGTTGCGGGTCTCCACCAGCGTCTTCGTCAGGCCCTTCAGCTCGCCGCCGAGCATGGACTTCAGCCCCGCCCCGATCTGGCTGCCGAGGTGCCGCGACCGCACGGTCAGGCCGAAGACCTCACCGATCACCTGCTGGACCCGGTGCCCCGGGACGTCGTTCGTCGTCACGACCAGCACGCCGGCCCGGGGGTCGAGGCCCCCTCCGAATTCGTCGATTCCCATGGGCCCACCCTGGGGCGGGCCCCCGGCCCGCGCATCCCGGGTGAGGCGTTCTCGTGACTCGCCCGCGGGCCGCTCGCCGGCCCCCCGCGGACCCCCGGGGATCAGTCCGCCGCGGTGCCCGCAGGCGCCCACGGGGACAGCGCGGCGTCCCGCGAGCCGTCGGTGGCGCTCCAGTACAGGCGTCCGTCGACGCCGACGACGGCCAGCGTGGTCCGTCCGTCGTCGGTACGGGCTCCGGCGGGAGCGCCGTCGAACATCACCCGGGCGTGCTCCCAGACCCGTCCGGGGCCGCCGCCGGTGGCGAGCCCGCCGTCGGCGGAGCGGGCGGCCGACAGCTGTCCCGCGGCCGCGATCCCGCCGTACCCGCCCGGTCCCCCGGTCTCGGTGAACGGGGAGACCCGCAGGCCGGGCGCCTGCCCGGCGGGAGGCTGGCCGGCGAGGGCGGTGCGGACGTCGCCCGAGCCCGGCTTGCGGAACCAGAGCCGCACGCCGGAACCGTCCGGCACCGCGGTGAGCGGGATGGTGGTCGGGGGCAGGCCGGTGGCGGTGGCCGGGCCGAGCGGGGCACCCGCGGAACGCTGCGCCCAGCCCAGGACCGACCTGCCGGTGCTGGAGAACACGTAGCGCCGGCCCTGGGCGTCGGTGGCCGCGGCCGGGTTGCCGTGCAGGTCGGTGCCGCCGAGCCGGTCCCAGGGGCCCCAGTCGCCGTCCGCCCGCTGGGTGCGGCCGCGCAGCGTCTGGGCGCCGTCGCGCACGTACACCGCGAGGCGGCCCGTGCCGTCGGCGGCGAGGGCCGGGGCGCCGAGGTCGGAGAGCCAGGCCTCGTCGTCCCGCTCGGGGGTGCCGAGGGACTGCCAGGGGCCGAAGGCGCCGCCCGGGGTCCGCTGGACGGCCAGGACGACCTCGCGCCGGTAGTCGGTGCCGCGCGTGCCCAGCTCGGTCCGGGTGCCGGTGACCGCGGTGCGGCCGTCGGGCAGCCGGAGCGCGGAGACGCCCTGGTCCATGCCCGTGCCGGGGACCAGGGCGGGGCCGGTCCAGGGGGCGGTGGGGCCGGGGCGCTCCCAGACGGCCAGTTGTCCGTCGAGCACGGAGAAGGCCGACAGCCGGCCGCCGGGGGCGGGGACCAGCCAGGAGGTGCTGTTGCCGCGGGCGTAGCGGATGTCCTGGCTCCAGTGGTTGCCGCCGGGGTTGCGGGAGACCTTGAGGTCCCCGCAGCCGGCCGGGCTGCCGCAGTCCTGGCCGCCGAGCCCGGCGTACGCGTCGAGGACCGCCAGCTTCCGCCGGGCGTTCTCGGGGTCGAGGGCCGTGGCGAAGGCGCTGTTCTGGTAGCCGAGGTAGTTCTGGACGGTGAAGTGCGGGCGGTGCCGGTCCTCGGCGGCGTACCGGGTGAGGGCGGCCTGCACGAACCGCGCCCCGTACATGTGGTCCTGGTGGTCGGTGGGCTTGCGGGTGGCCCGGTACCGGCCGGGGGTGGGGTCCTGGGTGCGGACCAGGGTCGGGTGGTAGGTCTCCAGCAGGCCGGTGAGGGTCCGGACGACCTGCTCCTTGTCGTACGAGAAGGGGGTCCCGACCGGGGTCCCGGAGGTGAGCTGCGACTCCAGGCGCGGCACCCGCCCGTCCCAGAGGCCGTGCAGGCTGTGCGGCTGGTAGGCGCTGACCACGCGTGCCTCGCGCATCTGGAGCCAGACCAGGCGGACCGAGGGCGCGGTGTCGAGCACGTCGAGTTCCGCGTGGCCGCCGCCGTCGGTGGCGACGGCCGACCGGGTCCAGCGGGAGGTCCGGTCGCCGGTGGCCATCTGCGCGTAGGCGGCGCGGATGCCGTTCTGGCGGGCCTCGGCGTACGCGGCGCGGTCGGCGGTGGGGCGGGGGGCGCCACGGCCGCCGGCGGCGTTGACTCCGTCGCTCTCGCCGGAGGTGAGGTAGACGGTGGTGAGGGGCCGGCCGGCGGCTATGGACTGCGAGAGGTCGGGGTTCATGAAGTACAGGTCGTCGTCGGGGTGGGCGACGACCTGGAGTACGGAGCCGCGGCCGGCGTCGGTGCCGGCGGCGGTGCGGTCTCCGGCCCGTGCGGTGCCGGTGCCGGTGCCCGTGCCGCCGGGGGCGGCCTCGTAGGCGACGGTGCCGGCGGCCGCCACGCAGAGCGCGGCGAGGAGGGCGAGGGTGCCCCTGCGCATCGTCCGGGGTGGGGTGCGGCGACGATGCGTCGGGGGCATAACGGGGCGTCACCTTCCATACCGGGCAATTTTTAGCATCATAAGCACGGTGATGTGATGGTTAACGCGGTATGTCCGTTACGGGTACCCGGCGGATGCGTAACAGCCGCCGGGGTCGCAGCCGCCGGGTACCGCAGGGCGCTTGAGGACGGTGCCTAGGGCCGGTCCTGGGGCTCCGTCACCGCCGGGCGCCACGGCTGGGGCCGGCCCCCCTGGACGCTCCCCGGCGGGTACGTCGTCCAGTGCAGCTTCGCGTCGAGCCCGAGCACGGCCGTGGTGGCCGGACCGGTGCTCTCCGCCGCGCTCGCCGGCGATCCGGCGAACAGCATCTCCGACTCCGACCACGCGGGCGGCCCCGCGAGGGGCGAGACCCCGACGGTGCCGCCGGCGACCCGCCCGGTCAGCAGTCCGCCCGCCGCGCTCACCGCGCCGTACCCGGCGGTGCCCCCGACCTCGCGGACCGGGGAGACGAGCGCCTTGCCCGCCCCGGGCGCCAGGGTCACGGTGCGCACCGCGCCCGAGTCGGGCTTGCGGAAGAACAGCCGTATCCCGTCGCCCTCGGGGGCGGCCGAGAGCGGGAGGGTGGTCGGCGGCAGCCCGGTGGGGTGGGGGCCCGTCAGGCGGCCGCCGGGGAACTGCTGGTACCAGCTGAGCACCGTGCGGGGGGTGGTGGCCGTCACGTACCGGCGGCCCGACGCGTCCTTCGTCACCACCGGTTCGCCCATCAGGTCGGTGCCGCCGAGCCGGAGCCAGGGGGTCCAGCCGCCCTGGGGGAGCTGCTCGCGCACCCGCAGCGTGCGGCGCGCGTCCCGTACGTACACCGCGAGGCGTCCGCTGCCGTCGAGGGTGACCGGGGCGGGACCGCTGATCGCGGAGGTGCCGGTGGCGTCCGCGGTCTCCGGGCTGCCCAGGGACTGCCAGGAGCCGAAGGGGCCCCCGGGGATGTCCTGTACGGCGAACACCACGTCCCGGCGGTAGTCGGCGGCCCGCTGCCCGAGGGTGGTGCGGGTGCCGAAGACCGCGACGCGGCCGTCGGGCATGCGTGCGGCCGACGCGCCCGGGTCCAGGCCGGGGCCCGGCAGCAGGTCAGGCCCGGTCCAGCGGCCCTGGGGGCCGGTGCGGTGCCAGACCGCCATCCGGCCGTCGAGCACGGCGAAGGCGTAGAGTCCGCCCTCCGCGCCCTCGACCAGCCAGGACGTGCTCTCGCCGCGCGTGTAGCGCTGGCTCTGCACCCAGTTGGCGCCGGTGGGACGGGCGGCCACCTTGCGGTCGCCGCAGCCGGCCGGGCTCCCGCAGTAGTCCTCCTTGTCCATCCACGCGTACGTCTTGACGATGCGCAGCTTGGCGTTGGCGGTGGCCGGGTCCAGGGCGTGGGGCAGGGCGCTGTTGAGGTAGCCGAGGTAGTTCTGCACCGAGTAGTGCGGGCGGTCCGGGAAGCGCTCGTACCGCGCCGCCGCGGCCTGCGCGAACCGGGCGCCGTACATGTGGTCCTGATGGTCCGTGAACTTGCCGCTGCGGGGGTGCCGCCCGGGGGTGGGGTCCTGCATCCGTATCGTCGTGGGCCTGAAGCGCTCCAGCACGCCGGCGATGGTGGCGACGACCTCGTCCTTGGTGTACGCGAAGGGGGTCGTGACCGGGCTGCCCGAGGCGAGCTGGGCCTCCAGGCGCGGTATCCGGCCCTCCCACAGGCCGCGCAGGCTGTCCGGCCGGTAACCGGTGACGGTACGGGCCTCCCCCAGCTGCAGCCAGACCAGGCTGATCTGGGGCCGGGACACGAGGACGTCTATCTCGGCGTGGCCGCCGCCGGCCGTCTCGACGGCGGAGCGCTTCCAGGGGCTGGTGCGGTCGCCGGTGGCCATCTGGGCGTAGGCGGCGCGTATGCCGTTCTGCCGGGCCTCGGCGTAGCGGCCGCGGTCGGCGGCCGGCCGCGGGTCCTTGAAGTGCGGGCCGCGGGCCGCGTTGACGCCGTCGGACTCGCCGGCGGTGAGGTAGGCGGTGGTGAGCGCGTGCCCGGAGGTGAGCGAGCGGCTCAGGTCCGGGTTCATGAAGAAGAGGTCGTCGTCGGGGTGGGCGACGATCTGCAGCACGGAGCCGCCGACGGTACGGGTCGGGGCCGCGGCGGGCTGCGGCGTGTCCAGGGCCGTGACCCGTCCTCCGGACACGACGGCCACCGCGGCGGACGCGCTGGCGGCAACCACGGTGAAAAGGGCAGCGAAACGGATGCGGCGGGCAGGGGGCATCGGGTCACGCCTCGGGATCGTGCGGGGCCGGTGCCGCGGACCGCGGACACCTCATAGCAGTCAGACAGAGGGAAAAGGAAGGGATTTGGTTCATCGGGCGGCGCGGGTTCATCAGGTTGTGAGGTCGGTCGGGGCTCCCGCGATCCCGTCCGGCTAGGCTCGTGACCCGGACCCGGCTGGGCAGGCCGGAGCGGACGGCAGGGAAGCGGAGGCGACGGGATGACGGTCCCCGGACGCAGGAGCAGTACGTTCACACGGCTGCTGCGACACGGTTTCACCGACCCCTCGGCCGCCGAGCGTCTGTTGGACACCCAGGAGCTGGCCCCCGTACGCACCGATCCGGTGCTGCTCGACGCACTGGGAGCGGTCGCCGACCCCGATCTTGCCCTACGCGGTCTGGTGCGCCTCACGGAGGCCCAGGATCCGGAGGGCCGGAGCGCCCTGCTGTCCACGCTGACCACGGCGAAGCCGCTGCGCGACCGGCTGCTCGGGGTGCTCGGCGCCTCGGAGGCGCTGGCCGACCACCTGGCCCGTCACCCGCTGGACTGGCAGGCCCTGGTCACGTACGAGGCGGCCGATCTGCACCCGGGGCTGCCGGAGTTCGAGGCGGGGCTGGCCGACGCGCACGACCCGGTCGCGCTGCGGGTCGCGTACCGGCGGTGCCTGCTGTCCATCGCCGCGCGGGACGTGTGCGGCACGACGGACGTGGCGCAGACCGCGGCGGAGCTGGCGGACCTGGCGACGGCGACGCTGCGCGCGGCGCTGCGGATCGCCACGATGGCGGCGCCGCAGGACGCGGCGGAGTGCCGGCTCGCGGTCATCGCGATGGGCAAGTGCGGGGGACACGAGCTGAACTACGTCTCCGACGTGGACGTGATCTTCGTCGGGGAGGCGGCCAACGGGGCGAGCGGGACCGACGAGGCAGCTGCGCTGCAGGCTGCCACCCGGCTGGCCTCGCACCTGATGCGGATCTGCTCCGAGACCACCGTCGAGGGCACGATCTGGCCGGTGGACGCGAACCTGCGGCCCGAGGGGCGCAACGGACCGCTGGTGCGCACCCTCTCCTCGCACCTGGCGTACTACCAGCGGTGGGCCAAGACCTGGGAGTTCCAGGCGCTGCTGAAGGCGCGGGCCGTCGCGGGCGACGAGGAGCTGGGCGAGGAGTACGTCTCGGCCATAACACCGCTGGTGTGGCAGGCGTCGGAGCGGGAGAACTTCGTCGCCGACGTGCAGAAGATGCGCCGCCGGGTGGTCGACAACATCCCGGCCTCCGAGGTGGACCGGGAGCTGAAGCTCGGTCCCGGCGGGCTGCGGGACGTCGAGTTCGCCGTCCAGCTGCTGCAGTTGGTGCACGGGCGCAGCGACGCCACCCTGCACTCCGGCACCACCCTCGACGCCCTGCACGCGCTGGCCGCCGGCGGGTACGTCGGCCGCACCGACGCCGCGCAGCTGGGGGACGCGTACCGCTTCCTGCGCGCCATGGAGCACCGCATCCAGTTGTACCGGCTGCGGCGCACGCACCTGGTGCCGGAGGACGAGAACGACCTGCGGCGCCTGGGGCGGTCGCTGGGGCTGCGCACCGAGCCGGTGGCCGAGCTGAACAAGGCCTGGCGGAGGCACGCCTCGGTGGTGCGGCGGCTGCACGAGAAGCTCTTCTACCGGCCGCTGCTCGACGCCGTGGCCCAGCTGGCGCCGGGTGAGATCCGGCTGTCGCCGCGGGCCGCGGGGCAGCGGCTGGAGGCCCTGGGGTACGCCGACCCGGCCGCGGCCCTGCGCCATCTGGAGGCGCTCGCTTCGGGCGTCACCCGGAAGGCCGCGATCCAGCGGACCCTGCTGCCGGTGCTGCTGGGCTGGTTCGCGGACTCCGCCGACCCGGACGCCGGCCTGCTGGGCTTCCGCAAGGTCTCCGACGCGCTCGGCAAGACGCCCTGGTACCTGCGGCTGCTGCGGGACGAGGGCGCCGCCGCCGAGAACCTGGCCCGCGTACTCTCCGCCGGCCGGCTCGCTCCCGACCTGCTGCTGCGCGCCCCGGAGGCGGTGGCGCTGCTCGGCGACGAGGAGGGGCTGCGGCCGCGCGAACGCGAGGCGCTGGAGCAGGAGGTGCTGGCGGCGGTCGGACGGGCCGACGACGCGGAGACGGCGATCACGGTGGTGCGCGGGGTGCGGCGGCGCGAGCTGTTCCGTACCGCCGCGGCGGACATCATCGACTCGTACGGCACGGAGGAAAACCCGGTCGAGGAGGACCACGGCACGCTGGTCGACCGGGTCGGCAGCGCGGTCTCCGACCTGACGGCGGTCACCCTGGCCGGCGCCCTGCGCGCCGCCGTCCGCGACCAGTGGGGCGACGAACTCCCCACCCGCTTCGCCGTCATCGGCATGGGCCGCTTCGGCGGCCACGAACTCGGCTACGGCTCCGACGCGGACGTGCTCTTCGTCCACGAGCCGCGCGAGGGCGTCGACGAGCAGGAGGCCGCCAAGGCGGCGCAGGCCGTCATCGCCGAGATGCGCCGGCTGCTCCAGCTGCCCACCGCCGACCCGCCGCTGCTGATCGACGCGGACCTGCGCCCGGAGGGCCGCAGCGGCCCGCTGGTCCGCACCCTCGGCTCGTACGCCGCCTACTACCGCCGCTGGTCGCTGGTGTGGGAGAGCCAGGCGCTGCTGCGGGCCGAGCCGGTGGCCGGCGACGCGGACCTGGGCCGGCGCTTCATCGACCTGATCGACCCGCTGCGGTACCCGGTGGAGGGGCTGCACGAGGACGAGGTCCGCGAGATCCGCCGCCTGAAGGCCCGCATGGAGTCAGAGCGGCTGCCGCGCGGCGCCGACCCGACCCTGCACACCAAGCTGGGCCGCGGCGGCCTGAGCGACGTCGAGTGGACCGTACAGCTCCTCCAGATGCGGCACGGCTGGGCGGAGCCCGGCCTGCGCACCACCCGCACCCGCGAGGGCCTGGCCGCCGCCCACGCCGCGGGCCTCATCCCGACCGAGGAGGCCCAGATCCTGGACGAGGCCTGGGTCCTGGCCACCCGCGTCCGCAACGCCGTGATGCTGGTCCGCGGCCGCGCGGGCGACACCTTCCCCTCGGACGCCCGCGAACTGGGCGCGGTGGGCCGCTACCTGGGCTACGGCGAGGGCGGCGCCGGCGAAATGCTGGACGACTACCGCCGCACGACCCGCCGCGCCCGCGCGGTGGTGGAGGAACTCTTCTACGGGGCGTGAGCCCGGACGGCCGTCTCCGACGGGCCGTCAGGACGGCCAGGCGTCGCCCCGTACGCGGGCGTGCAGGTGCTCGTCGTACACCGGACGCAGCCGCCGCCGCCCGGGCGGGACCCGGACGGCCCGAGGGGCCTGCACACGGCTCCGGGCCGGTGGTCGACGACCACCGGCCCGGAGTGACGTGCGCGTCGAGAGCCGCCGCTGACCTGCGGTTACAGGACCGGGAGGTTCTTGCGGAGTTCGAAGGCGGTGACCTCCGAGCGGTATTCCTCCCACTCCTGCTTCTTGTTGCGGAGGAAGAAGTCGAAGACGTGTTCGCCGAGGGTTTCGGCGACCAGTTCGCTGCGCTCCATCAGGGCGATGGCCTCGCCCAGGTTCTGCGGGAGGGGTTCGATGCCCATCGCGCGGCGCTCCGAGTCCGAGAGGGCCCAGACGTCGTCGTCGGCGCCGGCCGGGAGTTCGTAGCCCTCCTCGATGCCCTTCAGGCCCGCCGCCAGCAGGACGGCGTACGTGAGGTACGGGTTGGCGCCCGAGTCGATCGAGCGGACCTCGATGCGGGAGGAGCCCATCTTGCCCGGCTTGTACATCGGGACGCGGATGAGGGCCGAGCGGTTGTTGTGGCCCCAGCAGATGTACGAGGGGGCCTCGCCGCCCGCGCCGGCGCTGCGCGAGGAGCCGCCCCAGATGCGCTTGTACGAGTTGACCCACTGGTTCGTGACCGCCGAGGTCTCGCCCGCGTGCCGGAGCAGGCCCGCGATGAAGGAGCGGCCCACCTTCGAGAGCTGGTACTCGGAGCCGGACTCGTAGAACGCGTTGCGGTCGCCCTCGAAGAGGGAGAGGTGGGTGTGCATGCCCGAGCCGGGGTACTCCGAGAACGGCTTCGGCATGAAGGTGGCCTGGACGCCCTGCTCCAGGGCCACCTGCTTCATGACCAGGCGGAACGTCATGATGTTGTCCGCCGTGGAGAGGGCGTCGGCGTAGCGGAGGTCGATCTCCTGCTGGCCCGGGGCGCCCTCGTGGTGGCTGAACTCCACCGAGATGCCCATGGACTCCAGCATGGTGATGGCCTGGCGGCGGAAGTCCATGCCCACGTTCTGCGGGGTGTGGTCGAAGTAGCCGGAGTTGTCCGCCGGGACCGGACGGGAGCCGTCCAGCGGCTTGTCCTTCAGCAGGAAGAACTCGATCTCGGGGTGGGTGTAGAAGGTGAAGCCCAGGTCGGAGGTCTTGGCCAGGATCCGCTTCAGGACGAACCGCGGGTCCGCGAAGGACGGGGACCCGTCGGGCATCAGGATGTCGCAGAACATCCGGGCGGTGCCCGGTGCCTCCGCGCGCCACGGCAGTATCTGGAAGGTCCCCGGGTCCGGCTTGGCGATCATGTCCGACTCGTAGACACGGGCGAATCCCTCGATCGCGGAGCCGTCGAAGCCGATGCCCTCGTCGAAGGCCTGCTCCAGCTCGGCGGGCGCCACGGCGACCGACTTCAGGAAGCCGAGCACGTCGGTGAACCACAGGCGCACGAAGCGGATGTCGCGCTCCTCGAGCGTCCGGAGGACGAATTCCTGCTGCTTGTCCATGCCTTCATCCTCGCAGTTCAGAGGGCCTGTGCACCACCAGCCGGGCGTCGGGGGGCCGCCCCAGTATCGCGAGCCGTGGTTTCGGCCACATTACGGGCCCCCCGGTACCTGTGACACCCCGCACTGACGGCGGTGCCGCCCCGCCCACTACCATCTGCGGCCATGGGGGGCGGGCAGCACATCCGGCACGGGCGCACCAGGCGCCACGTCGCGCTGCTGTGCGCCCTGGGCACCCTGCTGGCGGCCCTCTTCCTGTGTACGGGCACGGGGTCGTCCGGCCCGGTACGGGACCCCGGCGCCGCCGCCGCGCGCCACGCCGCCGAGGCGCACCGGGCCGCGTACGTCTGCCCGTACGACCTGCCGGGCTGCTCGCCCTTCTCGCACCTGACCCCGGGTGTCCTCACCGCGCCCCCGCCCGCCGCCGCGCTCCCCGCGGTGGTGCCGCCGCCCCCCGGCCCGGATCTCCCGGCCGGCCGGCGGCTGCCTCCGGAGCTGTTGGCGCGCGCCCCCGACCTCCACGTCCTTCAAGTGCTGCGGACCTGAGGCGGACCGTTTCTCCCGCTCATCCCGCCAACCCCCACATACGAGAAGGACCAGCCATGGGCAGCAAGACCTCCAACCCCTCCCGCCAGGCCCGCATAGCCGAGATGCGGCGCGCCGAGCAGGCCCGCGACCGCCGCAACAAGATCATCGCGATCACCGTCTCCGTCCTCGTCCTCGGCGGCGTCGGAGGCTTCGGCGCGTACGTCCTCAACAAGAAGGCGGACGAGGTCCAGGCCAAGGAGGACCTCGTCAAGAAGCCGGTCTCGGCCGAGCAGAGCTGGGACGTGAAGAAGCTGGGCCGCAACCACGTCACCAAGGCCGTGTCGTACCCGATGAAGCCCCCGGTCGGCGGCGACCACAACCCCGTCTGGATGAACTGCAACGGCGACGTCTACACGACCGCGATCCCGGACGTGAACGCCGTCCACTCGCTGGAGCACGGCGCCGTCTGGATCACGTACAACACCAAGGCCGCCAAGGGCGACGTCGAGAAGCTCGCCAAGAAGGTCAAGAAGACCCCGTACACCCTGATGAGCCCGGTCGACGGCCAGGCGGGCGCGATCATGCTGAGCGCCTGGGGCAAGCAGGTCTCGGTCGACGGCGCGGACGACGCGCGGGTGGACCAGTTCCTCGCCAAGTACGTCCAGGGCCCGCAGACGCCCGAGCCGGGTGCCGCGTGCACGGGCGGAATGGCCGCCCAGTGAACCGGGCGCAGTGGGCCGCCGTGACGGCGGTCGTCGGGGCCCTGCTCTTCGCGGGCGCGGCGACCGTCGCGACCGCCGGCGACGGGTCCGCGGAGGACCGCGTCCCGGCCGTCACCTCGGCCGACGCGGGGTTCGCGCGGGACATGTCGGTGCACCACCAGCAGGCGGTGGAGATGTCCTTCATCGTCCGTGACCGCACGCAGGACGAGGCGGTGCGCCGCCTCGCGTACGACATCGCCAACACCCAGGCCAACCAGCGCGGCATGATGCTCGGCTGGCTCGACCTGTGGGGGCTGCCGAAGGTGTACCCGGCCGCCGAGCCGATGGCCTGGATGGCCGGGGACGGCGACGCGGAGGCCGGCGACGGCGGTCACTCCGGGCACGGGCAGGCCTCCGGCGGGCACGGGTCCGCCGGGCACGGGTCCGGCGGGCACGCCGGCCACGGAGGGGTCGCCGCCAAGGAGGGCGCGCTGATGCCGGGCATGGCCACGCCGGCCGAGCTGGAGGAGCTGCGCAAGGCGGAGGGCAAGCAGGCCGAGATCCTCTTCCTGCAGCTCATGACCGACCACCACAAGGGCGGCGTCGCCATGGCCCAGGGCTGCGTGGAGCTCTGCGAGCCGGGCGTCGAGCGCGACCTCGCCCAGGGGATGGTCGAGGCCCAGCAGTCCGAGCTGACCCTGATGGCGGACATGCTCCGGGAGCGGGGCGCGGCGCCGCGCTCCTGAGTCCCCCGGAAGACGGGCCCTAGGCCTGAACGGCCGCCACGACCGCCCGCGCCACCTGGCGCGGGCGGTCGCGCATGACCAGGTGTCCCGCGGGCTCGGCGACCTCGAAGCGGGCGCCGAGGGCGTCGGCCAGGGCGGCCTGCGCGGCCAGCCAGCGCAGCGCGGGGCCGCGGGCGGAGCCGTCGTAACCGGCGAGGACGGTGACCGGGAGGCCCGCGGGGAGCGGGTGGTCGGCCCGGAGCGCGAGGACCTCGGCCGCCATGGCGAGGTACCGCGCGTTCTCCAGCAGCATCCCGCGCCAGACCCGGCCGGTGCGGTGGCAGCGGCGTACGAGTCGGGGGTCGGCGGCGCCGTGGTAGGGGGCGGGGGCGGCGTCGTCGTAGGGGGCCGGGGCAGCTGCGTCGTACGGGGCCGGGGCGCCTCCGTACGGGGCCGGGGCGCCTCCGTACGGGTCCCCCGCGCCCCCGGCCCGTTCCGCCGCCCCGTCGTACGGGCCCACCGTGCCCAGTCGCAGCATCGCGCGCCGGGCCGCCGGGCCCAGGGCCGCCGGCAGGCCCGCTGCGGTGGCGAGGGCGCCCAGCGCCCGGGCGGCGGCGGTGCGCAGGGCCGGCATCGGTGCGGCGGGCGCCTCGGCCACGCTGCCGTCGACCAGCAGCAGGGCGGCGGTGCGGCCGGGGTGCAGCCGGGCGAAGGCCTCGGCGTGGAACCCGGCGGCGGAGTGGCCGGCCACCGTGACCGGGCCGCCCCCGGAAAGGCCCAGGGCATCCAGGAGCACGGCGATCCGGCGGGCCTCCCCCGCGGCCGTGGGCGGCACCGCCGCCGGGCCGCTCAGTCCGTGCCCGGGACGGTCGAAGCGGACCACCGTGCGGTGCGGGGCCAGGAACGGCACGACGGGGTCCCAGTCGTACCACCCGAGGCCCAGCCCGGCGCTGAGCACCGCCACCGGCCCAGAGCCCTCGACCCGGACGTGCACGGGCACGCCGTCCACCCGCACGAAGCCGTCCCTGCCGGCACCGGTCACGAAGCCGTCCCTCCCGGCACCGTCCACGAAGTCGTATCCCCCGGCGCCGGTCACGTCCGGCGCTCCTTCGCGACCGCCCAGGCCAGCGTGGCGAGCCAGACGGCCACGAGCAGCACCTGGAGCCGCTGTCCGGCGCCGAGGGACCAGGTCCCGCGCCCCGCGGTGAAGGCGGCGACGGCCCCCAGGGTCCAGCCGGTGGCGAGGAGTTCGAGCACGACGAGGACGGGGCCGGTACGGGCCACCAGCGCCCACCACCCGTAGCGGCGGGCGGCGACGGTCAGGCAGATGATCCCGGCCAGGGCACCGGTCATGGCGAGGCTGCTGCTGACCGCGTGGGCCTGGTGGGTGGCCGGCACGAGGCCCGCGGTCTCGCGGGCCGCGCACTCGGGGTCGACGGTGGGCGCGCAGCTGAGGGGGAGCCAGGCGTCGGCGGCCGTGGCGGCGCCGAACAGGGCGAGGCCGGCCCAGCCGGCCAGGGCCCAGGGGCGGCGGGACTCCGGGTGGCGGACGGTACGCAGCAGGGCGAGGAGCGCCCCGGCCAGGACGAGCAGGCCGGCGGTGAAGTCGGTGGCGCGGAAGAGGCCGCCCATGGGCTGGTCCTCGGCGGCGAGTTCGCTGACGTAGGTCTGGACGGGGTCGAGGCCGGTGGAGAGGACGACTTCGAGGACCCAGGCGGTGTAGGCCGCGGCGCCGAGACCGAGGAGGGCGGCGACGGGCCGCGTACCGATTGTGGACATAGTGGGAGCAATCCTAAGAGTCCACGTCGCACCCTTACCTCACACATACCCTCCGGGGGTAAGCTGCGCCGCATGACCGCCCGCCTCGCCCTCACCCGCGCACTGCTGCTCGCGGGGCTGCTGCTGGGGCTGGTCACCATGCACACGCTCGGCCACCCGGCCCCGGCCGGTGCCCCCGCCGCGGCGGGGCGCGCAGAGTACGCGGGGCACGCGGGGCACGCGGGGCACGGGCAGTACGGGCAGACCTCCACCGAAGACGCCGGGGGTGCGGGGCCCGCCCACGACCGGCACGCTGCCTCCGCGGCACACACCGGCTGGGCAACGGACACCCAGGCCGGCCCCGCGCGGGCCGGTGGGGCCGCGGGCGGGCTCGACCCGATGGCCGCGTGTCTCGCCGTACTCGGGGCGCTGGTGCTGGTGGCGCTGGGCGGCGGGCATCCGCTCGCCCGGCGCGCCCGGCCGGCACCACACCCCGGGCGGACCCGGCGGCGGTGGGGCGCGGGCAGGGCGCCGCCCTCCCGGACGGTGGTCCTGCGGGTATAGGACGGACCGGCACCAGACGCGTCCACCCCACACCCGCCACCCTTCACGAGGTGCACACCCATGCGCACGCCCACTCCCCTCACCCGACGCGCCCTGCTCGGCACCGGCACGGCCCTCGCCGCCGGCACCGTCCTGTCCGCCTGCTCCGGCGGCTCCGGCGGAAGCGGCCACGACGGCCACGGCGGCCACCCCCTCCCGGGCTCGACCCCCCGCACCGGCGCCACCCCCGCCGGCTACGTCACCCCGGACGGCCCCGAGGTCGCGGCGGCCGAGGCGGCCCGCACCGACAGCGGCCGGGTCCGCGAGGTGCGGCTCACGGCCACCCCCGGCACCCTCGACCTCGGCGGCGGCCGCACCGTGTCCTCCTGGGCGTACGGTGACCGGCTGCCCGGCCAGGAGGTACGGGCCACCGCCGGCGACACCCTGGCGCTCACCCTCGCCAACCACCTCCCCGAGGCCACCTCCCTCCACTGGCACGGGCTCGCCCTGCGCAACGACATGGACGGCGTGCCCGGCCTGACGCAGCGGGACGTCAAGCCCGGCCAGTCCTTCGCGTACCGCTTCAAGCTCGCCCATCCGGGCACCTACTGGTTCCACCCGCACTCCGGCGTCCAGCAGGACCGGGGCCTGTACGCGCCGCTGGTCGTCGAGGACCCGAAGGAGCCGCTGCGGTACGACAAGGAGTGGGTCGTCGTGCTCGACGACTGGCTGGACGGGGTCGGCGGCTCGACCCCGGACGCGGTCCTCGCCGAACTGGCCAAGGGCATGACGGGCCACGGGACGGGCGGCGCAGGGGGTACGGGCGGCCACGCCGGCCACGGCCCGGCCGGTACGAACACCACCCCCGCCCCCGCCCCCACCGGCCCCTCCCGCGTCCTCATGGGCGCCCGCAGCGACGCCCTGATGGGCGACGCGGGCGACGTCGCGTACCCCCACTACCTGGTCAACGGCCGCGTCCCGGAGGACCCGGAGACCTTCCGCGCCCGCCCCGGCGACCGCATCCGCCTCCGCATCGTCAACGCGGGCGGCGACACCGCCTTCCGGGTGGCGCTGGGCGGCCACGAGCTGACCGTCACGCACACCGACGGCTTCCCCGTCACCCACGCCCCGGCGGACGCCCTGCTCATCGGGATGGGCGAGCGGTACGACGTGCTCGTCACCGCCGGGGACGGGGTGTTCCCGCTGACGGCGGTTGCGGAGGGCAAGGGCGGCGCGGCCCTGGCGGTCCTGCGCACCGGCAGCGGCGCCACCCCGGCCCCGGGCACCCGCCCGGCCGGGCTCACCCGGCGCCTCGTGGCCGGCAAGGACCTCCGGGCGGCCCCTTCTGCGGCCCTCCCCGAGCGCGCCCCGGACCGTACGGTCAAGATCCGGCTGACCGGCGGCATGGCGAAGTACGACTGGGCCTTCGACGGCAAGCCGTACACCCCGGACCAGCGGCATCCGGTCGAGGCCGGCGAACGCGTCCGAATGGTCTTCGCCAACTCCACGTCCATGTGGCACCCGCTGCACCTGCACGGGCACACCTTCGCGCTCGGCGGCGTCCGGGGCGGGGCGCGCAAGGACACGGCGCTGATCCTGCCGAACGGCACGCTGGTCGCGGACTTCGACGCGGACAACCCCGGCCTGTGGATGATCCACTGCCACAACGTCTACCACGCGGAGGCGGGGATGATGACGGTCCTCGGCTACCGCCGCTGACCTGACGGAACGCCCGGCCGGGGGATCGCGCGCCGAGACCCCGCGGGGTCAGGCCGGGGCCCGGAATCGCCCCCGGCCGGGCCTCGACGCGGGTCCCGGACGACCTCGACACAGGTCCCGGACGACCTCGACGCAGGTCCCGGACGGCCTCGACGCAGGTCCCGGACGGCCTCGGCCGGGCCCGGGACGGCCTCGCCGCGGGCCCGGGACGGCCTCGCCGCGGGCCCCGGACGCGGACTCCGCCACCCCCACCCCAGGACATCGCGTCAGAAAGACGATTACACTGGCGGCGTGCCTCAACTTCGCCTCGCTCTGAATCAGATCGACTCGCACGTCGGCGACATCGCCGCCAACGCCGAGGCGGTCGTGCACTGGACCCGGCACTCCGCCGAGCAGGGCGCCCACCTGGTGGCGTTCCCCGAGATGGTGCTGACCGGCTACCCCGTCGAGGACCTCGCACTGCGCGAGTCCTTCGTGGACGCCTCCCGCGACGCCCTGCGCGACCTGGCCGCCCGCCTGGCGGCCGAGGGCTTCGGGGAACTGCCCGTGGTGGTCGGCTACCTGGACCGCTCCGAGCAGGTGGCCCGCTACGGCCAGCCCGCCGGCTCCCCGCAGAACGCGGCCGCCGTGCTCCACCGCGGCGGGGTCGCCCTGCGCTTCGCCAAGCACCACCTCCCCAACTACGGCGTCTTCGACGAGTTCCGCTACTTCGTGCCGGGCGACACCCTGCCCGTGGTGCGGGTGCACGGCGTCGACGTGGCGCTCGCGATCTGCGAGGACCTCTGGCAGGAGGGCGGCCGGGTGCCGGCCGCCCGGTCCGCCGGGGCGGGGCTGCTGATCTCCGTCAACGCCTCCCCGTACGAGCGCAACAAGGACGACGTCCGCCTCGAACTGGTCCGCAAGCGCGCCCAGGAGGCCGGCTGCACCCTCGCCTACCTGGCGATGACCGGTGGCCAGGACGAGCTGGTCTTCGACGGCGACTCGATCGTCGTGGACCGGAACGGCGAGGTCGTCGCCCGCGCCCCGCAGTTCACCGAGGGCTGCGTCCTGGTGGACCTCGAACTCCCGGCGGCCGCCGCGGAGCCCGTCGAGGGCACGGTGGACGACGGCCTGCGGATCGACCGCGTGGTCCTCTCCGAGGAGCCGGTGCCGGTCTACTCGCCCGAGGTGACGGGCGGTTACGCGGACCGCCTGGAGGACGACGAGGAGGTCTACTCGGCGCTGGTCGTGGGCCTGCGCGCGTACGTCGCGAAGAACGGTTTCCGCTCGGTCCTGATCGGCCTGTCCGGCGGCATCGACTCCGCTCTGGTCGCCGCCGTCGCCTGTGACGCGGTGGGCGCGGCGAACGTGTACGGCATCTCCATGCCGTCCAAGTACAGCTCGGACCACTCCAAGGGCGACGCGGCGGACCTGGCGCGCCGGACCGGCCTCAACTTCCGCACCGTGCCGATCGAGCCGATGTTCGACGCGTACATGGGGTCGCTCGGGCTCACCGGCCTGGCCGAGGAGAACCTCCAGTCCCGGCTGCGCGGCACGATGCTGATGGCCGTCTCCAACCAGGAGGGCCACCTCGTCCTCGCGCCGGGCAACAAGTCGGAGCTGGCGGTGGGGTATTCGACGCTGTACGGCGACTCGGTCGGCGCGTACGGGCCCATCAAGGACGTCTACAAGTCGGACGTCTTCCGCCTCGCGCGCTGGCGCAACAGGGCCGCGGAGGAGCGGGGGCAGGTGCCGCCCATCCCCGAGAACTCCATCGCGAAGCCGCCGAGCGCCGAGCTGCGCCCGGGGCAGGTCGACACGGACTCGCTGCCGGACTACGAGGTGCTCGACGCGGTCCTCGCGCTGTACGTGGACCGGGACCAGGGCCTGGAACAGATCGTGGCCGCCGGCTACGACCCGGAGCTGGTCGCCCGGACGCTGCGGATGGTGGACACGGCGGAGTACAAGCGCCGCCAGTACCCGCCGGGCACGAAGATCTCCGCGAAGGGCTTCGGCAAGGACCGCCGCCTGCCGATCACGAACGGCTGGCGCGAACGCGCCTGACGCCGGGCCCGGCCCGGCGGGGGCATGGATCCCCTCCGGGCCGGGCCCGGACCGTCACCGGTCCTAGACCGTCAGGCGGGCCGCCACCGGGAGGTGGTCGCTGCCCGTGGCCGGGAGGGTCCAGGAGGCTTCCGGCTTGATGCCGCGGACCATGATCTGGTCGATGCGCGCCATCGGGAAGTCCGCCGGCCAGCTGAAGCCGAAGCCGTCGCCCGCCGCGCCCTGGGTCGAGCGCATCTGGGAGGTGATCGGGGACAGCGCCCGGTCGTTCATGGTGCCGTTGAGGTCGCCGAGCAGGACCACCTTGCCCAGGGGCTCCGCGGCCAGGGCGTGGCCCAGGGCGTCGGCGCTGTTGTCGCGCTGGTTGGCGGTGAAGCCGGCCCGCAGCTTGACGCGTACGGACGGCAGGTGGGCGACGTACACGCCGACCGGGCCGTGGGAGGTCTCCACGGTGGTGCGCATGGCCCGCGTCCAGCCCATCTTTATGTCCACCGGCGCCGTGTTGCCGAGCGGGTACTTGCTCCACACGCCGACCGTGCCCTCGACCGCGTGGTACTTGTACGTCTTCGCCAGCTCTCGCGAGTAGACGGGCACGGCGCTCGCCTTGAGCTCGGTGAGGGCCAGGATGTCGGCCCCGGAGGCGGCGATCTCGGCGGCGGTGCCGTGCTGGTCGGGGTTGTCGGCGTCGACGTTGTGGGTGGCGACCGTCAGGTTGCCGCCGGCGCCGGACTTGTCGGTGATCAGTCCGCCGAAGAGGTTGACCCAGACCGCGGCCGTCAGCGCTATGGCGATCAGCGCGGTCGCCGACACCCGCCACACGGCGACGACCAGCAGCACCGGCACGAACAGGCCGAGCCAGGGCAGGAAGGTCTCGATGAGGCTGCCGGTGTTGCCGACGCTGTTCGGGAGCTCCGCATGGAAGATCATCACCAGGGACAGCAGGACGGCGCAGGCCGCGGTGACGATGCCGCGCCGCCAGATCCCGGGGTCCCTGCGCAGTCCGGCCCAGCGGCGCCGGAACCGGGACCCGGTGCGCTCGTCCTCCGCGCCGCCGTTCCCCGTCTCCGCCATGTACGCCTGTGCCATGCCACTGCCCTCACTGCCTTGCTCGCGCACCGTCCCCGCCCCTTGACCCTAGGCGATGATCGGCTGCTTCCGTGCCGTCCTGGGACGGCCGTACGGGCACGAGGACGACGATCGAAGGGACGAGCGTTGCACTTGTAGCGAAACGCTCACATTCGCGGTGTCCGGTCACCCGTCCGGGTGGGCCGCGTCAAACGTGATCAGGCAGACAGCCGGGCAGCGTGCGCTCCACTTCCGGTCCGGCCCGGCGTGATGCCACCATGGGGGGTGAGTCCGGGGACGCCGTGAGGGCGCCACGAGATGACACAAGGAGCCGTTGCGATGACGCACGCCGTTTCGCCTGCCCGTGAGACCTCCCTGTACGGAGGCAAGGGCAACCGCCGCATCACCGTCCGTGATCTGACCGCCGCCAAGGAGCGGGGCGAGAAGTGGCCCATGCTCACGGCCTACGACGCGATGACCGCCTCGGTGTTCGACGAGGCCGGGATCCCCGTGATGCTCGTGGGTGACTCCATGGGCAACTGTCACCTCGGTTACGACACGACCGTGCCGGTCACCATGGACGAGATGACGCTGCTCTCCGCGGCCGTCGTGCGCGGCACCAGGCGCGCCCTGATCGTCGGCGACCTGCCCTTCGGCTCGTACCAGGAAGGTGCGGTCCAGGCCCTGCGCAGCGCCACCCGCCTCGTGAAGGAGGCCGGCGTGCACGCGGTGAAGCTGGAGGGCGGCGAGCGCTCGCTGCGCCAGACCGAGCTGATCGTGCAGTCCGGCATCCCGGTCATGTCCCACCTGGGCCTGACCCCGCAGTCCGTGAACGCCATGGGGTACCGCGTGCAGGGCCGTACGGACGAGGCCGCGCACCAGCTGCTGCGCGACGCCAAGGCCGCGCAGGACGCCGGCGCCTTCGCGGTGGTCCTGGAGCTGGTTCCGGCCGAGCTGGCCGCCGAGGTGACGCGCTCGCTGCACATTCCGACCGTCGGCATCGGCGCGGGCTCCGACTGTGACGCGCAGGTGCTGGTGTGGACCGACATGATGGGCCTGACCGGCGGGAAGATGCCGAAG
The DNA here is from genome assembly GCF_044759445.1 of Streptomyces sp. NPDC101118. Classification (NCBI taxonomy): domain Bacteria; kingdom Bacillati; phylum Actinomycetota; class Actinomycetes; order Kitasatosporales; family Streptomycetaceae; genus Streptomyces; species Streptomyces sp. NPDC101118. Next base: position 122,923 of record NZ_JBIVZG010000003.1, on the reverse strand, counting down.
TTCGTCAAGCAGTACGCGAACCTGCGGCAGACCATGGGGGACGCGGCCAGGGCGTTCGCCGAGGACGTGGTGGGCGGCACGTTCCCGCAGGAGGAGCACTCCTTCCACTGAGCCGCCGGGCCGCGCGGCCGAGCGACCGGAAGCCCGCCGGCACGGACACCCCGTGCCGGCGGGCTTCCGCGTGCCCGGGCACGGGCCCGGACCTCGGCGGAACCACCGGCCGGCCGTCGGCGGAACGTCGGCTTCCGCCCCGGCCCGGCCGAGGGTCCCGCCCCCTGTCGGCCCCCTGTCGGCGCCCTGTCGGTGCGTTGTCGGTGGCGACTGGTCCCATGGTCGGCATGACGCGAATCGACAAGAACCCCGGAAGCGGCCCCAACGCCGTCGAGGTGCGGGGGCTGGTCAAGCACTACGGCGAGACGAAGGCGCTCGACGGAGTCGACCTGGACGTGCGCGAGGGCACCGTCCTCGGCGTGCTCGGCCCCAACGGCGCCGGCAAGACCACCCTGGTGCGCTGCCTGTCCACCCTGATCGTCCCGGACGCCGGCACGGCCACCGTGGCCGGCTTCGACGTGGTCCGCCAGCCCCGCCAGCTCCGCCGCACCATCGGCCTGACCGGCCAGTACGCCTCGGTCGACGAGAGGCTGTCCGGCTGGGAGAACCTCTACATGATCGGGCGCCTGCTCGACCTGTCCCGCAAGGACGCCCGCCGCCGGGCGGACGAGATGCTGGAGCGGTTCTCGCTGACCGACGCGGCCAAGAAGGTCGCCGGCATGTACTCCGGCGGCATGCGCCGCCGGCTGGACCTCGCCGCCTCCCTCATCGGGAACCCGGCCGTGATCTACCTGGACGAGCCCACCACCGGCCTGGACCCGCGCACCCGCAACGAGGTGTGGGACGAGGTGCAGCGGCTGGTGGCCGAGGGCGCGACCGTCCTGCTCACCACCCAGTACATGGAGGAGGCCGAGCAGCTGGCGAGCGAGCTGACGGTCATCGACCGCGGCAAGGTCATCGCCAACGGCAAGGTCGACGAGCTGAAGGCCCGCGTCGGCGGCCGCACCCTGCGGATCCGCCCGGCGGACCCGGCGGACCTGCCCGGCATGGCCCGGTCGCTGGCCGAGGCGGGCCTCGACGGGATCGCGGGCTCGCAGGCGGTGCCGGACGAGGGCGTGCTGCTGGTCCCGATCCTGAGCGACGAGCAGCTGACCGCCGTGGTCGGGCTGCTGGCGGCCCGCGGCTACGGGATCGCCGACCTGGGCACGTACCTGCCCAGCCTGGACGAGGTGTTCCTCTCCATCACCGGCCACAAGCCCCTGTCCGCGGACGACTCCACGGACTCCGTCCCCACCGGCACGACCGAGGAGGTCGCGGCATGAGCACGACGACTACCGCCCCGGCCCGCGACGCGGTCCCCGGCACTCCCTCCCCCGCCGCGTCCACGGCCGCCGACAGCCGGATCGGGCTGCGCGGGAACCTGCGGCACATCGGCGCCCTGGCGCGCCGCAACGCCCTCCAGATCAAGGCGAACCCGGAGTCGATCTTCGAGGTCGTCCTCATGCCGATCGTCTTCATCCTGCTGTTCGTGTACGTCTTCGGCGGCGCGATCGCGGGCAAGGGCAACCAGGACGCCTACGTCAACTACCTGGTCCCCGGCATGATGGCGATGATGGGCCTCAACATCGCCATGGCCGTCGGCACCGGCGTCAACGAGGACTTCCAGAAGGGCGTGATGGACCGGTTCCGGTCCATGCCGATCGCCCGCTCCTCGGTCCTCATCGCCAAGATCGTGGTCGAGATCGGCCGGATGCTGGTGGCCACCGCGATCCTGCTCGGCATGGGCTTCCTGCTGGGCCTGGACATCAAGACCTCGGTGCTCGACCTGTTCGCCGCCGTCGGCCTGTCGATGGTCTTCGGCGCCTCGCTGATGTGGATCTTCATCCTGCTCGGTCTGACCATGAAGACGGCGCAGGCCGTCCAGGGGGTCGCGATGCTCGTCCTGATGCCGCTCCAGTTCGGCAGCTCGATCTTCAGCCCGCCGTCCTCGATGCCCGGCTGGCTGCAGTCCTTCACCGACTACAACCCGCTGTCCAACCTGGCCGACGCGGCCCGCAACCTCATCAACGGCGGCCCGGTCGCCCACTCGGTGTGGATGACGCTGGGCTGGGCCGTGGTGATCACCGCGGTCACGGCGCCGCTGGCGGTCGCGAAGTTCCGCAAGAAGACCTGATCCGGACCGGCACCCGGTCCCGGGGGAAGGACCTGGTCCGGCATCCGGATCGCGTCCCGAAGGCCGGATCAGACGAGGGCGGCGGCCTCCTCCAGGGTGAGGCCGCCGCCTTCGGCGTACGCCGCCTCGTACGCGGCGTCGCCGAGCGCGGCCCGCGCCTCGGCGGCCGCCCAGTCCCTGCCCTCCCGCTCCATCAGGGGCGCGAAGTGCCCGGGCGGCAGCAGCCCCTGGTAGGCGCCCAGCAGCCGGGCGGCCCGGTGGGCGTTCGCCTCGCCGCCCTTGCCGGCCAGCGCCCCCGCGGCCGTCATCAGGTACACGGCGGCCATCTGCGGGGCCACCATCCGCGTCAGGGGGTCCGCGGCCTTCTCCAGGGAATCCCGGATCCGGGCCAGTGCGGCGTCGTACTCGCCCTCGACGTTGTCGAGCCAGGCCAGTACGCCGAGCACGATCCCGTCGAAGACCGCGTAGGCGCCGTACGCGAACTCCTCGCGCAACTGCACCAGCTGCGCCCGGGCTTCGGCGTGCCGGCCGGTGCGCCCCAGGAGCATGGCCAGGAAGATCCGGGCGGCGGGGATCGCCTCGTTGCCGGTGCACTGCCCCCGGCCCGCGATCTCGGTGAGGATCTTCTCGGCCTCCGGGGCGTCCGGGCCGTCCGGCTCCTCGGCCAGCACCCCGGCCAGCCGGACCCTCAGCAGCGCCACCTGGGCCTCGGCGCCGAGCCGGTGCGCGTGCTCCACGGCGGCCCGGAAGTCCCGGGCGGCCTCGGTGAACGCGCCGCGCCGCTCGTGTGCCTCGCCGCGGGCGGACAGCGCCTCGGCGGCACCCCAGCCGTCGCCCAGTTCGGTGTAGATCCGCAGGCTCTCCTCGGCGTCGACCGAGGCCTCCCCGGCCCAGTCGGCCCGGTTCGCGCGGATGTTGGCCCGCAGCTGGAGGATGTTGGCCAGCTCCCAGCGGTAGCCGTGCCGGCGGCAGGTGTCCACCGTCTCGTCGATCACGCCGCGCAGCCGCTCGGGGTCCCCGGCGAGCATCACCGCGTACACCCACAGGGAGCCGGGGGTCCAGCAGGTCTGCGGCAGTCCGGGCCGGTAGGTGGCGACCACGGCCTCGACCAGCGCCCGGGCGGCGGGCGCGTGCCAGGACTCGTAGTTCTGGTCGCGGGAGGCCAGCTGCATCAGCCGCACCCCGCGGCGCGCCTCGGCCAGCAGCTCGCCGGTGAACGGCGGCGCCACCTCGACGACCCGCTGGTGGACGGGCTGCGCGGGGACGACGGGGGTGCCGAACGCCTCGGGGCCCAGGGCGATCGTGGCCTCGGTCCAGTGCCGGGTCTCGGCCCGCAGGTCCCGCATCTGCCAGTACCAGGCGAGGGAGTGCAGCAGGCTGAGGCACTCGTGCTCGTCCCGGCCGGCGACGGCGCGGCGCAGGGCGGTGCGGAGGTTCTCGTACTCGGCGGAGAGCAGCGCCAGGGCGGCGCGCTGGCCGGGGCCGCGGAGCCGGACGTCGGCGGCGCGGGCGAGTTCGCGGTAGTGGACGAGGTGGCGGCGTTCGGTGGCGGCGCGGTCGCCGTCGGCCTCGGCGAGGCGTTCGGCGGCGTACTCGGCGACGGTCTCCAGGAGGCGGTAGCGCATCTCGCCGGTGCCGGTGCCGGCGGCGACGACCAGGGACTTGTCGACGAGGGAGCCGACGAGGTCGGGCACGTCGAGGGGGTCCAGGCCGCCGGGCACGCCCGGACCGCCGGTGCCGGCCGCGGAGCCGGCCCCGCCCGGGGAAGCGGATCCGCCAGGGGAGCCGGCCGGGGCGTCGGCCCCGGCGTCGGCGCAGACCGCCTCCGCCGCGGCCAGGTCGCAGCCGCCGGCGAAGACGGACAGGCGGCGCAGGACGGCGCGTTCGGGGGCGTCGAGCAGGTCCCAGGACCAGTCGACCACGGCCCGCAGGGTCTGCTGGCGCGGCAGCACGGTGCGGGCGCCGCTGGTGAGCAGGCGGAAGCGGTCGTCGAGCCGGTCGGCGATCTGGCGGGGGGTCAGCAGGCGCAGCCGGGCGGCGGCCAGCTCGATGGCGAGCGGCAGGCCGTCGAGCCGGCGGCAGATCTCCGCGGCGGCCTCGGGGTCCTCGTCCGGGGTGAACCCGGGGCGGGCCGCGGCGCCGCGGTCGGCGAGCAGCAGCAGGGCCATGGGGTCCGGCAGCGGTTCGACGGGGCGCAGGGTCTCGCCGGGCACGCCGAGGGGCTCCCGGCTGGTGGCGAGGACCTGTACGCCGGGGCAGTGGGCCAGCAGGTGTTCCGCGAGGCGCGCGGCGGCGTCGACCACGTGCTCGCAGTTGTCGAGGAGCAGCAGCAGCCGGCGGCGGCCGCAGTGCTCGACGAGCCGGGCGAGGGGGTCGTCGCCCAGCCGGTCGGTCATGGCGCGCAGTTCCTCGGCGGCGGCGCCGCGCAGCTTGGTCTCCCGGGCGCCGAGGGCGGAGAGCACGGCCTCGGGCACGTCCTCGGGGTCGTCGACGGGGGCGAGTTCGGCCAGCCAGACGCCGTCGGGCCAGCGGTCGCCGATGCCGGCGGTCTCGGCCGCCTCCTGGGAGAGCCTGGTCTTGCCGGCGCCGCCGGGGCCGAGCAGCGTCACCAGCCGGGCCCTCGTCAGGTCCTCGCCGATGAACCGGATGTCCTCGTCGCGCCCGACGAAGGTGGTGAGCCGGGCCCGCAGGTTCCCCGGCACCTGGATGCGCCGGTCCCCGGGCGGGCCTTCGGGGCGCGGGGTGCCGTCCGCGGGGTTCCGGGCGTACGGGCCGCCCGGGCCGGAAGAGCCCGGCGCGCGCTGCCCGGACGCGCCGCCCGGCTGCCCGGCGTCGCCGCGGGACCAGGGCGACGGCGCGCCCTGCCCCGCCGGGGCGGGGCGGCCGTACGGTCCCGCCGGAAGCGCCCCGGCGGTCCGGCCGCCCCCCGCGGGGGCCTCCCCCAGGCCGGGATTCAGGAGTTCGGCGTGGAGCGCGCGCAGACCCGGGCCCGGGTCGGTGCCGAGGCGGTCGGAGAGGTCCTCGCGTACGGACTCGTAGGCGGCCAGTGCCTCGGCGGGGCGGCCCGCGTCGCGCAGGGCCCGGATGCGCAGGGCCTGGAGCGGCTCGTCCAGCGGGTGGTCGGCACAGAGGGCGGTGAGGTCCGGCAGCGACCGCTCGGCCTGGCCGAGGGCGAGGGCCGCCTCGAAGGCGCCCCGGCGCGCGTCGAGCCGTACGGCCTCCCAGCGGGCGGCCTCGGCGGAGCGGTCCGGCAGGTCGGCCAGCGCAGGTCCCCGCCACAGGGCGAGCGCCCGGTCGTAGAGGGCGGCGGCCTCGGCGGGGCCGGCGGCGGTGCCGGCCCCGGTCACCAACTGCTCGAAGCGGTAGAGGTCGACGTCCTCGCGGGCGGCGTCGAGGCGGTAGCCGCCGGCCGCCGAGCCGACGGCCGCGTGCCCGAGCGTCCGCCGCAGCCTGCCGACGAGGGCCTGGAGGGCGCCGAGGGCGTCGGCCGGCGGGTCGCCGTCCCACACCTCGGCCACCAGCGTGCCCGCGGCGACGGTGCGCCCGGGTCGCAGTGCCAGCGCCGTGAGCAGCGCCCGCAACCGCGCGCCGCCGACCGCGACGGCCGTTCCGTCGTCTTTGACCACCTGTGTGGTGCCGAGAATCCCGTAGCGCACCCGCCCATTCTCCCTGCCGTCCCGGCCGGCGCGGGAACCCGGTACGGTCGGACCCGCCCGTCCCGCCGAACGAGGAGCCGCATGGCCACGCCGATCCGCCGCAGCAACCGGAGCGACCGACGGGTGAGCCCCGTCTTCCTCGGGATCGTTGCCGTCATGGCGGTCACCGGGTGGGCGGTGTGGACGGAGTTCGCGGCGAGCACCGGCTTCGCCGTCTTCCTCTTCGTCACCTCGGCCTGGGTGGTCTCGCTCTGCCTGCACGAGTACGCGCACGCGCGCACCGCCCTGCACGGCGGCGACATCTCCGTGGGCGCCAAGGGCTATCTGACGCTGAATCCGCTGAAGTACACGCACGCGCTGCTCAGCATCGTGCTGCCGGTGGTGTTCGTGATCATGGGCGGCATCGGCCTGCCCGGCGGCGCGGTCTTCATCGAGCGGGGCCGGATCCGGGGCCGCTGGAAGCACAGCCTGATCTCGGCGGCGGGGCCGCTGACGAACGCGCTGTTCGCGGTGGTGTGCACGGCGCCGTTCTGGCTGAACGCGCTGGACGGGGTGCCCTACGGCTTCCGGTACGCGCTGGGCTTCCTGGCGCTGCTCCAGGTGACCGCCGCGATCCTGAACGCGCTGCCGGTGCCGGGGCTGGACGGGTACGGGGTGGTGGAGCCCTGGCTGTCGTACAAGGTCCGCCGGCAGGTCGAGCCGTTCGCGCCCTTCGGGCTGCTGGCGGTGTTCGTGCTGCTGTTCGTGCCGGAGGTGAACGCGCTGTTCTTCGACGCGATCGACGCGGTGCTGCGGGGGCTGGGCGTGTCGGGCTTCGAGACGGCCTGCGGCCAGGACCTCTACCGCTTCTGGCAGGACACCAACCCGCTGTGCGAGCCGGGCGCCGTACGCCTGGGTCCCTGACCCCCGCCGTACGCGGTCCGGCCCTGCCCGGGCCGCGGCGCCGGGCCCGGCCGACGCGCCCTACGGCTGCTTGGCGGCCTTCGCCTTGCGGAGGTGGAACCAGGCGATGTTGGAGGAGACGCCCGCGAGCAGCACCCAGATGATCCCGAGGTAGTCGCCGTTGACGAAGGCGACCACGGCAGCGGCGGTGGCCAGGACGCAGACGACGAGGGCGAACAGGGCGAGGCGGGGCATGGGGTGTGGCTCCTAGCGGGCGGTCCGGGTCGGGTCGTGCCCGACCAGTGTCCCCCATGCCCCGCAGTGGTCCCGTAAAGAAGCCACGGACCGGGGCCGGCTCAGACGTCCGTGACGCGCAGCCCGGCGTGGGCCTTGTAGCGGCGGTTCACCGAGATCAGGTTGGCGACCAGCGCCTCGACCTGGTGGGCGTTGCGCAGCCGGCCGGAGAAGACGCCGCGCATGCCGGGGATGCGGGCGGCCAGGGCCTGGACGAGGTCGGTGTCGGCGCGGGACTCGCCGAGGACCATCACGTCGGTGTCGATCTCCTCGACGGACTCGTCCTGGAGGAGCACGGCGGAGAGGTGGTGGAAGGCGGCGGTGACGCGCGACTCCGGCAGCAGCGCCGCGGCCTGCTCGGCGGCGCTGCCCTCCTCGGGCTTGAGGGCGTACGCGCCCTTCTTGTCGAAGCCGAGCGGGTTCACGCAGTCGACCACGAGCTTGCCCGCGAGGTCCTCGCGCAGCGCCTCCAGGGTCTTGGCGTGGCCCTCCCACGGCACGGCGATGATCACGACGTCGCTGCGGCGGGCGCACTCGGCGTTGTCGGCGCCCTCGATGCCGAGGCCGAGTTCCGCGGCCGCGGCCTCGGCGCGCTCGGCGGCGCGGGAGCCGATGATCACCTTCTGGCCGGCCCGGGCGAACCGGTAGGCGAGGCCGCGGCCCTGGTCGCCGGTGCCGCCGAGGACGCCGATGACCAGGCCGGAGACGTCGGGGAGGTCCCAGGGGTCCTTGGCGGGGGCCTTCGCGGGAGCCTGTCCCGCACCGGCCTGAGCACTCTCAGTGGAAGTCATGGGCCGACCTTACTGGTGCTGCGAACGGGTGAGGAGGCGACGACCGCTCCCGTCCGGCCGTCCGGTGCGGCAGGATGCCCGTTCATGGATGCCGTACGAGTCGCGCTGCTGCGCGAGGTCCTCGCCGGGACCGAGTGGCCAGGCGCCGCCCGGCGGTTCGCCGTGGCCCTGCGCACCGCGCTCGTGCCGTCCGGCGGCGGGCTGCTGCTGGTGGGGACGGAGACGTACGAGCCCTGGCACCTGGCGGCACACCTGGTGGACGAGGCGGCCTGGTCGGGGCTGCCCGAACTGGCGCCGACGCTGGTGCGGCACCGGGTGCAGCCGGGCGAGCCGCCGCACCTCTCGGTGGGCCTGGGCCGGCTGGAGGCGGCCGGGCGCGGTGAGACGCTGCTGGTGGTGGCACCGGAGGAGCCGGGCGAGGGGCTGCTGGAGCGGGTGCACGACGCGCGCCGGGCGGGGGCGACCGTACTGTCCCTGGACGGCGGGGACCGGGAGTTGGGGGCGCTGGCGCACGACGCCCTGTCCGTGCCGCCGGCGGCCGGGCTCGACCTGGACACCGTCCAGCACCTGGTGAGCGCGGCGGCCGGGGAGAACAGCCTGCCGGTGCAGCGCACGCCGCGGCGCTTCCGGGACCGGCTCACGCGCATGGCCGACCAGCTGACCGCGCCGCCGCCGAGCCGCTGGTAGCGGCCCGCGGCCCCGGCCGCCCGGGCGGGCGTACCGGAGCCGGCGTGCCGGAGTCGGCGTGCCGCGGGCCGGCTGACCCGGACGGGCCTCCGCCCCCCGGTCAGGTCGCGGTGCCCTCTTCCTCTTCCCGCGACCTGTCGTTCCACTTCGGGTCGGTCTGCCACTCCAGGTTGCGCTCCTGCGCGGTCTCCATGGCGTGGGACGCCTCCTCGGGGGTGGTGTACGGGCCGAAACGGTCCTTCGCGGGGCACTCGGGCCCCTCCTCGACCTTCTTGTGGACGAGGCAGTAGTACCACTCGCCGGGCTTGCCCACCTGGCGCTTCTTGAACAGGGCCATCTGCGGCTCCTCTCTCTGCCGCCATGCTGCCCGATCCCCGCTGGATACACTCGCTTGCATGTCTGGCCAGTCGCTGCTCGTCCCAGGGGAGCTCTCTCCCACCCGTTCCGTCCCCGGCAACATCCGGCGCCCCGAGTACGTGGGCAAGCCCGCGCCGAAGCCCTACAAGGGACCGGAGGTGCAGACCGCCGAAACGGTCGAGCTGATGCGCATCGCCGGCCGCATCGCCGCGCAGGCGATGGGCGAGGCCGCGAAGCTGATCAAGCCCGGGGTCACCACCGACGAGCTCGACAGGGTGGCGCACGAGTACATGTGCGACCACGGCGCCTACCCCTCCACGCTGGGCTACCGCGGCTTCCCGAAGTCGCTGTGCACCTCGGTGAACGAGGTCATCTGCCACGGCATCCCGGACTCGACCGTCCTCCAGGACGGCGACATCGTGAACCTGGACGTCACGGCGTACATCGGCGGCGTGCACGGCGACAACAACGCCACCTACCTGTGCGGCGAGGTGGACGAGGAGTCCCGACTGCTGGTCGAGCGCACGCGCGAGTCGCTGGAGCGTGCCATCAAGGCCGTGAAGCCGGGCCGCCAGATCAACATCATCGGCCGGGTCATCGAGTCGTACGCCAAGCGCTTCGGCTACGGAGTGGTCCGCGACTTCACCGGCCACGGCATCAACTCGTCGTTCCACTCGGGTCTGATCATCCCGCACTACGACAGCCCCCACGCCACCACCGTGATCCAGCCCGGCATGACCTTCACGATCGAGCCGATGCTCACGCTGGGCACCCACGAGTACGACATGTGGGCGGACGGCTGGACCGTGGTCACGAAGGACCGCAAGCGGACCGCGCAGTTCGAGCACACGCTCGTGGTCACCGCAACCGGTGCGGAGATCCTCACGCTGCCGTAGCGTTCTGCCGACAGATGGTCGGGAACGGGCCGGGTGGGGGGCTGTGCTCCCCCACCCGGCCCGTTCTCCGTCGGGAGCTGGGCGAACGCTTCCCGCTCCCGGCGTGAACCGCGCCGGGCCGCGCTTTTGCGAGGACGGCCCGGCGGCCCTACGGCTCCACCGGGGCGAACCGGACCCGGCCGCCGATCTCGACCGTTCCGTCCGGGCCGGGGGCGGTGAGGATCTGGGAGCCCTCGCCCTGCGTGATGTTCAGGGCGCGGTTGAGCTGGGCGGTCAGCAGCAGCGCCGCCGAGCCGGTGGCCTCGTCCTCCGCGATGACGCCGTCGGGGCGGCGCGGGAAGCCGCGGGCCCGTACCCGGCCGGCCGCCTCGTCCTCCCAGGCCCACGCGTACAGCCAGCCCTCGCCGGGCGGCGGGCTCGGCAGGGCCTCGACCTCGGCGACGGAGGCGTACTGCTGCGTGCGCTTGTCCTCGACCCACTCGGGGCGGGCGGTGATCCAGGTGAACTCGCCGTCGTCGCGGGCCCAGACCTCTCCGGCGGGCGGGTTGAGCAGTTCGATGTCGAGCAGCCACGCGAGCCCGACCAGCGGGTGACCGGCGAAGGACATCCGCACCCCCGGGGTCCAGATGTCGACGACGCCCCGCTCGGGATCGTCCACGAACACGGTCTCGCTGTAGCCGAGCTCGGCGGCCAGGGCCTGCCGGGAGGCGGCGTCGGGATGGCTGCGGCCGTCGCGGACCACACCGAGCGCGTTGCCGTGGCGCCCGTCGGCCGCGCAGAACACCTTGAGCACGTCGAGATCGTTCACGCGGGCATTCAAGCACGGGGACGCCCGGCCACCAGGGGGTCCACCGTGGAACCTTTGCCTCCGGCAGGAAGACGGGTGGCCGGATCGTGATCTGGCCGGGGGCGTTCCGGCGTACGGAACGGTAACCCCCGCAACGGCGGCCGTTTGACCCTCCCTTTACCCGTCGATGGGGTCTCCGTGGAGCGGCCGTGACGGCCCCGTGTCCGGGTCCCGCGGGTGTTAGCCGAATCACTGGACGGGTGGGTATGGGTGAGGTAAGCCTCGGTTAAGTTAGGTCCGCCTCATCGGCCTGCCTCACCCCGAGGCGGTCCCCTGACCCCGCCTGGAGCCCGTATGCGACCCGTCCGCTTCTCCGTCGTCACCGCTGCCGCCGCCGCGGCCGCCCTGACCGCCGTCACCGGCTGCGCCGAGAAGACCGACGCGAAAGGCGAGGGCGCGATCAGCGTGAAGGCGACCGACACCGCGTGCGAGGTCTCCAAGAAGGAGTTCCCCGCGGGCAAGGTCGTCCTGGAGGTCGAGAACAAGGGCTCCAAGGTCACCGAGGTCTACGTGCTCTTCCCGGACGACCGGATCGTCACCGAGCGCGAGAACATCGGCCCCGGCACCAAGGCCACCATCACCGCCGAGATCAAGGCCGGCGACTACGCCATCGCCTGCAAGCCCGGCATGAAGGGCGACGGCATCCGCCAGGCCGTGAAGGCCACCGGCAAGGGTGCGACCGCCGTCAAGCGCAGCCCCGAGCTGGACGCGGCCGTGGCCGAGTACCGCAAGTGGGTCCAGCAGCAGGCCGACGAGACCCTCCCGAAGGTCAAGGTCTTCACCGACGCCGTCAAGGCCGGCGACATCGAGGCCGCGAAGAAGGCGTACGCCGACTCGCGCATCGGCTGGGAGCGCACCGAGCCCGTGGCCGAGTCCTTCGGCGACATCGACCCCAAGGTCGACGTCCGCGAGGACGGCCTGGAGGCCGGCCAGGAGTGGACCGGCTGGCACAAGCTGGAGAAGGCCCTGTGGGCCGACAAGAAGATCGGCGACGCCGAGAAGAAGCTGGCCGACACCCTGATCGCGGACCTGACCGACTGGCAGAAGCGCGTCGGCAAGGCCGAGATCACCCCCACCTCGATGGCCAACGGCGCCAAGGAGCTCCTCGACGAGGTCGCCTCCGGCAAGGTCACGGGCGAGGAGGAGCGCTACAGCCACACCGACCTGGTCGACTTCAAGGCCAACGTCGAGGGTGCCCAGAAGTCGTACGAGCTGCTCAAGCCGACCGCCGCGAAGAACGACCCGGCGCTCGCCGCCGAGCTGGACAAGCAGTTCGCCGCGATGACCACGCTGCTCGACAAGTACCGCGCGGACAAGAACAGCTACGTCTTCGTCTCGTACGACACGGTCGGCAAGGACCAGCGCAAGGAGCTCTCCGACGGCGTCAGCGCCCTCGGTGAGCCGCTGTCCAAGCTCGCCGCCGCGGTCGTCAAGTAACCCGAGCCCGCGTCCTCACGTCCAGCGTCCAGGGGGTGCAGCCCGATGTCCGGAAAGCCTGAGATGAGCGAAGAGAACACCACGGTGTCCACCGAGTCCGAGTCCGAGGCCTCCGCCGCGGCCGAGTCCAGCGGCCCGTCCCGCCGGTCCGTCCTGGGCTGGGGCGGTGCGGGCCTCGCGCTCGGCGCCGCGGCCGCGGGCGGCACCGCCGCCGCGCTGGCCGGCTCGGGCGACGCCGTACCGGCGGCCCTGACGGGCGCCGCGGTGCCCTTCCACGGCGCCCACCAGGCGGGCATCGCCTCGGCGGTGCAGGACCGCCTGCACTTCGCCGCCTTCGACGTGAAGACGACGGACCGCGCCGAGCTGGTGCAGCTCCTGAAGGAGTGGACCCGGGCGGCCGAGCGGATGACCGCCGGCCTCCCGGTCGGCGAGGGCGCGGTCGGCGGCCTCCCGGAGGCCCCGCCGGACGACACCGGCGAGGCCCTCGGCCTGAAGCCGTCCCGCCTCACGGTCACCATCGGCTTCGGCGCCTCGCTCTTCGCCAAGGGCCGCTTCGGCCTGGAGGGCAAGCGCCCCGAGGCCCTGGTCGACCTGGAGCTGTTCCCCGGCGACAACCTGGACCCGGCCCGCTCCAACGGCGACCTGTGCATCCAGGCCTGCGCCGACGACCCGCAGGTCGCCGTCCACGCCATCCGCCAGTTCGCCCGCATCGGCTTCGGCAAGGTCGTGGTGCGCTGGTCGCAGCTCGGCTTCGGCAAGACCTCCTCGACCACGCCCGAGGAGCAGACCCCGCGCAACATGATGGGCTTCAAGGACGGCACCCGGAACATATCGGGCACCGACACCGCCGCCCTGGAGAAGCACGTCTGGGTCGCCCCGAAGGACGTGCCGGGCGAGTCGGCCTGGCTGGCCGGCGGCTCGTACCTGGTGGCGCGCCGGATCCGGATGAACATCGAGATCTGGGACCGTACGCCGCTCCAGGAGCAGGAGGACATCTTCGGCCGGGACAAGGCCGAGGGCGCCCCGGTGGGCAAGTCCAAGGAGCGCGACGAGCCGTTCCTGAAGGCGATGAAGCCCGAGGCGCACGTCCGCCTCGCGCACCCCGACAGCAACAACGGCGCGACCATCCTGCGCCGCGGCTACTCCTTCACGGACGGCACGGACGGGCTGGGCCGCCTCGACGCGGGCCTGTTCTTCCTCGCGTACCAGCGGGACGTGCGCAAGGGGTTCATCCCGGTCCAGCGCAGCCTCGCGCGGGCCGACGTCCTGAACGAGTACATCCAGCACGTGGGGTCGGCCGTCTTCGCCGTCCCGCCGGGCGTCCGCGACAAGGACGACTGGTGGGGCCGGGCGCTGTTCTCCTGACGAGCGCGGGGAGGGAACCGACGTGTTCAGCAACTACCTGATCGGCCTGCGCGAGGGTCTGGAAGCCAGCCTGGTCGTCTGCATCCTGGTCGCCTATCTGGTCAAGACCGGCAACAAGGGCAAACTGCCCGCCATCTGGACCGGAGTGGGCATCGCCTGCGCCATCAGCCTCGCCTTCGGCGCGGGCCTGGAGTTCGGCAGCCAGGAGCTGACCTTCGAGGCGCAGGAGGCCCTCGGCGGCACCCTGTCGATCGTCGCGGTCGGCCTGGTCACCTGGATGGTCTTCTGGATGAAGCGCACCGCGCGGCACCTGAAGGCCGAACTGCACGGCAAGCTCGACGCCGCGCTCGCCATGGGCACCGGCGCGCTCGTCACCACGGCCTTCCTGGCCGTGGGCCGCGAGGGCCTGGAGACCTCCCTCTTCGTGTGGCGCTCCGTGAAGGCGGCCGGCGACGGCACCAGCCCGCTGGTCGGCGCCCTGCTGGGCATCGCGTCCTCGGTGGTGCTGGGCTGGCTGTTCTACCGCGGCGCACTGAAGATCAACCTCGCGAAGTTCTTCACCTGGACCGGCGGCATGCTGGTCGTGGTGGCTGCGGGCGTGCTCGCGTACGGGGTCCACGACCTCCAGGAGGCCAGGTTCCTCGGCGGCCTCCAGGACAAGGCCTTCGACATCAGCACGACGATCCCGCCGGACAGCTGGTACGGCACCCTTCTGAAGGGAACCTTCAATTTCCAGCCCGACCCGACGGTGCTTCAGGTCACGGTGTGGGCGCTCTATCTGATCCCGGCGCTCGCTCTGTTCCTGCTCCCGGTAGGGTTCGGACGGTCGGCGGGGGCGAAGGAGCAGAAGAGTAGCCATGAGCAGGCTGAGCAGGCTGAGGCGGCCGGGGGCGGTGACGGCCGCGACGGCGGTGCTGGCCCTGACGGCGAGCGCGTGCGTGACGGTGCACGGGGCGGAAGCAGTCGTTCCGTCGGCGACGAAGGCTGAGGCCGCGCAGGCGCTGACGGACTTCCTCGCCGCCTACAACCGGGCCGAGAAGGTCTACGACGAGACGCTCATCGCCTCCTCGGTGACCGGCCCGTACGGCGACGCCAAGAAGGCCAACCTGCGCGCCAACAAGGCTCTCAAGCCCGGCGGCAACACGAAGTTCAAGCCGCTCCAGCTGACCGACGTCGCCTACACCATCCCGAAGAAGGCCGGCTGGCCGCGCTTCTTCGTCGCGGACACCGACAGCAACAAGGACGCGGGCACCGACAAGGCCGACAGCCGCGTCGTGCTGACCTTCGTCAAGGGCGCCCCCCGGCAGCCCTGGCAGGTCGCGTACGTCTCCGTGCTGATGCCGGAGGAGGTGCCGGTCTTCAAGACGGACGCGGACGGCTGGGCCGAGCCGGTGGACCCCGCCGCCAAGGACGTGGCGATACCCCCCGGCGAGCTGAGCAAGCGGTACGCCGCCTACCTCACCGACGGCCGGCCGAACGGCTTCGCGCCGGGCAGCCAGACCACCGGCCGCCGCGCGGTCCGGGCCCGCAACGCCGAGCGGCAGGGCCTGACCACGCGCTGGGTCGACCGGGCCGCGGACACCGGGTCCTACGCGCCGCTCGGCCTGCGCACCCAGAACGGCGGGGCCTTCGTCTTCTTCGCCTCCCGCCACTTCGAGCAGCAGAAGATCGACAAGTCGGTCAAGGGCGCGAAGCTGCCGCTGACCTCCGGCGTGAAGGCGATCATGACGGGCACGGCGGACGACACGCTGGTGCGCGAGTTCGTCTCGGCCCAGACCGTCTCCCTGCCGCCGGCCACCGAGACCAACCCCCGGGCGCTGTTCCTCAGCCGCACCCAGGGGCTGGTCGTGGCGAAGGGCTCGTAGGCCCCGTCCGGCCGGCGGAGCCGTCCGACGGGCGGCCCGTTCCGTCAGGCGGCCGGGATGCGCGCGCCGGTGCCGGAGACGCGTACGCGCGGGTCGCCGGCCAGGAGCGAGACCGTCAGCTCCCCCGGCCGGCCCATGTCCGCGCCCTGGTGCAGCGTGAGCACCGCCTCCTCGCCGACCAGGCCGTGCTCCCGGGCGTACGCGCCGAAGGCGGCCGCCGCGGCCCCGGTGGCCGGATCCTCCACGACACCGCCCACCGGGAACGGGTCCCGTACGTGGAAGACGTGGTCCGACTCGCGGTACACCAGCTGCACGGTGGTCAGGTCCAGCCGCAGCATCAGCGCCTCCAGCCGCCCGAAGTCGTACGACAGGTCCGCGAGCCGCTCCCGGGTGCCGGCGCCGATCACCAGGTGCCGGGCCCCCGCGTAGGCGATGCCCGGGGCGAACGCCGGGTCCAGGTCGGCCGCCGGCCAGTCCAGCGCGGCGAGGGCCTCCGCGAGGTCGTCGGCGCCGATCGCCTCCACCCGGGGCTCGACGCTGGTGAGCGTGGCCCGGTAGCGGTCCTCCCCGTCGGCGGTCACGGACACCGGCACCGTCCCGGCGCGCGTGGCGAAGAGCAGCTCGCCGGGACCGGTCCGCTCGCCCAGCGCGACGGCGGTGGCCACGGTGGCGTGCCCGCAGAACGGCACCTCCGCCTTCGGGCTGAAGTACCGGATCGTGAAGGCGCGGCCCGGCTCGCCGGCCAGCTCCGCCGGCGGGGGCGTCAGGAAGGCGGTCTCGCTGTAGCCCAGCGCGGCGGCGGTCTCCAGCATGGCGGCGTCGTCCAGACCGAACGCGTCGAGCACCACCCCGGCGGGGTTGCCGCCCTCGGGGTCGGCGGAGAAGGCCGTGTAGCGCAGCACCTCGGCGGAGGCGTCGGAAGTCGTCATGATCGGGCCAACTCCGTTACCGGCCGCGGCATTCCCCGGCCGGGCCCCGGCGCCGGCCGGCCCGGCCCGTACGCCCGGCCCCTACCGCCCGGGGCCGCGGGCCGGGGCCTGCGGCCGTCTCAGCCGCGCCCGATGAACGGCATGTTCGTCGCCATCACCGTGGCGAACTGCACGTTCGCCTCCAGCGGCAGCTCCGCCATGTGCAGCACCGTGCGCGCCACGTCCGCGGCGTCCATCACCGGCTCGACCGCGAGCTGCCCGTTGGCCTGCAGGATGCCGGTCTGCATCCGCTCGGTCATCTCGGTGGCCGCGTTGCCGATGTCGATCTGCCCGCAGGCGATCCGGTACGGCCGCCCGTCCAGGGACAGCGACTTCGTCAGCCCCGTCACCGCGTGCTTGGTCGCCGTGTACGCCACCGAGTGCGGGCGCGGCACCTGGGCCGAGATCGACCCGTTGTTGATGATCCGGCCGCCCTGCGGGTCCTGCTCCCTCATCTGGCGGAACGCCGCCTGCGCACACAGGAACGCCCCGGTCAGGTTGACGTCCACCACCGTGCGCCAGTCCTCGTACGACAGCTCGTCCAGCGGCACCCCGCCCGGGCCGAAGGTGCCCGCGTTGTTGAAGAGCAGGTCGAGCCGCCCGTACCGCTCGCGCACCGCGGCGAAGAGCGCGGCCACGGACGCCGGGTCGCTCACGTCGGCCGGTACGCACAGCACCTCGGCCGTCTCCCCGGCTGCCCGCGCCGTCTCCTCCAGCGCCTCCCGCCTGCGGCCGGCCAGCGCCAGCGACCAGCCGGCGGCCGCCAGGGCGAGCGCCACGGACCGGCCGATGCCGGAGCCCGCGCCCGTCACTACAGCGATTTTCTTCCGAGGTGCGTTCATGAGGCCGCAATGTACGTGACCTGAAGTCCGGACCCTCGGACGTTCCACAGGCTGAGAGCATGGGGCCGTCAGGGGTGTCGCGTGTACACGAGACTTGGAGTTCGCATGACGGACAGAGGCCGCCCCGCCGTCCCCGCCGAGGAGATATCCGGTGGCCCCGCACCCCGGAAACCCGTACCCCCTGACACCCCCGCGGAACCCGTCGGGGCCGCGGCCCCCGCACCGGCCGCCGGGCCCCCCGTGGCGCGCCGCACCCCGCTCCTGGTGGTCCTGATCCTCGGCGGGCTCGTCGCCCTGACGCCCCTGTCGATGGACATGTACCTGCCCGCCCTGCCGGAGATCGCCGGCGCCCTGTCCACCCCCGCGGCCACCGTCCAGCTCACCCTCACGGCCTGCCTGGCCGGCATGGCACTGGGCCAGATGGTCATCGGCCCGATGAGTGACAAGTGGGGCCGCCGCCGCCCGCTGCTGACCGGCATGGCCCTGTACGTGGTGGCCACCGCGGTCTGCGCGCTGGCGCCCAGCGCGGAGCTGCTCATCGGCTTCCGCCTGGTCCAGGGCCTGGCCGGCTCCGCGGGCGTCGTGATCGCGCGGGCCGTGGTGCGCGACATGTTCGACGGGGTCGCGATGGTGCGGTTCTTCTCCACCCTGATGCTGGTCTCCGGGGCGGCGCCGATCGTCGCGCCGCTGATCGGCGGCCAGGTGCTGCGCTTCTCCGACTGGCGGGGCGTCTTCGTGGTGCTGACGGCCGTGGGCCTGGTGCTGACCCTGCTGGTCTGGCGGCTCCTCGACGAGACGCTGCCGCCCGAGCGGCGGCAGGCCGGCGGGGTGGGCGCGTCGCTGCGGGCGGTCCGGGGGCTGCTGGCCGACCGGGTGTTCACCGGCTACACGCTGGCGGGCAGCTTCGCGTTCGCCGTGCTCTTCTCGTACGTCTCGGCCTCCAGCTTCGTGGTGCAGGAGATCTACGGGGCCTCCGCGCAGACCTTCAGCCTGCTGTTCGGCCTCAACGCGATCGGCCTGATCACCGCGGGACAGGTCAACGGCAAGCTGCTGGCGGGCCGGGTCAGCCTCGACAAGGTGCTGGCCGGCGGCCTCGCCGTGATCACGCTGGCCGCGACGGCACTGCTGCTGATCACCACCGGGGTGTTCGGCGACGTGGGCCTCGCGCCGGTGGCCGGCTGCCTGTTCGTGCTGATGTCGGCGCAGGGCGTGGTGCTGCCCAACACCAACAGCCAGGCCCTGCTGCGGGCCCCCCACGCCGCCGGCTCCGCCTCCGCGCTGCTCGGCAGCAGCTCGTTCCTGGTGGGCGCGGTGGCCTCGCCGCTGGTGGGCATCGCGGGCGAGCACACCGCGGTGCCGATGGCCGTGGTCCAGCTGGGCAGCGCCCTCTCGGCGGTGGCCTGCTTCGTCTTCCTGTGCCGTCCCGGGCGGGGCCGGGCGCCGGTGGCAGCGGCTTAAACTCTCCGGGTGAACGCCTCTGTCCCCACCGCCGACGCGCTGCGCGGCGCGCTCGCCGGCCTCCTCGACGGACTTCCGCCGAAGCAGGCCACCGCCGCCGTCGACCGGCTCATCGCCAACTACCGGGGACGCACCCCGACCGATGCGCCCGTGCTGCGCGACCGCTCCGACGTGGTCGCGTACGCGGCGTACCGGATGCCCGCGACCTTCGAGGCGGTACGGGCGTCCCTGGCCGGCCTCGCGGACGCGGCCCCGGACTGGTCCCCCGCCACGCACGTGGACGTGGGCGGCGGCACCGGCGCGGCGACCTGGGCGGTGGACTCCGTCTGGGAGGGGCCGCGCGAGACGACGGTGCTGGACTGGGCCGAGCCGGCCCTGGCGCTGGGCCGGGAGCTGGCGGGGGCCGCGCCCTCGCCGGTGCTGCGGGGCGCGCGCTGGCAGAAGGCCGTCATCGGTACGTCGCTGAGCCTGCCCGAGGCGGACCTGGCGACCGTCTCGTACGTGCTGGGCGAGCTGACCGCGGAGGCCCGGGCGGCGGTGGTGGACGAGGCCGCGCGCCGCGCCCAGGCGGTGGTGGTCATCGAACCCGGCACCCCCGAGGGCTACCTGCGCGTCCGGGAGGCCCGGGACCGGCTGATCGCGGCGGGCCTGCACGTGGCCGCCCCCTGCCCGCACGACGGGGCCTGCCCGATCGTGGTCGGCGAGGACTGGTGCCACTTCTCGGCGCGGGTCAGCCGGTCCTCGCTGCACCGGCAGGTGAAGGGCGGCTCGCTGGCGTACGAGGACGAGAAGTTCAGCTACGTCGCCGCCACCCGCTTCCCGGTGGCCCCGGCCACGGCCCGGGTGACCCGGCGGCCGCAGATCCGCAAGGGCCTGGTCCTGCTGGACCTGTGCGGCCCCGAAGGTCTGGCCCGGGAGACCGTCTCGAAGCGCCACGGCGCGCTCTACAAGTCGGCGCGCGACGCCGAGTGGGGCGACGCCTGGCCCCCGGCGGAATAGGCCGGGGGCCGGGCCGGGGCTACATCCGGAGCTCCTGGGTGCAGCACTTCACGCTGCCGCCGCCCTTGAGGAGTTCGCCCAGGTCCATGCCGATCGGCTCGAAACCGCGGGCGCGCAGCGGCTCGTAGAGGCCCACCGCCGCCTGCGGGAGCAGGACGTGGCGGCCGTCGGACACCGCGTTCAGGCCCAGGGCCGCGGCGTCCTCCTCCGTCGCGATCAGCGCGTCGGGGAAGAGGCGGCGGAGCACGGACCGGCTGCCGGGCGAGAAGGCCTCGGGGAAGTACATGACCTCGTCGCCGTCGAGCACCGAGAGCGCGGTGTCCAGGTGGTAGTAACGCGGGTCCACCAGGTCGAGCCCGATGACGGGCCGGCCGAAGAACTCCTGCGCCTCGTCGTGGGAGAGCGGCGAGGACCGGAAGCCGCGCCCGGCGAGCACGTAGGAGGCGGTGACGGCGAAGTCGCCCTCCCCCTCGTTGATGTGGGACGGCTCGTGGATCTCGGTGAAGCCGTTCGCCCGGAACCAGTCCAGGTGTTCCTGGGCCTCGGCGGTCCGCTCGGGGTAGGCGAAGCGGGCGCCGAGGACACGGCCGTCGATGACGGTGGCGCCGTTGGCGGCGAAGACCATGTCGGGCAGACCGGGGCGCGGTTCCAGGAGCTCCACGGTGTGGCCGAGCGCGCGGTAGCGGTCGCGCAGGTCTTCCCATTGGGTCAGGCACAGTTGCAGGTCCACCGGCTTGTCCGGGTCCATCCACGGGTTGATGGAGTAGGTGACCCTGAAGTGCGTGGGTGGGCACATCAGGTACCGGCGGGGTGTGGCGTCTCTGCGCAAAGAGGGCTCCTCACGGGACACGACGGCCGCGCCGCCGGGTTGGGCGACGCGCGAAGAGAATCGTCTCTCCTGAACGCGCGCGGCGCATTGAACTGATCGGGTGGTTTACGCGACGCCACCGCAAATTGCCCCCACCCCGCGCCGCGACTCCGCTAACGGGGGGTACGGCCCGCCCCACGGAGCGCCAACAGACGCTCCCGACCCGCCACGGCTGCCCTGGTGGGTCGTGTGGTGTGCGGGGAAGGCGCTCGACGCGTCCTGGCAGGCTGGACGGGAAGCAGGCCCGAGCCTGGCCCGCACCCCACTCCAGGCAACTCCCCCTTGGCTGCCCTGGTGGGTCGTGTGGTGTGTGGGGAAGGTGCTTGACGCGTCGTGGCAGGCTGGTCCGGAGGCAGGCCCGGGCCTGGGGTGGCCGAAGGCCAGGGCGAAGCCCCTTGCCCCAGGGGTGGGCCTGCCGCAGGGCCTGCAGGCCACGACGGGTCAAGCACCGAGGGGACCCACACACCACACGACCCACCACCAAAGCTCCGGCAGGCGCGAGCCCATGGCTGCGCGAGGGCGCGACAGCGAGGGGCGCGACGCCGAGGCTGCGTGGTTGGGCCGCGCAGCGCCCGGCGGCGCGGCTGCGCGAGGGCACGGCGCGCAACAGCGTGGCCACTCGGCCGCGCCGCACGCGACAGCGCGGCCGCGCGAGGGCCCGACAGCGCAGCCACGTGGCGAAAGTCACCGCCAGACCCGCGCCACCGGCGGCCCGGCAGGCCGGCTCCGGATACCCCGTACGCCCGGCTCCAGGAGCCCGTGCCCCGCACCAGCGGGCCCGTACAACCCGCACCAGCAGGGCCCGCACGCTCCTCACCACCAGGGCCCCGCACACCCACACCACCCCGGCCCCGCACCCCCGCACCGACGGCCCCGCACCTCGCCGGCACCCCCCGCCGACCCGTCGGACCGCTCCCTCACCACCCCCTCCACGCCGCCTCACCGCCCCCTCACCCCCACCACCGTTGCCCATAAATCACCGCTTTGCCCCGAAATACGGTCCGGCCCGGGCCGTCGCCACCCGCCCCCCGGTTGGGAAGTGCGGTCACCCGGGGCGCAGGATGGTGGGACGATGGAGCGGTCTGCCGGGGCCAACGGTGAGGTGAGGGGATACATGGGGTCTGAGTCCGGCCGCGTCAAACGCGGCGAGCAGAGCAGGATTTCCCAGTGGCTGCGCGGTCTGCGCAAGCCCGCGGCCGAAGACCCCGGCCGGCAGCGCGAGTCCCTGCTCCTGGCCACCGCCTCCGCAGGCCTCCCGATCGCTCCGGCCGCGCACCCCGCCGGTTACCGGTGTTCGTGCGAACGCATCGGCTGTCCCACGCCCGCCCGGCACCCGCTCTCCTTCGCGTGGCAGACCCAGTCCACCACCGACCGCGCCCAGGTCGAGCGCTGGGCCCGCAACCAGCCCTCGGCCAACTTCATCACCGCGACCGGCATGGTCCACGACGTCCTGGACGTACCGCTGGAAGCCGGGCGCGCCGCGCTGGAGCGGCTGCTCGCCGCCGGCATCGAGGTCGGCCCGGTGGCCGAGTCGGGCGCCGGGGACGACGGCGGCCACGGCCGCATGCTGTTCTTCACCGCCACCCGCGGCACCCCCGAGGACGAGGACGAGTGGTGGCCCTGCGAACTGGACTGCCATCCCGAGACCATGGACGAGCATCCGGGCCTGCGCTGGCACTGCCGCGGCAGCTACGTGCTCGTACCGCCGGCGGCCCTGCCCGGTGACCTGACCGTCGACTGGGTACGCGGACCCGAGCACCCCCTCCCCGATCCGCTGACCCTGCTGGAGACCCTCACCGACGCCTGCGCCCAGCACCTGGCGGAGGCGGACCACGACGCGCACGCGGTGGCCTGGCCGCTCAGCCGCTAGGCCGCACCACCCCCGCGAGCCCGCCCCGTCACACCACCCGCCCGCCGGGCGCCGCCGGTCCGCCCAGGGCCGCCGCCGCGCGGGCCAGTTCCGTCACGCGGTCCCAGTCCCGGGCCGCCAGCACCCCGTCCGGGACCAGCCAGGTGCCGCCCACGCAGGCGACGTTGGGCAGCGCCAGGTACTCCGGCGCCGTCGCGGCCGTGATGCCGCCGGTCGGGCAGAACCGCGCGGCGGGCAGCGGCCCGGCCAGCGAGCGCAGGTAGCGCGTGCCGCCGGCCGCCTCGGCCGGGAAGAACTTCAGGTCCGTCACGCCCTGTTCCAGCAGCCCCAGCACCTCCGATGCCGTCGCCGCCCCGGGCAGGTACGGGACCCCCGTCCCCCGCATCGCCGCCAGCAGCCCCGCCGAGCAGCCCGGGCTCACCAGGAACCGCGCCCCCGCCGCCACCGCCCGCTCCGCGTGCCGCGCGCCGACCACCGTGCCCGCACCGACCACCGCCTCCGGAACCTCCGCGGCGACCGCCCTGATCGCGTCCAGCGCGGCCGGGGTGCGCAGGGTCACCTCGATCGCCGGCAGCCCGCCGGCGACGAGCGCCCGGGCCAGCGGCACCGCGGCGGTGCGGTCCTCCAGCACCACGACGGGCAGGACGGGGGCGTGGTCCAGTACGGACACCTCGGCCGGCGACGACATGCCGCCATCCTCACGAGTACGCACGCACAGCGCAACGCCCGTTGCACAGAGCGCAACGGGCGTCGACGGGAAGGTATGGCCGGTCCCGACAGCGGATCCGCGTAAGCGGCCCCCCGTCCGCAGACCCCCGTCCGCGGACCCCCCGTCCGCAGACCCGGCCAGTGGGCCCGGCCAGCCGACCCCATCAGTGGATCTCGGTCACCACCACGTCCAGCGACCACGCCTTGCCGGCCTTCGCGGGGGCCTCGCCCTCGACCACGTACCCCAGGTCCCGCAGCGCGACGAGCAGCTCGGCCGGGTCCGCGGGGGCGGCACCGGCCCGCAGCAGGTCGCGGACCAGCCGGCCCTTGGTGGCCTTGTTGAAGTGGCTCACCACGGAGCGCTTCTCCACCCCGTCCACGATCTGCGACTGCAGCACCCGCACGGTGGCCGTCCGCCCGGCCACCTCGCCCTTCGGCTTCCAGGCGGTCCCGTACGCGGAGGACCGCAGGTCCAGCACCAGGCCGTCGCCCGCCGCCTCCGGCATCACCTCGGCCATCGGCGTCCGCCAGTACGCGCCGAGCGCGCCGAGGCCGGGCAGCTTCACGCCCATCGAGCAGCGGTACGAGGGGATCCGGTCGCCGATCCGCACCGCGCCCCACAGCCCCGAGAACACCACCAGCGAGGCCTCGGCGCGGGCCCGGGCGGCCGGCTCCAGACCGGCCAGGTCCAGGGCGTCGTACAGCACACCGGTGTAGATCTCCCCCGCCGGGCGGGCGCCAGCGGTGCGCAGCTCAGCGTTCTTGGCGACCTCGCCGCGCAGGCCCTCGCTGAGGCCGAGCACCTCGCGGGCCTTCGGCTCGTCGGCCGCGCACAGGTCGACCAGCTCGTCGAGGACGGCGGCGCGGGCCGCGGCCAGGCCCGGCAGGGAGAGCCCTTCGGGCTTGAGGGGCGAGCCGGAGCCACTGGCGGCCTTTCCTTCGGACGGCGGCAGCAGCACGAGCACGGCGGTTCTCCTTCTGGTACGGACGGGCGAGGGGTGCGGCCCCCAGAAGAGCGTAGCCGCGCCACCGCCCCGCTCTCGCCGCCCACCGCCACCCCGCTCTCACCACCGCCGCCACCCCCTCTCACCGCACCACCCCCACCCCCCTCTCACCACCCCCACCCCCCTCTCACCGCCCCGCCACCCCCTCTCACCGCACCACCCCCACCCCCCTCTCACCACCCCGCCGCCCCCCTCTCGCCGTGCCGGTCCCGGCCCCCGCACCTACGCTCGGGTACATGCCACGCCGTCAGATGCACATGACCGGCGCAGCGGCGGCCCCGCTGCGGGACGCCCTGCGGGACCTGCGCGGGGAGCTGGACGTGCCGGAGGGCTTCCCGGCGGCGGTCCTGGAGGAGGCGGAGCGGGCCGCCCGGGAGCCCCGGCTGCCCGCGGAGGACGCCACCCACCTCCCCTTCCTCACGATCGACCCGCCCGACTCGGTGGACCTGGACCAGGCCATGCACCTGGAGCGGCGGCCGGGCGGCGGCTACCGCGTCCACTACGCCATCGCCGACGTGGCCGCCTTCGTCGTGCCCGGCGGCGCGGTCGACACGGAGGCCCACCGCCGGGTGACCACCCTCTACTTCCCCGACGAGAAGGTGCCGCTGCACCCGGCCGTGCTGTCCGAGGGGGCGGCCAGCCTGCTGCCGGACCACACGGCACCCGCGCTGGTGTGGCGGCACGACCTGGACGGGGAGGGCCGGGTGGAGGCCACCGAGGTGCGGCGGGCGCTGGTGCGCAGCCGGGCCAAGCTGGACTACACCGGGGTGCAGCACGCGCTGGACGCCGGCACCGCCGAGGAGCCGCTCGCGCTGCTGCGGGAGGTCGGGCAGCTGCGGGAGGCGCTGGAGGTCGAGCGGGGCGGCGTCTCGCTGAACGTACCGGAGCAGGAGATCACCAGGCGGGACGGCGGCTTCGAGCTGGCGTACCGGGCACCGCTGCCCGTGGACGGCTGGAACGCGCAGGTCTCGCTGCTGACCGGCATGGCGGCGGCCGGGCTGATGCTGGCGGCCGGTACGGGGATCCTGCGCACCCTCCCCATGGCCCCGGACGGCGCGGTCGGCCGCCTGCGCCGGGCGGCGAAGGCGCTGGGCATCGAGTGGCCGCACCACGTCCCGTACGCCGAGCTGGTCCGTTCCCTCGACCCGCGGCGCCCCCGGCACGCCGCGTTCCTCCAGGAGTGCACGGCACTGCTGCGGGGCGCGGGGTACACGGTGTTCCGGAACGGTGCGGCGCCGGACCCGGCGGTGCACGCGGCCGTGGCCGCCCCGTACACCCACTGCACCGCGCCGCTGCGCCGCCTGGCCGACCGGTACGCGGGGGAGCTGTGCCTGGCGTTCAGTGCGGGCCAGGAGCCGCCGGAGTGGGCGCTGGCAGCACTGGACGCGCTGCCGCGGCAGATGGCGGACGGCACCCGGCTGGCCAACACAGTGGAGCGGGAGTGCGTGGACCTGGTGGAGGCGGCCCTGCTGAAGGACCGGGTGGGCGAGGTCTTCGACGCGACGGTGATCGACGTGAAGGAGCGGGAGCCGCTGGTGGGCACGGTGCACCTGGAGGACCCGGCGGTGGTGGGGCGCGTCGAGTCCGCCGACGGGGCCGCGCTGCCGCTGGGCGAGCGCATCCGTGTCCGGCTCACCCAGGCCGACCCGGGCCACGCGAAGATCCTCTTCGCTCCGGCGTGAGGCCGGGCCGCCCTCGCCCCGGGCCCCCCGAGGCCGGCCGCCCGAGCCTGGACACCTTCGCCCAAGCCGCCCGCGGCCAGCCGCCCGAGGCCTGGACGCCTTCGCCCCGGGCCCCCCGAGGCCGGCCGCCTGGGCCCCCACCCGCGGCCCCCGCCTGCCCGGCCTGAGGTCCGTGCGGGCGCATCTGGCACGGTTTGCGGTGGGTTCATGGGATTGGCGCCGATCGTCCGTGGATAGTGCGGGCATGACGCGTACCCCCCGGCCCACCGCCGCCCCGTCCACGTCCACGCCCACGCCCCCGTCCCCCGCCCCGTCCGGGGCGCGGCGCGCCCGTCCGCGTGCCCGCCGGGCCCTGATCGGCGCGGCGCTGCTCGCCCTCACCCTCCAGAGCACGGCCCTCGCCGCTCCCGCGGCGGACGGGCGGGGCGACGGCCGCGGCGGCGGCAAGGCCGGTCCCGACTGCGTGCGGACCCAGGGGCCGCTCGGACCCGACGGCCGGAAGGTGCGGGAGGTCGTCCGCCTGGCCAAGGAGGAACTGCACCTGAACTCCGTCGAGGTGAAGGTCGCGACGGACGGGCGCGACGTCTACACCGACGCCCTCGGCGAGTCCATGACGGGCGTTCCGGCCCGGCCCGACATGCACTTCCGCGCCGGATCGGTGGTCTTCGCCCACATCGGCACGCTCGTCCTCCAGCTGGCGGAGGAGAAGAAGCTCCGGCTCGACGACACCGTGGAGCGCTGGCTGCCGTACCTGCCCAAGGCCGACCGGATCACCCTGCGGATGCTGGCCACCAACACCAGCGGCCTGCACGACTACGTCACCGACCCGGCCTTCCTCGCGGAGCTGCCGAAGGACCCGTTCCGGCAGTGGACTCCGCAGGAGCTGCTCGCGTTCCCCTTCAGCCACTCCTTCTGGTACGAGCCGGGCACCAGCTGGAGCTACTCGCACGCCAACTACGTGCTCCTGACGGACGCCCTCCAGAAGATCACCGGGACCCGGATCGACGTCCTGCTGAAGGAGCGGATCTGGGGTCCGCTGGGGCTCCGGGACACCCGCAACAACTTCACGCCCGACATCCCCTCCCCCGTCCTGCACGCCTACACCTCGGACCGCGGCTTCTACGAGGAGTCCACCTTCTGGAACCCGTCGTGGACCACGGCGCCCGGTGCCGTCATCACCAGCCACATCTGCGACCTGGCGCGCTCGGCGCAGGGCATCGGCAGCGGTGAGCTGATCTCGCCCCGCTCGTACCGCACCCTGCTGAACCCGGGCACGGTCGGCCTCGGCGGCGGCACGGCGACCTGCCCCGCGGACGTGTGCCTGAAGCAGACCGAGGACTTCCACTTCGGCATGGGCGTGATCGTCGTCAAGGACTGGACCGTGCAGAACCCGTCCTTCTCCGGCTACGCGGCGATCCAGGCCTACCTGCCGGCGGAGCGGCTGGCCATCGCGGTCTCGGCCACGCAGACCGCGACCACCCCGGAGGGGAACCAGGCCGAGGTGGTCGCCAAGCGGATCGCGGCCGCGCTCGCGCCCGACCACCCGCTGTAGGAAGGCTCACGGGCGGCGGGGGTTCCTGCACCGGCACCCCGCCGCGGCCGTCAGGCCGGGACCCCCGCCCGCGGCCGTCAGGCCGGGACCCCCGCCCGCTGCCGTCAGGCCGGCAGCCCAGCCCGCGGCCGTCAGCCCAGGCCCCCCACCCCCGGACCGTCAGGCAGGCAGCCCCGCCCGGACCCTCGCCACCAGGGCGGCCGGGTCGTCGGCGTGGAAGCGCAGGGTGCGGGCCTCGGTGCGGGCGCCGAGGGGGCGTACGACGGGCAGGGCGCGGGTGAGTTCGAGGGTGACGGTGGTCTGGCTGCCCACGATCAGGTCCAGCACCCCCTCCCCGTCCTCCCGCACCA
Organism: Streptomyces sp. NPDC101118; assembly: GCF_044759445.1. Classification (NCBI taxonomy): domain Bacteria; kingdom Bacillati; phylum Actinomycetota; class Actinomycetes; order Kitasatosporales; family Streptomycetaceae; genus Streptomyces; species Streptomyces sp. NPDC101118. The sequence continues at coordinate 95,321 of NZ_JBIVZG010000003.1, read as the reverse complement.
GCCGCCCCTCCGGGTAGCGCCGGTCCACCCGTACCGAGGCGATGGCGTCGGCGGGCACCTCCAGGTCGAAGAGCGCGCCGTACCGCACGCGCAGCGAGCCGTCCGGGCGGACCAGGTGGGGGCGGGTGACGCAGGCGGCGTGCATCGCGAGGACGAGCACCACCCCGTACACGTCCAGGACCAGCAGTGCCCGGTGCACCGCGGGCCACGGGATCAGGAGGGCCAGCGCCACGGTCTCGACGACGGAGACGAAGAGGAAGCCGTACGTCATCGCCGTCTGGGGCGAGGTGTACGGGACGGCGAGGTCGCCCTCGCGCACCCCGTGCCGGCGGCGCGCCGCCCACAGGAACAGCGAGCGGGTGGACCGCAGTTCGTGCACCAGAAGCCTCTGCAGCCACACGGGTATCCGCAGCCACAGGGCGTTGAGCGTCCTCATGCCCGTCCCCTCTCGATCATGCCGTCCATCACCAGCCGGACCACCTCCGCCTGCGCGGGCTCGAAGTCGGCCAGCAGGGCCTCCTTGAACCCGGGCACGGCCGGCCCTTCCGCCGGGATCGCGGCGAACACCTCCGCCGGTACCGCGGCGATCAGCTCCGCCGCCAGCGGTCCGATCCGCGGGTCGTCCGCGGGCGCGTCGGCCAGCTCGTCGAGCCGCTCGTACAGCCCGAGTACGGCGGGGTCGGCTGCCAGTGCGCCGAGCGCGGCGTACAGCTCCGCTCCCCCGCCGCCCACCGTGTCCAGCAGCAGCAGGTGCTCCCGGTCCTTGGCGGCCGTCGGGGAAGCGGTGGCCGGCGCCCTGGCCAGCAGGGCGGCCAGCGCGGGCGGGACCGCCTCGGCGTCGCCGCCCGCCTCCCGCAGCGCGGCCAGCCGCTCCCGGCGTTCCCGCAGCGCGGCCTCCTGGCGGGCCAGGTCGGCGTCCAGCTCCTCCAGTACGTCGGCCAGCTCGCGCCCGGCGTCGTCGGCGAGCACGTCCCGCACCTCGTCCAGGCTCAGGCCCAGCTCGGTCAGCCGCCGGATGCGCGCCAGCAGGACCGCGTCCCGCACGGTGTAGGCGCGGTAGCCGTTGGCCAGCCGCCGGGGCTCGGGCAGCAGCCCGACGTGGTGGTAGTGCCGGACCGCCCGGGTGGTGACCCCGACGAGTGCGGCGATCTCTCCGATCCGCATGCGCCCAGTAGAAACGTTGCCGCTGCGGCAAGGTCAAGCCACGCCGCGGTGCCGGGTAGCATGGTCGGCACGGCAGACGAGCCGGCCGGGCGGCCGCGTCGGGACCCGCGAGGGGACCGCCGAGGAACGTCCGGGCTCCACAGGGCAGGGTGGTGGGTAACGCCCACCCGGGGTGACCCGCGGGACAGTGCCACAGAAAACAGACCGCCGGGGGCTTCGGCCTCCGGTAAGGGTGAAACGGTGGTGTAAGAGACCACCAGCGCCTGGGGTGACCCAGGCGGCTAGGTAAACCCCACCCGGAGCAAGGTCAAGAGGGGCCGGAGGAATCCGGCCCTGCGCGGACGATCGAGGGCTGCCCGCCCGAGTCCGCGGGTAGACCGCACGAGGCCGGTGGCAACACCGGCCCTAGATGGATGGCCGTCTCCCCGGCGACCGCGAGGTCTCCGGGCGACAGAACCCGGCGTACAGGCCGACTCGTCTGCCGGCACCTTCCCAGGGAGGGTGCCGGCTTCCTGCCGTTCGGCCCGCTCACCGCGCTCACCCCCACTCGCACCCGACGCCGCCCCCGGGGGTTGCCGGAGGCGGCGTGCCGTGACCGGGGACGGTCAGCGCAGGCCGTACTGGCTGCGCATGTCCAGCTTGCCGTTCTCGAAGAGGAAGATCGCGGAGCCGCCGGTGCTGGCCTGCTCGCACTCGTAGGTCGAGGTGCGGTAGCCCTTCATCTCGCTCTGGCCGGTGCGGACGCAGGTGCCGGTGCCGGCGATCTCCTTCATCTGAGTGATCGTCTTGCCGATGGTGATCTTCGTGTACTTCGCCTTGGTCATGCGGCCGTTGGACGTGCCGCCGTCCAGCAGGACCTGCATGCGGAGGTCCAGCTTGTTGTTGGTGAAGCTGAAGTTCGCGGAGCTGTAGGCCTTGTTGCCCTTGCACTCGTACGACTTCAGGGTCATGCCGCCCACGGTGGAGCTGCTCAGCAGCTTGCACGCGCCGCGGCCCGCGACCGAGTGCATCGTGGCGGTGGAGACGCCGAGCTTGATCTTGTCGTACTCCGCCTTGGTGATCGTCGCGGTGGCGGCGTTCGCGGTGGCCGCGGAGGCCAGGCCCATCGCGGCGGCGAGGACGGGGACGGCAATCAGCCGGAGCTTGGACATACGGATCCTTCGCGTGAAGAGTATGTGAAGAGCCCCGGCATGGTGCACAGGTTTTGGATCACCCAGTAAGGGCGAATTCCGGCCACGGACTCCCGTTCAGCCCGTGGCCGGACTCCGTCAACGCAGGTGTGAGGTGTCGTTCAGCAGGCGGAGGGACGCGTTCCCGTCCGCGTAGTACGCCACAGCCGACAGCGAGGCGGCCGACAGCTCCATCCGGAACAGCGCCTCCGGCGGGGCCCCGAGGGCCAGCCGGACCAGCGTCTTGACCGGCGTGACATGGGTCACCAGCAGCACCGTACGGCCCTGGTGACGGCTCAGCAGCCGGTCACGGGCCGCCGTGACGCGCCGGGTCACCGCCGCGAAGCTCTCGCCGCCGCCCGTCGGGGCGGCCTTCGGCGAGGCGAGCCACGCCTCCAGGTCCTCCGGGTGACGCTCCTTCACCTCGGCGAAGGTCAGCCCCTCCCAGGCGCCGAAGTCCGTCTCGCGCAGCCCCTCGTCGACCAGGACGTCGAGTCCGAGGCGGTCGGCGACCGCCTGCGCGGTCTGCCGGCAGCGCTTCAGCGGCGAACTGATGATGGCTTGAATCGTGCCCCGCGCGGCGAGGGCCGCGGCCACCGCCTCGGCCTGCCGCAGCCCGGCCGGTGACAGCTCCGGATCGGTGCCGCCACTGCCGGAGAACCGCTTCTGCGGGGTCAGGGCCGTCTCGCCGTGCCGCAGCAGCACGAAGGTCGCCGGCGTCCCCAGGTCCGGGGCGCCCCAGCCGGCGGTCGGGGCCGGCTTCGCCTCGTGGGAGGCCTCCACCACGGCGGTGGTGTCCAGCGCCGCGGGGGTCCCGGCGGCCACACGGGCCGCGTCCCGGTCCCGTACCGCGTCCCGGTCCCGTACACCCGAGCCCGAGCCCGAGCCCGTACCCGCGGACGCGGCCCCGGCCAGCGCCGCGCGCGCCGCCGCGGCACCCGCCGCCGCGTCGCCGGGCGGGCCGGACGGCGGGGGAACGGCCAGCGCACGGGCCGCGCCCCGGTCCAGGGCCGCCGAGGAAGCGGACGGCGACCACTGCTCACCGCGCTTGCCGGCGTCCATCGCCTCGTTCGCCAGCCGGTCGGCGTGCTTGTTCCGCTCGCGCGGGATCCACTCGTACGCGACCTGGGCCCCCGGCAGGATCCGCGCGGCCTCGGCGGCCAGCGGCTTCATGTCCGGGTGCTTGATCTTCCAGCGGCCGGACATCTGCTCGACGACGAGCTTGGAGTCCATCCGCACGGTCACGGACGCGTCCGGCGCCAGGTCCCGCACGGCCGTGAGGCCGGCGATCAGGCCCTTGTACTCGGCCACGTTGTTGGTGGCGACGCCGATGTACTCGGCCCGCTCCGCGAGCGTCTCGCCGCTGACCGGGTCGATGACGACGGCGCCGTAGCCCGCGGGCCCCGGGTTGCCCCGGGAGCCCCCGTCGGCCTCGACGACGAGGCGGCGCATCAGATGCCCGAGTCGGCCGTACGGACCAGGATCCGGCCACAGTTCTCGTGGCGCACGACCTGGTTCCGGGGCGCGGCCTTGACCTCGTTGACCTCGGCGATGTCCAGCTCGATCTGGCAGCCCATGCAGCGGCGCTGGTACAGCTTGGCCGCACCGACGCCCGCCTGCTTGGCGCGGATCTTCTCGTACAGCGCGATCAGGTCGGCCGGCACGGAACCGACCACGACCTCGCGGTCCTTGGCGGCGGCCGCCGCCTCGGCGTCGAGCTCGGCGGTCGCGGCGTCGCGGCGCGCGGTGGCGTCGTCGGTCTTCGCCTGCACGGAGGACACGCGCTCGGTCAGCTCGGCGACGCGCTCCTGCGCGGACTCGCGGCGCTCCATGACCTCCAGGACCACGTCCTCCAGGTCGCCCTGGCGCTTGGCCAGCGAGGCGATCTCGCGCTGGAGGTTCTCCAGGTCCTTCGGGGAGGTGACCGCGCCGGAGTCCAGGCGCTGCTGGTCGCGGACGGCGCGCTGGCGCACCTGGTCCACGTCCTGCTCCGCCTTGGTCTGCTCGCGGGCGGTGTCGCTCTCCTCGGTCTGCGCGGCGACGAGCAGGTCGCGCAGCTGCGTGAGGTCCTTGTTCAGGGAGTCGAGCTCGGCGTGCTCGGGCAGCGACTTGCGCTTGTGCGCGAGCTGCGACAGCCGTACGTCCAGGGCCTGGACGTCGAGGAGTCGGATCTGGTCGGCGGGCTCGGCGTTCAGTTGGGGGCTCCAGTGGTGGTGGTGGGAACGGTGGACGCCGCGTGGGCGGTCCAGGGGTCGGTGACCGTGTGCGAGACGTGGGTGCGCAGGCCCCAGCCGTGCCGGTCGGAAATCGCGTCGAGCTGGGCGGCGGCCTGCTCGCACCAGGGCCACTCGGTGGCCCAGTGGGCGGCGTCGAGGAGGGCGAGGGGACTGGTCTCGCGGGCCTCCGACACCGGGTGGTGGCGCAGGTCGGCGGTGACGAACGCGTCGACACCCGCCGCCCGTACCTGCTCGAAGAGGCTGTCGCCCGAGCCGCCGCTGACCGCGACGGTACGGATCACCGCGTCCGCGTCTCCGGCGACCCGCACGCCCTGCGCGGTGGCGGGCAGCCGGGCGGCGACCCGCCCGGCGAATTCGGCGAGCGTCTGGGGGTGGTCGAGCTCGCAGATCCGGCCCAGGCCGCGACGCCCGGCGGGGTCGGTGGGGTCGGGTACGAGGGGACTGGTGACCCGCAGGTCGAGGGCGCCGGCGAGGGCGTCGGAGACGCCCGGGTCGGCGGTGTCGGCGTTGGTGTGGGCCACGTGCAGGGCGATGTCGTGCTTGATCAGCGTGTGCACGACCTTGCCCTTGAAGGTGCCCGCGGAGACCGTCGTGGTCCCGCGCAGGTACAGCGGGTGGTGGGTGACGACCAGGTCGGCGCCGAGTTCCACGGCCTCGTCGGCGATCTCCTGGACGGGGTCCACGGCGAAGAGCACGCGCGTGACCTCCGCGTCGGGGTCGCCGCAGACGGTTCCGACCGCGTCCCACTGTTCGGCCCGCGCGGGGGGCCAGAGGGCGTCGAGCGCGGCGATGACTTCAGACAGACGGGGCACGAGCCAAGGCTACCGTCCGTACGGCCCGGGCCTGGCCTGGCCCGTACGGCTCCGGCCCTGGCCCGGGCCGTGCGGGAGAGGGCGGGGCACCCCGCGGGCCGCCGCCGCCGGGTGCCCACGGCCGGGACGGGGGGTCCCTTCGGGCCACGCGGCATGCCCTCGCAGCACATTCGCCCCGTCCTCCTCAGGCGAATCGTGCGCCGGCCACCCTTATGTGTGAAGCGGGTGTGGTCGTGTTGTTCGGCTGGAAGTGCGAAAACTAGCTTCCTCGCTGGAGGTGACGTTCCGATGACAGTCTGTGCCACCGAGACTGCCGGGCCCGCGTTCACGATCGCCGCCGACGGCTCGTACGCCGCGCGGCTGGCGGGTGAGGGAGAGGCCCGGTTCCCCGAGCGCTGGACGCTGGACGGGCCGGAGCCGTACGCGGTTCCGCTGCCGCTGGAGCAGCCCGAGGAGGCGGACAGCGAGGTGCTGCCGCTGACCGACGGGAGGGTGCTGATCCACCGCAGGGTCGCCGAGCGGCACGCGTTCGCGCTGCTCTACCCGACGGGTTCCGGGGGGAGCGCGGGGCCGCGTACGGGGGAACTGGCGCTCGGCGGGATCGAGGCGCGGGAGGAGCAGCGGGTGACGCTGCTGCCGCCGGCCCCGGACGGGCGGAGCGCGTACGCGCTGGTGGCGGGCGGGGGTACGAGCACGGTCTGGCGGGTGGCGGGGGGTACGTCGGCACCCGAGCGGGTGGCGGAGCTCGCCGGATCGTGCTCGGGGGGCGTGTGGCTGGACCGCGCGGGGCGGATGCTGGCCCTGGACCGGGAGACCGGGGGGCGGGTCAAGGCGGTCTCCGTGGACCTGGGCAGGGCGGGCGAGGTGTCGCCGCTGCTCCAGATCGCGGAGCGGAGCGACGACCGGCTGCTGCTGGCGGATCCGGACAGCGGACTGCTGCTGATCCGTTCCGACGCGCCGGGGGAACCGCGGCTGGGGTGGGGCGTGCTGGGGAGCGCGCGGCCGGTGCGGTTCCCGGAGTGCCTGCGGGCGGCGGGGAGTTCGGCGGTGCCGTTCGCGGTGCAGCCGGGGCAGGCGCTGATGCCGGAGAGCTGCGCGGTCGCGTTGCGGCTGGGCGGGGACGCGGGGGCGGCCGGGGACGCGGGGCGCGGCGGGGACGCCGGGCTGGGGCTGTGGCGGCCGTCGGAGAAGCGGCTGTTCGAGCTGCGGGGGCCGGTGGGGTGGCTCGGCGGCGCGGGGCTGTGGACGCGGGACGGGCTGCTGAGGCTGCCGTACGCGACGGGGGACGAACCGTGCGGGGTGCTGACGGCGACGATGCCCCAGCCCGCGCCGCAGATAAGGGTGATGCCGACCTCGGTGCCGGCCCAGCCGTCCCCGCTCCCGGCACCGCCGGCCGCGCCCCGGCCGGTACCGCTGCAACAGGCGCCGCTCACCGGGCGTTGAGAACCGCTCGACTTCCGTTCGGACGGCGATCCGAGGCCTCCGGCTGTCACTGCCATCTGATTAGATTCGTGGTGGATGGCCGCGTCAGGGGGGCACGGCCGGACGGTTGAGAGCGATACGGAGTGACTTCCCAGATGTCTGAAGCGATGACCAACACCATCGAGGCGCGTCCGGCGGGGGCCGAGGGGCACGGACGTCACCGCGGCGGCGCCGCCGCGTGCGAGGACTCGGCGGCACCGACCCGCGGCCGCCACCGCCGCCTGTCTCCCGTGGAGGAGCAGGCCGCGTAACGAGGCCGCAGGGCCGCAGGCACGCACGAGAGGGCCCGGGAGCAGCGCTCCCGGGCCCTCTGCCGTGCGGTGGGCGCACCGGCCCCCGCGCCGCGGTTACGCCTTCTTCAGGCCCAGGACCTCCGGTGCCGCGAAGGTCTCGTTGGCCGGGCGGGCCGCGTAGTGCGGGGTGAGCAGCTCGTCCAGCTCCTCGAAGGAGAAGGACTCCTTGGAGGTGTCGAACTTCGCCGCCACCTTCGGGCGCTCCATGACCACCACGATGCCGCCGTGGACCACGAACAGCTGGCCGTTGGCGCGGGCGGAGGCGGGTGAGGCCAGGTAGCCCACCAGCGGCGCCACGTGTTCGGGCGCCAGCGGGTCCAGCCTGCCCTCCTCCGGCACCTCGAAGCCGGCGAAGACGTCCTCCGTCATGCGGGTGCGGGCGCGGGGGCAGATGGCGTTCGCCGTGACCCCGTACTTCGCCAGCGCCAGGGCGGTGGACGTGGTCAGGCCGACGATGCCGCCCTTGGCCGCCGCGTAGTTGGGCTGGCCCGCGGAGCCGCCCAGGAAGGCCTCCGAGGAGGTGTTGACGATGCGCCCGTAGACCGGCCCGCCGGCCGCCTTGGAGCGCTCCCGCCAGTGGGCCGCCGCGAAGTGCGTGGTGTTGAAGTGCCCCTTGAGGTGGACCCGGATCACCGAGTCCCACTCCTCCTCCGACATCGAGAAGATCATCCGGTCGCGCAGGATGCCCGCGTTGTTGACCAGGACGTCGAGCTTCCCGAAGGTGTCGACCGCCAGCGCGACCAGCTCGCGCGCCTGCTCGAAGTCGGCCACGTCCCCGAGGTGCGCCACGGCCTGCCCGCCCGCGGCCCGGATCTCGGCGACGACCTCCTCGGCGGGGGCGGCCGAGGCCTCGCCCGAGCCGTCGCGGCCGGGCTGGCCGAAGTCGTTGACGACCACGCTCGCGCCGAGCCGGGCGAGTTCGATCGCCTCGGCCCGCCCGAGCCCGCGGCCGGCGCCCGTGACGATCGCGGACAGGCCCTCAAGTGGCAGTGACATCAAGGTCCCCTTCAGAGTTCGATGCAGGTGCGCAGCGCCACGCCCGTGCGCATCTGGTCGAGGGCGTCGTTGATCTCGGGCAGCTGCACCCGGTGGGTGATCAGGCTCTCCAGGTCCACGCGCCCGGCCCGCCAGAGCGCGATGGTCCGCTCGTAGGAGCGCAGCACGTCCCCGCCGCCGTACATGGAGGGCAGGATCCGCTTCTCGTCGAAGAACAGCGAGAACATGTTGATCTGGAAGTTGTCGTCCAGGGCGCCCGCGCCGACGATGCAGACGGTGCCGCCGCGCCGGGTCATCTGGTACGCGGTCTGGGCGGTGGCGGACTTGCCGACCACCTCGAAGACGTAGTCGAAGCCCTCGCCGGCGGTGATCCGGTTCTTGGCGTCGTCGAAGGCCGCCGGGTCGACGGCCTCGGTGGCGCCGAAGCGCAGGGCCGCCTCCCGCCGCGACTCGACCGGGTCGACGGCGACGATCTGCGCGGCGCCCTGGACCTTGGCGCCCTGGATCACCGAGATGCCGACGCCGCCGCAGCCGACGACGGCCACCGAGGACCCGGCGGTCACCCGGGCGGTGTTGATCGCGGCGCCGAGGCCCGTGGTGACCCCGCAGCCGATCAGGGCGGCGATGTCGAAGGGCAGGTCGTCCGGGATCGGGATGGCGCAGGAGGCCGGTACGACCATCTCCTCGGCGAAGGTGCCGGTGCCGGCGAAGCCGAAGACGTCCCCGGTGCCGCGGCGGAAGTTGGGCGTGGCGACGTTGCCGAAGCTGGCCAGGCACAGGTGGCCCTGGCCCCGCTTGCAGGCCGGGCAGACGCCGCACGGCGGCAGCCAGCAGACGAGCACCCGGTCGCCGACCTGGTGTCCGGTGACCCCGTCGCCGACGTCGGTGATCACCCCGGAGCCCTCGTGGCCGGGGATGAACGGCGCGGGCTGGGGCAGGACCCCGCTCATCGCGGAGAGGTCGGAGTGGCACAGGCCGGTGGCCCTGATCTTGATGCGGACCTTGCCGGGGCCGAAGCCCACGGCCTCCATGTCCTCGACGACCTCGAGCTTGTCCTGGCCGATCTCGCTCTGCAGTGCTGCGCGCACGGTGCGGCTCCTTCTGGCTGGCGCTTGCGGGGCTGTACGGCGGTACGGCTGTTGCCTGTTGGTGCGTGCTCGGCTGCGCGTGCCCGGCTACGAGTGCTCTGCTCGCGCGGCCTACGCGTGCTCGACGACCGTGTCGGCGAGCACCGGCGCGTCGTCCCGGTCGACGGCCGTCACCGCCACCTGGATCCGGCCGGGCTCCCGCCACATCCGGATGCGCAGGGTCTCGCCGGGGAAGACGATCCCGGCGAAGCGGGTGCGGTACGAGCGGACGCGGGAGACGTCGCCGTCGAGCAGGGTGTCCACCACGGCCTTGAGGGTCATGCCGTACGAGCACAGGCCGTGGAGGATCGGCTTGTCGAAGCCCGCCATCTTGGCGAACTCGGGGTCCGCGTGCAGGGGGTTCCAGTCGCCGGAGAGGCGGTAGAGCAGCGCCTGCTCCTCGCGGATCGTGCGCTCCACGGTCCGCTCGGGCTCGCGAGCGGGCAGTTCGAGGCGCTCGGAGGGGCCGCGGTCGCCGCCGAAGCCGCCCTCCCCGCGCACGAAGATCGACGCGTCGCTGGTCCACAGCGGGCCGTCGGCGTCGGCGACCTCGGAGCGGAGCACGATGACGGCGGCCTTGCCCTTGTCGTAGACCGCGGCGACCTTGGAGCTGGAGCGGGCCTCGCCCTTGACCGGGATCGGCCGGTGGAGCGTGATGGTGTGCCCGCCGTGCAGGACGGCGGCCAGGTTGACCTGGATGCCGGGGGCGCCGAGCCCGCCGAGCATGGCCATCCCGGCACCGGCGACGGTGGCGAAGCTGGGCAGGACGTGGAGCTTGGACTCCAGGGTGTAGCGCAGCTCGTCGGGGTCGTTGGCCGGGATGCCCGCGCCGAGCCCGAGGTGGTACAGCTGGATGTCCTTGTGGTCCCAGCTGAGCTCACTCTCGCGGGGGTCTGCGGCGAGGGCCTTTGCGGCGTCGATCGGCATCGGCTGCTTGCTCCTTTGTTGGAAGACCTCGGTGCGGCCGTCCGCACCGTCGGCCGCACCGAGGTCGCTTGCGGACCGGCCTGGCGTGCTGCCCCCGTCGTGGATCCGGGACAGATCTAGAACGCGTTCTAGGCCGGTGGCCCCTATGTATAACGCACCCCCCAGGAGTTGTGAAGACTCCTGACCGCACGTCAGATCCCGCTTCGGGGAGCGGAGACGGGGGTACGGCCCTACGCTGGTCGGATGGACGAAATGCCCCGGAATTTCCGTACCGCACGCTCGCTGCGCGTGCTGCTGGCCCCGGCCGACCGGGCCCTGGCGGTCCTGCTGGGAATGGAACCGGACATCGACGTGGTGGCCCAGGTCCGCGCCGGGGACGACCTCGCGGCTGCCGCGATCATGTGCCGCCCCGAAGTGGCCCTGGTGGACGAGGTGTCGGCGGTCTCGGCGGTGCTCGCCGAGGTCCCGGAGTGCCGGGTCCTGGTCCTGGCCACCTCCGCCCACCCGGGACTGGCCGGCCGCGCCCTCGCCGCGGGCGCGGCGGGCCTGGTCCTCCGCGACGGCCCGGTACCGGACCTCGCGGAGGCCATCCGCCGCGCCTCGACGGGCGAAACGGTCGTCGACCCGGCCCTGGGGGACCCGGCGGGGGCGTAGGGGGCGTACGGAGCCGACGGGGTGCAGGGAGCCGACGGGGCATAGGGGCAGGAGGGGGCCGTAGGGGGCCGGCGGGGATCGGCCCCCTACGACCGCCGCAGCACCGTCACCACCGCCGCGCCGCCGAGGCCGATGTTGTGGGCCAGGCCCACCCGCGCACCGGCCACCTGGCGCGGCCCCGCCTCGCCGCGCAGCTGCCACACCAGCTCCGCGGCCTGCGCCAGCCCCGTCGCGCCCAGCGGGTGGCCCTTGGAGATCAGGCCGCCCGAGGGGTTCACCACCCACCGGCCGCCGTACGTCGTCGCGCCCGACTCGACCAGCTCCCCGGACTTGCCCTCCCCGCACATCCCCAGCGCCTCGTACGTGAGCAGTTCGTTCACCGAGAAGCAGTCGTGCAGCTCGACCACGTCCACGTCCTCGATGCCGAGCCCGGACCGCTCGTACGCCTGCCGGGCCGCGGCCTCGGACATCGGCCGGCCGACCACGTCGATGCACGAGCCGGAGTCGAACGAGGCGGCCGTGTCCGTGGCCATCGCGTGCCCGGCGATCTCCACCGCCTTGCCGTGCAGCCCGTGTTCGACCACGAACCGCTCCGAGACGACCAGCGCCGCCGCGGCCCCGTCCGAGGTCGGGGAGCACTGGAGCTTGGTCAGCGGCCGGTGGATCTCCTTCGCAGCCAGGATCTCCTCGACCGTGTAGACGTCCTGGAACTGGGCGTTGGGGTTGTTCGCCGAGTGCCGGTGGTTCTTCGCGCCGACGGCCGCGAGCTGCGCCTCGGTCGTCCCGTACCGGTCCATGTGCTCGCGCGCCGCGTTGCCGAAGATCTGCGCGGTGGGCGGGGACATCTCGAAGCCGTGCCCGGCCGCCATGATCCCGTAGTGCCGGGCCACGGGCGAGGTCTTGAAGTCGCCGCCGTCGGCCCCGCCCCCGAGCGCGCCCTTCTTCATCTTCTCGAAGCCGAGCGCCAGCACGCAGTCACTGATCCCGCCCTCGACGAACTGCCGGGCCATCATCAGCGCCGTCGAGCCGGTCGCGCAGTTGTTGTTCACGTTGTAGACCGGGACCCCGCTCAGCCCCAGCTCGTACGCGGCCCGCTGGCCGGCGGTCGAGGCCTGGAAGCAGTACCCGACCGGCACCTGCTGCACCCGGTCGTACCCGATCCCCGCGTCCGCGAGCGCCGCGGATCCGGCCTCCTTCGCCATGTCCCAGTACTGCCAGTCCCGCGACTCGGGCTTCTCGAACTTCGTCATCCCGACACCGACGATGTACGCCTTCATTTACGTGACTCCTAGTCCCTTAGTCCCTTAGTCCCTTAGTCCCTGGGGAGGCCGAGGATCCGCTCGGCGACGACGTTCAGCTGGACCTGGGTGGTGCCCCCGGCGATGGTCAGGCAGCGGGACATGAGCATCCCGTGCACCGCCCGCTCCCCCGCCCCCTCGCACACCGCGCCGGCCGGCCCCAGCAGCTCCAGCGCCAGCTCGGCGGTCCGCTGCTGGTGGGGCGTCTGGACGAGCTTGCGGACGGAGGCACCCGCGCCCGGCTCCAGGCCGGACACCTGCTGGAGGGTGGTGCGCAGCCCGATGCAGGCCAGGGCGTGCGCCTCGGCGGCCAGCGCGCCGATCCGGGCCCGGTACGCGCCGTCCAGCTCGCCGGCGCGCGAGATCAGCGCTTCCAGGCCGACGTCGAAGGTCATCTGGTCGGCCATGTGGACGCGTTCGTTGCCGAGGGTGTTGCGGGCGACCCGCCACCCGTCGTCCACCCGGCCGACCACCGCGTCGGCCGGGAGCAGCACGTCGTCGAAGTACACCTCGTTGAAGAGGGCCTCGCCGGTGATCTCCTTCAGGGGCCTGATGTCGATGCCGACGGTGTCCTTCATGTCGACGACGAAGTAGCTCAGCCCCTTGTGCTTGGGCGCGTCCGGGTTGGTGCGGGCGAGCAGGATGCCGTAGTCGGCGGTGTGCGCGGAGCTGGTCCACACCTTCTGCCCGTTGACCTTCCAGCCCTCCTCGACCCGCTCGGCCCGGGTGCGCAGCGAGGCGAGGTCGGAGCCGGCGCCCGGCTCCGAGAAGAGCTGGCACCAGGACAGCTCGCCGCGGAGCGTCGGCAGCAGGAACCGCTTCTGCTGCTCGGGCGTCCCGTACGCGATCAGGGAGGGCACGACCCAGGTGGCGATCCCGAGGTCGCTCACGCGCACCCCCGCCTCCCGCATCTCCTGCTGCACGGCGAGCTGCTGGACCGGCCCGGCACCCAGCCCGTGGGGGGCGGGCAGGTACGGGGCCGCGTACCCGGTGGGCGCGAGGACCCGGCGTACGGCGGCCGGGTCGAGCCCGCGCACGTCCGCCACCACCTCGCGCGCCGCCGCCCGGTACGCCTCCGCCTCGGCCGGCAGCTCCAGCCGCAGCTCCCGGCGCGCGCCCGCGGCGGCCAGCCGCACGGCCCGCGTCCGGTGCCCGTCCCCGGGCCCCAGCAGCTGGCGGGCGACCAGCGCCCGGCGCAGGAAGACGTGGGCGTCGTGCTCCCAGGTGAAACCGATGCCGCCGAGCACCTGGATGCAGTCCTTGGCACACGAGTACGCGGCGTCGAGCGCGGTCCCGGCGGCCAGGGCGGCCACCAGGCCGCGCACCGGCTCCGCCTCGCCGGCCGCGGACGCCGCGTCCCAGGCCAGTGCGCGGGCCTGCTCCACACGGACGAGCAGGTCCGCGCACAGGTGCTTGATCCCCTGGAACTGCCCGATGGGGCGCCCGAACTGCTCGCGCACCTTGGCGTACTCGGTGGCGGTGTGCAGCGCCCAGGCCGCCGTGCCGCAGGCGTCGGCCGCGAACAGCACGCAGGCCAGGTCCCGCACCAGGGCCGAATCCACGGCGAGCAGCCGCCCCGCGGGCACCTCCACCCCGTGGGCGGACACCTCGGCGGTGGGCCGCGTCGGATCGGCCGACTCGTGGACCCGTACGTCGAGGGAGGCCGCGTCCACGGCGAACCAGAGGGTGCCGTGGGCCGCCTCGGCGGCCAGCAGCACGAGGTCGGCCTCGCCGGCACCGAGGACGGGGGGCGCGGTGCCGTCGAGCAGGTGCCCGCCGCCCTCGACGGCCACGGCCGTCATGGCCCCGGCGCCCAGCGCCACGGCCCCGATCCGGGTCCCGCCGGCCAGCTCCCCGGCCAGTACGGCGTGGCCGGCCCGGTCCAGGAGTACGGAGGCCAGCGCGCTCGGCAGGAAGGGCCCGGGCAACGCCCCGCGCGCAGCCTCCTCCACCACGACGGCCAGGTCGAGCAGGGTGCCGCCCTCAAGGTGCGGGGCGAGCAGGCCCTGGGCGGCGAGCCCGTCCCAGTACGCGGGTCTGTCCCGCGGGCCGGGCGGCGCGTCGAGCAGCTTCCGCACCTCCTCCGGAGGCACGTTCCGCCCCACCCAGCCGCGCACGGCCTCGGCCAACTCCCGCTGCTCTTGCGTGATTCCGATGCCCATGCGCGGCAGAGTAGAACACGTTCCAATCTGACGGAAGGTCAGGTGGGGTCGAGGTTGGTTGGGGTGGTCGAGGTTGGTTGGGGTTGGGGGTGATTCCGGCCGGGGGTGCCGGGAAGGCGGGCGGAAGGCGGCAGCAGGGGGGCGGGGGCGGGGAGGTGGCCGGAAGGCGGCAGCACGCGGGCGGGGGCGGGGAGGTCGCCGGAAGGCGGCACCACGCGGGCAAGGGCAGGGAGGTCGCCGGAAGGCGGCACCACGCGGGCAAGGGCAGGGAGGTGACCGGAAGGCGGCACCACGCGGGCAAGGGCAGGGAGGTGACCGGAAGGCGGCACCACGCGGGCAAGGGCAGGGAGGTCGCCGGAAGGCAGCATCACCTGGGCCCGCCTCAGGGAGGGCGCCGGTCTGGGGCCGTCCGCCGACCGAGGGTTTCCGGGCCGGGGCACCCTGTCAAGGGCGCTCCGCTGCGCTCCGCGTCGCCTGCGGCGATTCCACTTCGTTCCACCCTTGACAGGGCACCCCGGCCCGGAAGGCAAAGACCTCGGCGGACAACCCCAGAAAAGACGCCCAGGGGACACCTCATGCATTCCGGTACCGGGTGCGCATCCCGGTGTCGGGGTGCAGCCCCGCCCCACGGGGCGGACGCACCACCGTCCGTAGGCCCACCACTCGGCATAGCGGCCTCCGGGCCGCCCGTGCCCCTTCATAAGCCGCCCACGATCGCTACGCGCTCCTGCCTCACGGCGGCGAACGGCCGTTTTGGGCCGGGAAGGGACGTGAGAAGGGACGGGCGTCGGGGATGACCCGGATCCAGTGTCCATTTCCCGCAACTGGCGGGAGGAGACGGCCGGCCGCCGAGCGAGAGCAGCACGCGGCCGCCGTGGACGGGTCTCGTCCCACCGACAGGACCCGGCCGGTCGTCGCGTGGCGGGAGAAGCACATGCGATCGCTGGCGGCCTATGTCCGGCCCCAGACGGCCGTTCGCCGCCGTGAGGCAGGAGCGCGTAGCGATTTGGGGCGGCTTATGAAGGGGCACCGGCGGCCCGGAAGTCGCTGAGACGGGCGGGGGGCCTACGGACGCTGACGCGTCCGCCCCTCGGGGCGGGGGCCGGGCCTCGCTGCCGCGTCACGCACCCGGTACCGACTGACCTGGGAAGTCCCCCTGGGCGTCTTTCCTGGGGGTGTCCGCCGAGGGCTTTGCCTTCCGGGCCGGGGTGCCCTGTCAAGGGTGGAACGAAGTGGAATCGCCGCAGGCGACGCGACGAAGGAGCGCCCTTGACAGGGTGCCCCGGCCCGGAAACCCTCGGTCGGCGGACAACCCCAGATACGTCCAGATCCCTCAGACCGGCCCAGGGGATGCCGCCATCCGGCCACCTCCCCGAGATGCCGCTCATGCCGATTCCGGGGTCAGGCAGGCGTCGGGGTCCGTCAGTAGAGGGTGATCGTGAAGCGCCTCACGACCTTGGGGGTCGTGGCGATCGTGTCGGAGTGGACCGAGCCGCGCGCCTTCTCGTAGTCCCCGGCGCCGCCGGTGATCGCGCTGTCGAAGGGACCCTGGTCGATGTAGTTGAAGTACACCCCCTGCGTGGTGATCTGGCCGTCCGGGAGGACGTAGGTCACGAGGCACTGCTCCGCTTCATCGGCGCCGCCCCGGGTGGTGGCGCAGCTGCCGTGGGTCTCGCCGACCTTGTTGTGCGCCTCGTCGAAGAGGTCCGAGCGGACGACGACCGTATCGCCCTGCGAGATGACGCCGGGGGTGGAGCTGACGGGGAAGCGGGTCACCTGCGCCACCTCGGCCGTGAGTGTGATGGTCCGGCCTCTCTCCCCGCCGCCGCCCTGGGCGGAACCGGGGTCCGTCACGGCGGTCGCGACGGAGGTGCAGGCGAGGAGGGTGGCCAGCGTGGCCGTGCCGAGGCAGGCCGCTCTGATGGGGCGCATTATGCGACTCCTGAGGTTGATGTGTGGGAATGACCGGATGGAGAACTTTCATCCGATTCCGTTCGATTCCCTTCATAACCTCGACGCCGCGGCCGCACGGAGCACCCAGGCACGAACCACCGGTACGTCCAGCCGGTCGGACCAAGGTCAGGCGGCGGGGCTCGACACGCAGCCGAACGGCAGTTCCAGGCGGTGCCGGGCCATGGTCTCCCCGTTGGCGACGATCCCGCCCGCCGGCCCGGGGGATGCCGGCCCTGCCCCTGTCGGCGGTCAGTGCGGCATCGCGAACAGCACCGCGTCCGCGATCTTCTCCGCCTCTCGCTTGCACCTGTCCGCCGGGTGTTCCGGTTCGCTGAGTCTGATCGTCACCGTCAGGTTTCCGTCGCGCAGGTCCAGCCGGCAGCCCGTGCCGGTGTCCCGCCATGCGGCGCCCCAGTACGACTCCTCACCCGGTCCGGGTCCGGCCGTGCCCTCGACCTTCTTCACGGTCTCCGCCAGCGCCGCCTTCGCGGCCGCCGCTCCCGGGGCGAGCCCGGCCGTCGCGCTCGGCTGTGGTCCGGTGGCCGACTTGCCGGGTCCGTACAGCCACCAGCTCACGTACGCGTGTTCCTCGTCCTCGGTGGCGCCGTACACACAGCCGCCGTAATCCGACCTCACGACGCTGCTGCCGATGTCGTGCTTCTCCTGACGGTCCGCCGTCGGCAGCGGCAGGTCGTCCACCATCTCCTCGCAGGTCGGCGCGATGGCGTAGACGTCGCCCTTCGGTCCCTCCTCCTCGGGCCACAGGGTGTACACGAGCCCGGCGATCATGCCCGCCACGACGACCACGGACGCCGCCACCAGCAGTCGCAGGATCCGGCGCCGCACGGGATCGTCGCCGCCCGCGGCCACGGCGTCGACCGCGGTGGTCGCCACCGTGGGCTCCGCCCACGCCCCGGTCCCGCCGGCCACGGGCCGGCTCGCCAGGTCGAGCACGGTCCGCTCCGGCGCCCCCAGCACCCGCTCGACCTCCGCCTGCTGCTCGGCGATCAGCCCGCGCACCGCGTCCGGCCACTGCCCGCCGCCCCCGGGCGCCACCGGTCCGAGGAGCTCCAGCAGCCGCTCAGGGTACGGCCGTTCGGCCGGGTCCTTGGCCAGGCAGGCCGCGACCACCTCCCGCAGTCCGTCCGGCACGGCCGACAGGTCCGGCTCGGCGTGCACCAGGTCGTACAGCGTCATGAGCGTGGACTCGCGCGCGAACGGACTCCGCCCGGTGGCGGCCATGGCGAGCACCGAGCCGAACGAGAAGACGTCGCTCGCCGCCGTCAGTTCCTTGGCCTCGGCCTGCTCCGGAGACATGAAGGCGGGCGAGCCGACGACCACCCCGCTCTCCGTCAGCTCGGTGGCCCCGGCGCCCTCGGCGGCCCGGGCGATGCCGAAGTCGATGACACGTACGCCGTCCTCGGCGATCAGCACGTTGTCCGGCTTGAGGTCCCGGTGCACCAGCCCCGCCCGGTGGATCTCCACCAGGGCGGTGGCCAGACCGGCGGCGATCCGCCGTACGGTCTCCTCCGGCAGCGGGCCGGTCCGGTCGACCACGGTGCCGAGCGAGGGCCCGGTCACGAACACCGAGGCCAGCCACGGCGTCTCCGCCTCGGTGTCGGCGTCGGTCACGGCGGCCGTGAAGGCCCCGGACACCCGCCGCGAGGCGGCGACCTCGCGGCGGAACCGGGCCCGGAACTCCTCGTCCGACGCGATCCGCGCGTGCACCTGCTTGACCGCGGCCAGCCGCCCGTCCGGCCCGGCCCCCAGCAGCACCCGCCCCATGCCGCCGCGCCCGAGCTCGGCGAGCAGCCGGTACGGACCCACCGCGACCGGATCGGCCGCCCTGAGCTCTCTCACTTCTTCTCCACGATCTTGATGGCGGCCCCGGCCGCCTTCACGGCCTCCGCCTCGCAGGCGTCCGTCGTGGCGTACGCGGGACCGCTCACCCCGACGGTCATCCGCAGGTTCACGTCCCGCAGCGACAGGCGGCAGGTGTAGTTGTTGGTGGTCGTCGGGGAGAGCCACTGGGCCTCGTCGGCGAAGTCGAGGTCGGCCTCGCGCCGGTCGTCCGCCTCCGGAAGGTCCGCCTCATGGTCCTGGGCGGCCTTCTCCGCGCCCGTTCCGAAGGACCTGGAGGTCGCGTGCACCTGCCAGGTGACGGTGATCATGTCACCGTTGTCCCTCTTCCACGTGCACTCCCCCGGGTGCACGATCTCCGCCGCGTCCAGGATGACCCCGTCGAAGTTGTCCACCTCGAAGCCGGACGGCATCCGGACCTCGTCGCGGATGTCGTAACAGGTCCTCGCCCGCGCCTTGTACAGGTCCTCGACCCGCGACAGCGGCTTGCCGTCGGGGAAGGCCAGGTAGTACAGCCACACCACGGCCGGCCGGCCGGTGGTCGCGAAGTACACGGCGGCCAGCGCGGCGGTCGTCACCACCACCCGCGGCCACATCCGCTTGGGCCGGGGCACGGGAGGGGCCACGGCGAACGGCACGGAGGTGGCCGCCTCCTCCACGTCGTTCCGCTGGGCGAAGATCAGCCTCATCACGGCCCCCGGCCAGGGCCGGGCCGTCGGCGCGACCGGCCCGATCAGGGCGAGCAGCTGCTCAGGGGTGGGCCGCGCGGCCGGGTCCTTCGCGAGGCAGGGCTCGACGACGGCGCGCAGCCCGGCCGGTACGCCGGTCAGGTCGGGCTCCGCGTGCACGATCTCGTGCAGCAGGCGGGGTACGGACTCGGCGGCGAACGGCGGCCGCCCGGTCGCGGCCGCGACCAGCGTGGAGCCGAAGGCGAACACGTCGGCGGCCGGCGTGACCTGTTGCCCCAGGGCCTGCTCGGGAGCCATGAACGACGGCGAGCCGATCAGCGACCCGGTGTGCGTGATCCGGGTGGCGCCCTCCACGGCGCGCGCGATGCCGAAGTCGATGACGCGTACGCCGTCCTCCGCGAGCAGCACGTTGGAGGGCTTGAGGTCCCGGTGCACCAGGCCGGCGCGGTGGATGTCGGCGAGCGCGGTGGCCAGCCCGGCGGCGAGTCGCCGTACGGCGTCCTCGGGCAGGGTCCCGCCGCAGGCGTCCAGGGCGTCGCTCAGCGGGGGCCCGGGCACGAACACCGAGGCCAGCCAGGGGGTCTCGGCGTCCGGATCGGCGTCCACGACGGGCGCGGTGCAGGCGCCGGACACCTTCCGGGAGGCGTCCACCTCCCGCCGGAACCGGGCCCGGAAGCCGTCCTCGTCGGCGTACTCGGCGTGGATCTGCTTCACGGCCACCAGCCGGCCGTCGGGGGCGGCGCCGAGCAGGACCCGCCCCATCCCCCCTTGCCCCAGCTCGGCGAGCAGTCGGTAGGCACCAACTACCGCCGGGCCGGGCCCTGTTATCGGTCGCATGCCCCCGTTTTACCCCCAGCCTCCGTCAGAGGCTGGAGACGAAGGCGGCGAACGCGGTGGTTCCCACGGTGAAGGCGGGGCCTTCGGGGTTCTTGGAGTCGCGGATGGCGACCAGTTCGCTGTGCGCGGCGACCTCTACGCATTCGCCGCCGGTCGTGCCGCTGTAGGACGACTTACGCCAAGCGGCGGCGCCGAGGGGGGCGCACTCGACGCATTCACCGCCGCTGGTACCGCTGTAGGACGACTTACGCCACTGCACGTCCGTCAGCTGAAGGCTGGTCCCCATAACGTTCCTCCATCACGCGAGCGATCAGCGCCGCCGAGTCCTCGGGAGACAGGGCCGTGGCTTGCAAACGAGCGTATCCGACCGAACGCTCCCTGATCACTTGCGGATTGGCGGTCATCTGACCCGAGTCATACCGCTCCGCATAGAAGAGATCCGGGTCGTCCTCGAAGCGCAGGAGTGTGAACGATCCCATCATCCCCGTGTGCTCGCCGACCGTCAGCGGCAGGATCTGGACCTCCACCCATGGTTGCTCCGCGTAACCCAACAGGTGCTTCAGTTGGTTTCGCATGATTTCGCGGCTTCCGACTCGCCTGTGCAGCAGAGCCTCATCCAGGACCACCCAGAGCACCGGGGGGTGTTCGCGCAACAGGATCCGCTGCCGTTCCAGCCGTGCCGCCAACTGCTCGTCCGCTCGGTCGGCGTAATCGACACGCAGAAGGGCTCGGGCGTAGTCCTCGGTCTGCAAAAGCCCGTAGACCACCTGCGACTGGAACGTGGAGATGTACGACGCCTTCGCTTCCATCGCCGCAAACGGTTGGAACCAGGTCGGCAGCTCGCTCCGCAAGACGAGCGCCACCAGCCGCGAGAAGAACCCACCCGTCCCCAAGGCGGCATCCACCCGCTCCGAGAAGTCCCGGGTAGGCACCTTCTTCGCGGTCTCGATCTGGCCGATCAGCGACGCCGTGCAGAACACGATGGACCCCAACTGACCCTGCTTCAGCCCCGCGTCCTCTCTCAGCCGCCGCAGTTCCGACCCGTAGTAGTCCAGCGGCGAGGCACTGGGATCGAGGTCGCGGATGTTGCCCATGAGGCGGTCACCCCCAAGCTCACGCCGCGTGGCGTTCGGTTCAGGTCGTAGCCGAGCGTAACCACCCCTCCACACGCTGGTGGCATGAATCACGCAACTGATGCCCCACCGACGGAATCCGGCGGCAACTACCGCATGGACTTCACCGTCGGTGAGCACTCGGCCGGTCACATGCGCCGCATCCTGCGCCTGTTCCTCACGCGTTGGGAGCTCCCCGAGCTGGCCGACTCCGCCGAGCTGGCGCTGACCGAGCTGGTCGCCAACGTCGTCCGGCACGTGCCGGACCGGAACTGCGCCGTACTCATCCTGCGGCGGCCGGAGGGGCTGCGCATCGAGGTCTCCGACGGGGACCCGCGCCCCGCCCGCCCCCTCGTCCCGTACGACGAGGCGGCCGAGCACGGCCGGGGGCTGCGGATCGTGGACGCCGTCACCGACCGGTGGGGGTCGGAGCCCGGACCCACCGGCAAGACGGTGTGGTTCGAGTGCGACGGCAAGAGCGTCCGCCGGTAGAGACGGCCGGCTCGCCTCCTACCGGAGGACGCTCTCCCGGGCGTCGGCTCCGGCCGCCAGGATCAGCGCGACCGCCTCGTCGAGGGCGGCGGTCTCCTCCTGGGTGAGGGTCGGATTGGCGGCCCGCCGGGCCCGGGCCTCGGGCAGCAGCATGCCGTCGGTGCCGCCGAGTTGGCGCACCAGGGCCGGGAGGACGGTCCGGGCGACCTCGGCGGCGGCCGGCATGGTGAGCGCCGCCTGCGCGAGGATCAGCGCGGCCATCGCGGTATCGAGGCCGGGAGGGCCCTCCTGGGCGGTGGCCCAGTCGATCACCACGGGGCCGTCGGGGGTGAGGAAGACGTTCTCCGGGTGCAGGTCCAGGTGCACGATGCGGTGGGCGGGGTCGGCACCGACCCGGGGCGGGACGGCGTGCAGCCGCAGCAGCAGATCGGCCAGCAACCCGCCCGCCTGCTCGCCGCTGAGCGTGCCCGCGACCAGCGCCTCACGCATCGTCGGCCCCGACAGCCGCTCCATCACCAGCTCACCGGCCGTCGTGCCCGGCCACACCGCCGGTACCGGATACCCGTGCTCGGCCAGGTAGGTCATCACGGCCGCTTCGGCGGTGGCGTCCTCCCCGTCGCGGTAGCGTCGTACCACCCGGTCCTTGCCGAGGGCGAAGACATCCGCCGTCCGCCCCGTCCCGATCAACTCCCCGATCTCCATCCGCGCACCGTAACCGAGCGCCGCCGGAGCTGCGTTGCCGATGCTGCGTCGAGTGAGGGCGGGCCTACTCCCCCGCCCCCGCGTGCGTCCGGCACCACTCCGTCAAGGGCCGCAGGGCCCGCCACGACGTGCGCACCTGCTTGAGGGCTTCCCTGCTCCCGACCCAGGGGTCCGGGGGCCAGCCGCGGTGGGCGTAGAGGCTGCGGTAGCGGAGGAGGTCGAGGCGGGGGTGGTCGGCGGCGACGCCGCGCGGCCGGGTCTTGAGCCGGTCGCCCGCCAGCTCGAACCCGGCCTTCGACAGCTTCGCGAGGACGGCCTCCAGCTCCTTGCCCGGCGCGTCGGCGTCCACGGCGGCGCGGTAGCGCGTGAGCTGCTCGCCGGTCGGGCTGTGCAGTCCGGCGGCGACGAGCAGGCCGTCGGCGTCGACGGCGACGTAGAAGCCCTGGGAGGTGTGGGCGCCCTGCTGGGTCTTGTACGGGGACTTGTCGTGGGAGAAGCGGACGTCGCGGTACGGGCGGAAGACCTTCGCCGGGCCGAACTCCGCTTCGAGCTCGGCGGCGAGCGCGAGCATCGGCTCGCGGACGGCCGTCTCGTATGTCTCCTTGTGCGCCGACCAGAACTCCTTGGAGTTGTCGGCGGCCAGCCCTTCGTAGAAGGCGAACGCCTCCGGGGGGAAGCCGGTGAAGCGCGTGGTGCCCGTGGGGGCCCTGGAACCCGTGGAAGCCATGCCGCCAGTACACACCGGCGGGGCCCGGCCCGCAGCCCGCCCCGCGGCCCCGCGGCAACCGGCCCCGCAGCCCCGGGCCGGCCCCGCCCCAGCCCGACCCGGACCCCTCCCTACCTCCCCTACCGGGCGGTAGGGCAGCATGGGGCGCCACGACCGCCGACCGGCGGTCCCATCGAGAGCCGGACCCGCACCGCCGGACCCCGACCCCGCCGCCAGGAGGCACCATGGCCACGGCCCCCAAGCCCGAGATCCTCGCCGCCTTCGAGGCGGCCAAGGGCTTCATGCCGGCCGGGGAGGGCCTCGCCCTGTACGAGGCCGCCGCGCACGCCGCAGGGCTGGGCCTCCCGCTCCTTGAGGTCGGCACGTACTGCGGGCGCTCGACCATCCTGCTGGCCGACGTGGCCCGGGAGCACGGCCTGACCGCGCTCACCGTCGACCACCACCGCGGCAGCGAGGAGCAGCAGCCGGGCTGGGAGTACCACGACCCGACCGTCGTGGACCCGGAGCTGGGGGTCATGGACACGCTGCCGACCTTCCGCCGCACCCTGCACAAGGCGGGCCTGGAGGACCACGTGGTCGCGCTCGTGGGCCGGTCCCCGCAGATCGCCAAGGTCTGGGGCACTCCGCTCGGCTTCGTCTTCATCGACGGCGGGCACACCGACGAGCACGCGACCGGCGACTACGAGGGCTGGGCCCCGCACGTCGCCGAGGGCGGCACCCTCGTCATCCACGACGTGTTCCCGGACCCGGCGGACGGCGGCCAGGCGCCCTACCGGATCTACCTGCGGGCCCTGGAGTCCGGCGCCTTCACCGAGGTGTCCGTGACGGACTCCCTCCGCGTCCTGCGCCGCACCGGCCAGGGGATCTGACCCGAACCGCCCCGGGCGACCCCGAATCACCCTGAACCACACCAGAAGTCACACAATCGGACTTATTGGCGGCGCGTCCCCCGGCACGACCGGGGGCGCCCGCCCCGCCCCGCACTAGGCTGCGCCCCGTGCCGTACGACGACAGCCCCCCGCCCCCGGAGTCCGCGTCCTCCGTCGACCCGGACCGCCGCCCCTTCTTCGCACGCCGCGCCACCCTGGTCGTGGCCGCCGCCGCACTGGCGCCGGCCTGCCTCGCGGGCTGGGTGCTGGTGAACGTACTCACCGGGAACGGCGGCGCCCCGCGGACGCCCGCCCCGCTCGCCGGGCAGCAGCCGCACGCGAACGACGCCAAGCCGAACGCGCACAGCGCCCCGCCCGCGTCCACGGCGGCCGGCGGTTCCGTCGAGACCCCGGCCCAGGACGCCCACGCCGGCGATCCCACCCCGCCTCCCGGCGAGCCGACCGGGGCCCCCAGCCCCCGCCCGCGCGGACCGCTCGCCGGCAAGACGGTGGTCGTGGACCCCGGGCACAACACCGGCAACTTCCAGCACTCCCGTGAGATCAACCAGAAGGTCGACATCGGCACCGGCCGCAAGGAGTGCGACACCACCGGCACCACCACGAACTCCGGCTACAAGGAGGCCGAGTTCACGCTCGACGTGGCCAAGCGGCTGCGGGAGGTGCTGGAGCAGCAGGGCGCCACGGTCGTCCTCACCCACACCGCGGACCGGCCCTTCGGCCCCTGCATCGACGAGCGGGCGCGGATCGGCAACGAGGCGGCGGCCGACGCCGTGGTCTCCATCCACGCGGACGGCGTCTCGGCCGGCAGCCGCGGCTTCCACGTGATCCTGCCGGCCCGGGTCAGCGGCGGCGCGGCGGACACCTCGGCGATCGTCGGGCCCTCCCGCGACCTCGGCACCCGCATCGCGGGCAACTTCGCCCGCACCACGGGACTCGGCCCCTCCAACTACGTCGGCGGCGGCACCGGTCTGGTGGTCCGCGACGACCTCGGCGGCCTCAACCTGTCAAAGCGGCCCAAGGTGTTCATCGAATGCGGCAACATGCGTGACGCCAAGGACGCGGCGCTGCTGATGAGCCAGGACTGGCGGCAGAAGGCGGCGCAGGGCATCGCGGACGGCATCGTCGGCTTCCTCGGCGGGTAGGGCTGGAACGGAGCCGTCCGAGCCCCGGCCTTCTCGACCCGGGAGCCACCGGGCCCGGGTGGCTCCGTACGATGGTGCCCGCCCGCCCCGGACCTGACCGCACCCTCACACGCGGCCGTGGCACCACGAGACGACCGAGACCGAGAAGGACATCCAAGTGAACATCCGCTCCCTCACTCGAGGCGACGGCGTGGTGATCGGAGCAGCGGTGCTGCTGTTCATCGCCTCGTTCCTCGACTTCTACTCCGTCGACTGCGGGGCGGTTTCCGACCGCTTCTGTGCCGCGGTCGACCTGCCGAGCGCATGGGACACCGACCGGCTCGGGATCGTCCTCCCGGCCGTCTTCCTGACCGGGCTGATCGGAGCGGGCCTGATCGTCGCGAGCCGTGCCGTGCCGAGCGCACCGAAGCTCGCCGGACTCTCCCTGGAGAACTGGGGCACGGTGCTGGCCGTGGCCGCGCTGTGGTCCTCGCTGTGGGCGCTGCTGGTCGGCAACGCGGACCTCGGTGCGGGTGCGGTGATCGCGTTCGTCGGCAACCTGGCGCTCGCCGGTGTCGCCGTCTTCGGCGCGCAGGTCCCCGCCCTCAAGGGTGCGCTGCTGCCGGCCCCGTCGGCGCAGCCGGCCCAGCCGTTCGGCGGCCAGCCGGGTCAGCAGGGCGGGTACGGGTACCCGGGCCAGCCCTCGTACGGCGGCCAGCAGGGCGCTCCGTACGGCGGCCAGCCCGGTCCGGAGCAGCACCAGGCGGGCCCGGCCGGCGACCCGCACATCGGCGCCCAGCACGGCGCCCCGCAGGACCAGGGGCAGGGCCTCGGCCAGCAGCAGGCCCCGGCGGCCGAGTTCGCGGCCTTCTGGTTCGCGGTGCCGGTCGCGCGGCCGCTGTTCGCGGAGGACGGCTCCCAGGCCCCGATCGCCGAACTCGCCCCCGGCACCTGGTACCTGGCCGTGGACCAGCGCGGCGCCTCGCTCGTGGCGCAGACGCAGGACGGCCGCCGCGGCGTCCTCCAGGACACCTCGGGGATCCAGCGCGGCTGATCCGCGAGAGGACCGCTGCCGATCCGCGCGCAGCTCCGTACGGCCGACGGCCCCCCGCCCTTCCGGGTGGGGGGCCGTTGCCCTACAGTCCGCTGACGACCCGTCAGAAATGGGGGCGGGAACGGGACGACCGGCTACGCGGAGGGGACGGACAGCTCATGCGCCTCGGACTCGCACTCGGCTACTGGGGGCGCGGCCCCAGCCCCGCCCACCTCGACCTGGCCGTCGAGGCCGAGCGGCTCGGCTACGACTCGGTCTGGACCGCCGAGGCCTGGGGGTCGGACGCCTTCACCCCGCTGACCTGGATCGCCGCCCACACCTCCCGGATCAGGCTGGGCACGGCCATCGCACAGATGGCGGCCCGCACCCCCACGGCCACCGCGATGCACGCCCTCACCCTGGACCACCTCTCCGGCGGCCGGATGATGCTCGGGCTCGGCCTGTCCGGGCCCCAGGTGGTGGAGGGGTGGTACGGGCGGCCCTTCCCGCGCAGCCCGCTGACCGCCACCCGCGAGTACGTGGACGTGATCCGGCAGGTGCTGCGCAGGGAGGCGCCGGTCGCCCTGGACGGCAGCTTCCACACCCACCCGTACACGGGCCGGGACGGCACCGGCCTCGGCAAGCCCCTGAAGCCCATCACCCACCCGCTGCGGGCGGACCTGCCGGTCCTGCTGGGCGCCGAGGGGCCGAAGAACATCGCCCAGACCACCCGCATCGCGGACGGCTGGCTCCCGCTCTACTGGTCGCCCACCCGCACGGACGTCTACCAGGCCTCCCTCACCGGCCTGCCGGAGGGCTTCATGATCGCCCCGATGGCCCGGGCCAGGGTCTGCGACGACGTGGCGGAGGGTCTGCTGCCGGTGAAGGCGATGCTGGGCTTCTACATCGGCGGCATGGGCCACGCGGCGCGCAACTTCCACGCGGACCTGATGGCCCGCATGGGGTACGAGGCGGAGGCCCGGCGCATCCAGGAGCTGTTCCTGGCCGGCCGCAAGGAGGAGGCGGTGCTCGCCGTACCGGACGCCTTCGCCGACGAGATCTCCCTGGTCGGTCCGCGCGAGCGCATCGCCGAACGCCTCGACCTCTGGCGCAAGGGCCCGGTCACCGACCTCCTGGTCACGGCCCCGGACCCCCACACCCTGCGCGTCCTGGCGGACCTCAACACCTGACCCGCGTACGGGCGTCAGCCGCCGAGTTCCGAGGCGCTCGGTACCTTCTCCCTGACCTCGGCGCCGACGCTCGCGCCCGCCGACTTCACGTTGTCGATGACCTGCTGGAAGCTGCCGATGTCGGCCTCGGTGGCCTCGCCCTTGCGGAGCTTCGTGCCGAGGTCCTTCAGCGATTCGATGCCGGCCGTCAGCGGTGCGACGGCCTTCGACAGCAGCGGGTCGGCCTTGGCGTTGTTCACGGCCGCCTTCAGGCGGTTGTACGTGAACGCGCCCGCCAGGCCCGCCTTGACCAGCGCGAACCTGCGCCCGTCCGCGCCCTCCTTGAACTTGCCCTCGCGGTACGGCTTGATGATCCACTGGTAGGTGGCCCCGGCCGCCAGGCCCGCGTTCGCGACGAACCGGGTCTTGGCGAACTTCTGCTGCTCCACCGAGCTCGACGGCGAGACCACCGCAGCCGCTTCGTCGTCGCCGCCGCACGCGGTCGCGCCCGTCAGGAGGGCGCAGGACAGGAGCAGCGCCACGAAGCCGCGGCGGATCGAGGCGGTTCTGGATTCGGGCACGTCGAAACCTCCGGGATCACACGGTGCTCACCGGCGCCGCACGGGGGTGCCGCACCACCGGCAGCGTCACCCGCCCGGCCCACCCCCGCCACCCGGCGGGCCCCGGCGTACGGCCGTAAGAGGGGGTTTCGGCCCCGCGGTTGCGGCAATACGCGGCTCATGCCAGCACACACCGCGCAACGCGGAGCCGGCACGACGGCCGCACGGATCGTCGCCGTCGTCGCCGACGTCTTCGCCTTCGTCATCGTCCTGTGGATCGTCTTCTACCTGCTCGGCGCGAACCGGGCCAACGACCTGGTGCAGTGGACGCACGACACCGCCACCTGGCTCGCCGGCTGGTCGTACGACCTGTTCACCTTCGACCGCGAGTGGGCCCGGGTGGTCGCGGGGTACGGCCTCGCCGCCGTCGTGTACCTCCTCGTCGGCCACACCCTGGCCCGCTGGCTGGGCCGTCGTTTCTGATCAGCGGACCGGCGCTCACGAGGTCTCCGGCTCCGGCGGCGCGGACTTCCCCGCCGGAGCCGTGATCCGCTCCAGGTCCTCCATCAGCGCGTCCAGCCACGAGGCGGTCGCGTAGTACGGGCGGGCCGCGTCCGGCGGCTCCGCGGAGAACCCGGCGAAGCCCGGGTCCCGGAGCGGTACGGGCGGCACCCCCGCCGGGTCGCCGTCCGGGTCCAGCCGGGCCGAGACCAGCAGCATGCGCCCGGCGACCCGGTCCCCCAGGCGGGACAGCGCGGCGGCGGCCTCGGGGCCGAGGGGTGCCGCCGGTGCGGGCGGCAGCGCGAGGCGGTCCGCGCCCCAGAGGGTGTGGTGACCCGCCATCAGGACGGCCTGCCAGTCCGTCGCCGGCCGACGTGAACCGTGGCCGTCGTCGCGCCGGCCCGCCGCTGCGCCGTCGGCTGCGGAGCCGTCGGGCGTCGTCACGCCGGCCGTTGTGCCGCCGGACTCCGACCCGCCGTCACCCGACCTGCCGTCACCCGACCTGCCGTCACCCGCGCCGCTGCCACCGGACCCGCCGCCCCCCGACTCGCCGTCACCGGACCCGCCGTCACCGGGCCCGGTGGCGGTGGCGGATCGCGCGTGGGCGGTGGCGGTTCCCGTTCCCCGGGCGCCGGCCGCGCCACCCGCCGGCCCCGCCCCGGCCGCCTCGCCCCCGAAGCGGACCGGCTCGCTCTGGAACTGCGCGTACGCCGACTCGGCCAGGACCAGGGCGTGCCGCAGCGAGGGGTACGTGGCGGGGCCGTCCGCCGGCGGCGGGGCGCCGCCCGTCGCGACCGACGCGCTGGTCGCGACCACGGTCTCGGCCGCCCTCCGCAGCAGCCCGGCCCCCGCGAGCCGCAGCTCGGTCTGCGCGCCGCGGGGCCAGGCCAGCAGGCCGAACACGGCACCGATCGCACTGCCGATGAGCACGTCCAGCACCCGGAACTCGGCCAGCTGCCAGGTCGCCGGGTCCAGTTGGGCGAAGACCATCGCCACCAGCACGGTGAACAGCCCCTGCGCCCACCCCACGCCCTTCACCGGCCCCACGGTGAACGCGAACAGCATCCACAGCGGCAGCACCACCGCGTACACGACGGTGTGCGAGCCGCCCAGCACCAGCAGCCCGGCGGTGAACAGCGCTCCGGCGAAGGTGCCGGCCAGCGCGACCCGGATCGTGCTCCAGGTGTCGCCCACCGTGGTGCGGGTCAGGCTCAGGGTGGCCAGCATCGCCCAGAAGCCGTGCGGCAGGGTGTCCAGGCCGGCGACCAGCCGGGCCGCGGCGAGCGCGAGGGAGAGCCGCACCGCGTTCTGGAAGAACACCGAGCGCCGCCCGGCGTGCCCCTGGACCCGGTGCCACCACAGCACGGGCGCCCGCAGCCCGGCGTACCAGAACCGGCCCGCCGCCCCCTGCGGCACCTCGGCCCGCCCCCGTACGGCGAGCCCGGCGGCCGTGCCCATCGCCAGCGCGGCGTCCGCCACCTCCAGTACGGCGGCCTGCCGGCGCAGCACGGCGGGCGGCGCGTGGCCCGGCGCGGCCCCGGCCAGCCGGGCGCGGGCGGCGGCCAGCGCCCCGTACGCCTCGGCCGTGTCGGTCCCCGGCTCCCGCAGGAGCCCGGCGGTCCGCTCGGCCAGCCGGGCGACGGCCTCCAGCACCTCCGCGTCGCCGGGCGCCCGTGCCCCGGCCGGCAGGGCGAGCAGCCGGGTGAGCAGCGTGCGCGCCGCGAGCCCGGTGTGCGCGAGGCCCCGCTCCCGTACGCCCGGCCCGGCCGGACGGTCCGCCTCCGGCACCTCCAGGGGCCGCAGCGCCCTGGTCGCCCGGTGCGCGGCCGGCACCTCGCCGGCCGGGACCGCGCCCGTCGGACCGGCCGCCTCGCGGGCGAGGCGGGCGGCGGTCTCCGCGGCCCGCGCGGCCAGTTCGCGGTAGGAGGGCGGCGGCGGCTCGGGGACGAGGAACGCCTCGGCCAGCACCAGCAGGGCCAGCCCGGCGGTGGTGCCGATGAGCCGCTCCCCGAGGGAGCCGGGATCGTACGGCGGGAACGACGGCAGGATGTACAGCAGCTGGAGCCCGGGCCCGGCTCCCGCCAGGCGCGGCCCGCCGATCGCGGCGAAGGCCAGCACGAAGCCGATGACGAGCATCCCGGTCACGGCGCTCCAGGTCCGTACGGACAGGTAGGTGCCCACGACGACCAGCGCCCAGCACACCGGCACCGCCCGCAGCACCACGGCGGCCCGCTGCCGGCCCGTGCCGGGGATGCGGGAGAGGCCGGCCAGAGCGACCGAGGAGAACAGCGCGTAGGTGGCGGCGGTGGCCCAGCCGAAGCCGTACAGGAAGAGGTAGAAGCCGGAGATGGCGACCAGCGCAACCCGCACCGCCCGCCGCCCCGCGGCCACGTACGCCGGGGGAACCCGCCGGCCCCCCAAGCGCTCGCGCACCCCACCAGCATGCCGCGCCTAGCCCTGCCCGGCACCCGCACCCGCACCCGCACCGCACCCGCACCGTGGGCAGCACGGGCGTCCGCGGCCGGCACGCCGGTGCGCTGCCCGGCGCGGGGCCAGGGCGGTGCGCCGGCCCGCTCGCGGCGGGCTCAGCGGCTCCCGGACCCTGCCGGCCCGGCCGTGCGGGCCCGCCACCCCAGGCCCGCCCCCAGCAGGCCCAGGAGGATGGCCACGATGGCGCCGGCGCGGCCGTTGCCCGTGCCGAAGCCGCCGGTCGACGTGGCCAGGTGGAGGACGCCCAGGGCCACGGCGAGCAGGGCGGCCGCCAGGGCCGCCGTACCGCCGGCCGGCCAGGGGCCGCGGCCGAGCCGGCCCTTCGCCCTGGCCCGGGCCAGGGCGCCCAGGCCCACTGCGGCGAGCGCCACGATCCCGGCGACCACGGACCCGGTCCGCCCGTCCCCGATCGCCCCGCCGGCCACGGCGATCACCAGTTCTCCCGACGCGTTCATCCCGGTTCCTCCTCCACGTCGTCGCGGCCCCGGAGCGGGGCCGCGTCCAGACCGATCGTGCCGACGGCCCCTCCCCCGGCGCGTCCCACGGGCGCGGTCACTTCGCGCTGCCGCGCCGGCGGCAGCGGCCGGCCGAGTACCGCGCCCGCGGTAGCCGTTCCTCGTCCTCGGGCACGACTCGCCGCCCGGCGGCCCGGGGCTAGGGTGCGGCCATGAGGACAGGTGGGGTGCGGGTGCCGGCCGTCGTCGCGGACTGGGGCGTGGCCGCCGGGGTGGCGGCGGCGCTGCTGGTGACCGGGCTGTCGGGCGGGCACGCCGCCGACGGCAGCGGCCTGCTCGGCTACCTGCTGCTCGCGGGTGGCGGACTGGCCCTGGCCGCCCGCCGCCGGGCACCGGTGGCCGTTCTCGCGACCACCGGGCTGTGTGCGGTCGGGTACCAGGCCGCCGGCTTCGACGTGGCGGTGGTCGGCTTCCTGGTCGCGGTGTACGCGGCCGTCCGGGCCGGGCACCGGCGGGCCACGGCCGTCGCGAGCCTGGCCATGCTGGCCGCCCTCCCGCTCGCTGCCCTGGCCTCCGGCCTGCACGGCACGGGTGAGGCCTTCGCGCGGGCCCGCGGGGCACTGGAGCTGGCCTGGCTGATCGCGGCCGCGGCCGCCGGCGAGGCGCTGCGGCAGGCGGAGGCGCGGGCCGAGGAGGCGGAGCGGACCCGGGAGGAGACCGCGCGCCGGCGGGCGGACGAGGAGCGGCTGCGCATCGCGCGGGAGCTGCACGACTCGCTGACCCACCAGATCTCGATCGTGAAGCTGCAGGCCGAGGTGGCGGTGCACGTGGCGCGCAAGCGCGGCGAGCCGGTGCCGGAGGCGCTGCTGGCCATCCAGGAGGCCGGGCGCGAGGCGAACCGGGAGCTGCGGGCCACGCTGGAGGCGCTGCGCGACGACGACACCGCCCCGCCGCGCGGCCTGGCGCACGTGCCGGAGCTGGTGGAGGGCGCCCGTACGTTCGGCCTGGAGGCGCGCCTGACGGTCGAGGGGCAGCCGCGGGACGTGCCGGCGGCGGTGGAGCGTACGGTCTACCGGATCGTCCAGGAGTCCCTCACCAACGTGGCCCGGCACGCGGCGGCCGGCACGGCCTCGGTGCGCATCGTCCACCGCCCGGACGCGCTGGCGGTGCGCGTGGACGACGACGGCCGGGCCACCCCGGAGGCCGCCCCGGTGCCCGGCACGGGGCTGCTCGGCATGCGGGAGCGGGTCACCGCCCTCGGCGGCAGCCTCCGGGCGGAGCCGCGCGGCGGGGGCGGCTTCACCGTGGAGGCGGAGCTGCCGGTGGAGCGTGCCTCGTGATCCGGGTGCTGCTGGTGGACGACCAGCCGCTGATCCGCAGCGGGTTCCGCGCGCTCCTCGGGCTGGAGGACGACATCGAGGTGGTGGCGGAGGCGGGCGACGGGCGCGAGGGGCTGGCCCTGGCCGCGGAGCACCGTCCGGACATCGCGCTGGTGGACGTGCAGATGCCGGTGATGGACGGCATCGAGACGACCCGGCGGATCGCCGCGGACCCGGCCCTGGCGGGGGTGCGGGTGGTGATCCTGACCAACTACGGCTTCGACGAGTACGTCTTCGAGGCGCTGCGCGCCGGCGCGGCCGGGTTCCTGGTGAAGGACATCGTGCCGGACGACCTGCTGCACGCGGTGCGGGTGGCGGCGCGCGGCGACGCGCTGCTGGCGCCGTCGATCACGCGCAAGCTGATCGACCGATACGTGGCCCGGCCGCCGGCACCGCCCGCCGGGGCGGGTCCGGCGGGCCTGGCGGAGCTGACGAACCGCGAGCGGGAGGCGGTGGAGCTGGTGGCGCGGGGCCTGTCGAACGACGAGATCGCCGCCCGCATGGTGATCACCCCGATGACGGCGAAGACGCACGTGAACCGCGCGATGACGAAGCTCCACGCCCGCGACCGCGCCCAACTCGTCATCGCCGCGTACGAGTCGGGCCTGGTGACCCCGGGCGGGCAGTGAGCCCGCCGGGGCGGGGCCTCAGCAGCGGGGCAGCGGCTTCAGTTCCGCCGGCTCGATGACGTACGCCGTGCGGCCCCGGTAGACGTCCTCCGGGTATGCGCACAGTGCTCCCCCCAGAGCGGTCGACGGCGCGGGCCTCCGGCCGGGGGCCCGCATGACGGAGGGCCCGGCACCGGCCGGGCCCTCCAAGATCATCGCAGTCGGCCGGCTACCGGCAGCACTCCGGGGCCAGTCCCGACGGCAGGCGGGTGCCGCCGAAGACGGCGGTGGTGGCCTCGTCGCCGCCGAGGGCGGCGACCGCCAGCAGCAGGGAACCGGCCGTCCAGGTGGTCTGCTCGACCGGCCAGACGGCCTGGTCCTCGAAGACGTAGCCCGTCCAGTACATGCCGTTCTCCGCCCGCAGGTGGCGGATGGCGCGCAGGATCTCCAGCGCCCGGTCGGACTCGCCCGTCGCCCAGAGGGCGAGGGCCAGTTCGCAGCTCTCGCCGCCGGTGACCCACGGGTTCGGCAGCACGCAGCGCACACCGAGGCCGGGGACCACGAACTCGTCCCAGCGCCCGTCGATCCGCTCCCTGGCCTCGGCTCCCGTCAGGGCGCCGCCGAGGACCGGGTAGTACCAGTCCATCGAGTAGCGGCTCTTGTCGAGGAAGCGCTCGGGGTGGCGGCGGATCGCGTGGGCGAGCGCGCCCGCGGCGAGCTCCCAGTCCGGCTGGGGCTCCTCGCGGTGCTCGGCGATGGCCAGGGCGCAGCGCAGGGCCTGGTGGATGGAGGAGGAGCCGGTGAGCAGCGCGTCGTTGACGGCCGTGCCGTCGGCCTCGCGCTTCCAGCCGATCTCGCCGCCGGGCTGCTGGAGCCCGAGGACGAACTCGACGGCCGCGTAGACGCAGGGCCACATGCGGTCGACGAAGGCGTCGTCGCCGGTGGCGAGGTAGTGGTGCCACACGCCGACGGCGACGTACGCGGTGAAGTTGGACTCCTTGCCCGCGTCCTGGGGTTCGGCGGTGTCCACGCCCTCGGGGCGGTCGGCGTAGGCGGCGTACCAGGAGCCGTCGGCGTTCTGGTGCCGGGCGAGCCACTCGTAGGCGCGGGCGGCGGCGTCGTGTTCGCCGGCCGCGTCCAGGGCCATGGCGGCCTCGGTGTGGTCCCACGGGTCCAGGTGGTGGCCGCGGAACCAGGGTATGGCGCCGTCCTCGCGCTGGACGGCGAGGATGCCCGCGACGGTCTCGACGGCCTGTTCGGCCGTCAGGACACCCGGCAGGACCAGGTGTTCGGTACGTCCGGGAGTGCTCACTTGGCCGCGCCGGCGGCGTCGACGGGGAGGTGGGGCTTGGTCGCGTACGCCACGAAGCTCTTGCCGATGACCGGGTTGAGGGCCTGCTCGGCGAGGCGGGTGGCGAGGGGCTTCTTCATGATGTCCCAGACCAGCAGCTTGTGGTACGCGCGGACCGGCAGCGCCTTGTCGTTGTCGACGCCGAAGGCGCACTTGAGCCACCAGTACGGCGAGTGCAGGCCGTGGGCGTGGTGGGTGCCGTACGGCTTGAGGCCCGCCGCCTCCATCTTGCCGAGCAGCTCGTCGGCCTTGTAGATGCGGATGTGGCCGCCCTCGACCTCGTGGTACGCGTCGCTGAGCGCCCAGCAGATCTTCTCGGGGCCGTAGCGGGGCACGGTGATGGCGATCCGGCCGCCGGGCTTGAGCACGCGGACCATCTCGGCGAGCACGCCCTTGTCGTCGGGGATGTGCTCCATGACCTCGGAGATGATCACGACGTCGAAGGAGTCGTCGGGGAACGGCAGCGCCAGCGCGTCGCCCTCCATCGCGGTGGCCGTCGCGCCGGCCGGGGCCTCGCCGGCCTCCTTCATCGCGGCGAACCACTTGGCGACCTCGCGGATCTCCTCGCCGTTGCGGTCGAGGGCGACGACCTGGGCGCCGCGCCGGTAGCACTCGAAGGCGTGCCGGCCTGCGCCGCAGCCCAGGTCGAGCACACGGTCTCCTGCGGCGAGCGGGAACCGGGAGAAGTCGACGGTCAGCACGGGGGCGGCCTGCTTTCGCGTGGTGTGAGGGTGGGGCTGGGCGTCAGCGAGTCGTGGTGGCGCGGCGGGCGCCGGCCGCGGCGATGGCGGCACGGTAGTGGGCGACGGTGCCTTCGGCGGCCTTGGCCCACGTGAAGTTGGCGAGAACCCGCTCGCGCCCCGCGGTGCCGAGCGCGGCGCGCAGCTCCGGGTCGCCGAGCAGCCGGCCGAGCGCGGCCGCCAGGGCGCCCGCGTCGCCGGGCGGCACGGCCAGGCAGGTCTCGCCGTCGGGGCCGGCCACCTCGGGGATGGCCCCGCCGGTGGTGGCGACCAGGGGGGTGCCGGTGGCCATGGCCTCGGCCGCGGGCAGCGAGAAGCCCTCGTAGAGGGAGGGCACGCAGGCGACCTCGGCGCTGCGGACGAGGTCCACGAGTTCGGCGTCGGTGACGCCCTTGACGAACCGTACGGCGTCCTGGAGCCCGTACTTCTCGATGGCGCGGGCGACGGGCCCGCGCTCGGCGCGCTTGCCGACGACCACGAGGTGGGCGTCGGGGCGTTCGGTGCGCAGCTTGGCGAGGGCCTCGATCAGGTAGACGAGGCCCTTGAGCGGTACGTCGGCGCTGGAGGTGGTGACGATCCGGCCCGGGACCTCGGCGACGGACGCGTCGGGCGACCACAGCTCGGTGTCGGCGCCGATGTGCACGACGTGGATGCGGTCGCCGCGGACGCCGAGGTGGTCGGCGATCTCCTGCTTGGAGGAGCCGGAGACGGTGAGCACGGACGGCAGCCGGCGGGCGACCCGCTTCTGCATGCGCGTGAAGGCGTACCAACGCCGCACGGAGGCGCGCTTCTTGCGGTCCTTCGCGGCGTCGAGCTCCAGCTGCCGGTCGACGGTGATCGGGTGGTGGATGGTGGTCACCAGGGGGGCGCCGAGGGCGCCGAGCAGCCCGTACCCGAGGGTCTGGTTGTCGTGGATGACGTCGAACTCGCCGCGGCGGGCGGCCAGGTGGCGGCGGGCGCGGAGCGAGAAGGTCAGCGGCTCGGGGAAGCCGCCGGTCCACATGGTGGCGACCTCCAGCGCGTCGATCCAGTCCCGGTACTCGTCGCGCTTGGGCGTGCGGAACGGGTCCGGCTGGCGGTAGAGGTCGAGGCTGGGCAGCTCGGTGAGGGTCTGTCCGTCCTCGGGGTCGAGCACGGGATAGGGCTGCGCGCCGATGACCTCGACGGTGTGTCCGAGGCGGGCCAGCTCGCGTGAGAGGTGGCGGACGTAGACGCCCTGTCCCCCGCAGAACGGGTTCCCCTTGTACGTGAGGAGTGCGATGCGCAACGGGCGGTCGCCGTCAGTGGCGGAACCCGCGAAAGGGCTCGTCACCATGGCCTCAGCGGACACTCTCGGCCCCCTTCTCACTGCACTTTCGCCGGAGCGTAACCGCTCGGATAATGTAGAACAAGTTTCAGACTTGATCCGTCGAGGAGCATTGAATCTACCGGCCGGAAACCACACCGTAAGAGGCGGAGCAGGTGATTCGCGCCACCACCGGCGCTCCTGACATGCTGAGGCGCGGAGCCGCACGGGGCCGTGTCCGGCGAAGGCCATGGAATGGGACATATGACAGCGGAAGCCAGAGCCGCCACTGCGGCGTCCCCGCCCCTGACTGAGCGCCAGGAGGCCCGTCGCCGACGGATCCTGCACGCGAGCGCGCAGCTGGCGAGCCGGGGCGGGTTCGACGCCGTGCAGATGCGCGAGGTCGCGGAGTCCTCGAACGTCGCGCTGGGCACGTTGTACCGCTACTTCCCGTCCAAGGTGCACCTGCTGGTGGCGACGATGCAGGACCAGCTCCAGCACATGCACACCACGCTGCGGAAGCGGCCCCCGGCGGGCGAGAGCGCGTCGGAGCGGGTCGCCGAGACCCTGATGCGGGCCTTCCGGGCCCTCCAGCGCGAGCCGCACCTGGCGGACGCGATGGTCCGGGCGCTGACCTTCGCCGACCGGAGCGTCTCGCCCGAGGTGGACACCGTCTCCCGGCTGACGACCGCGATCATCCTGGACGCGATGGGGCTGGACGCGCCGCCGACGGCAGAGCAGTTGTCGGCGGTCCGCGTCATCGAGCACACCTGGCACTCGGCGCTGATCACCTGGCTCTCGGGCCGCGCGTCCATCGCCCAGGTGAAGATCGACATCGAGACGGTCTGCCGGCTGATCGACCTCACGGCACCGGAGCGGCCGGGGGCCTGACGGCTGCGCTCCGGTCCTGCGGCGTCACGGGCCGCCGGCTGCGCTCCGGTCCCGCGGCGCCGGGGGCCTGACGGCTGCGCTCCGGTCCTGCGGCGTCGGGGGCCGCCGGCTGCGCTCCGGCCCTGCGGCGCCGGAGCCCTCGGCCGCGCCCCTGTGGGCGGGGTCCGACCCCGGCGGGGACCCCGCCCGGGGCGTGGCCGGAACCCCCCGGCTCTTGACGGGCCCGCATCATCTGTGTGATCAACTGATGCTCATGACGCGCACCCTGTATCTGTTCTGTTCCGCCGCCCCGCCGCTGTTCGACGTGGCCCGGGTCGTGGAGGAGGCCCAGGCCAGGGGCTGGGACGTGTGCCTGGGGCTGACCCCGTCGGCCGCCGAATGGGTGGCCGGGGGCATCGAGGGGCTCGCCGCGCTGACCGGCCACCCCGTACGCAGCCGGTACCGGCGCCCCGGCGAGCCCGACCTGTGGCCCGTGCCCGACGCGGTCCTCTTCGCGCCCGCCACCTTCAACTCGGTCAACGCCCTGGCCCTCGGGATCACCGACAGCTTCGTGGTCGGCGTGGCGGCCGAGGCGATGGGCAAGGGCACGCCCATGGCCGTGATGCCGTGCGTGAACACGGCGCTGGACCGGCACCCGCAGTTCGAGCAGAGCCTGGCCACCCTGCACAACGCGGGCGTGCGCGTCCTGTACGGCGAGAACGGCTTCCACCCCAACCCGCCCGGCGAGGACCACGTACCGGACTTCCCGTGGCAGCTCGCTCTGGACGCGGCCGACGCACTGGCCACCCCGTCGCCGTACTGACCGGGACCACCCGGACGCCCGGGCCCGCCCGCCGCCAAAGGGGTGACGGCGGGCGGGGGTCTGGTCCGGGGGCCGGGGCTACTCCTCCGGCGGGAAGACCGGCTCGCCCGACTCCAGGAGGGTGATCATGATCGCTTCGACGGGGCAGCCCTCCGCCGCCGTGAGGACCGGCTCGCTGGCGTCCGTGTCCGGTGCGACCGGGTGGGACTGGCGGGCGGTGTCCAGGCGGAAGCCGTCCGGGGCGTGGTTGACGCACATGCCGGAGCCGATGCAGACGCCCCGGTCCACCTCGACGTGCCAGCGGTCGCCCATCAGGCACCGCCCGCCGCGTCAGCGGCTGGCGCGTACCCGGCGGGCAGGTGGATCATCTTGTGCTCCAGGTACTCGCCCAGGCCCTCGGGACCGAACTCGCGGCCCACGCCGCTGTTCTTGTAGCCGCCGAAGGGGCCCATCATGTCGAGGCTGAAGGTGTTGACGTTGTACGTGCCCGTCCGCACCCGGCGCGCGAAGTCGATGCCGTGCTCGACGTCCCCGGTCCACACGCTGCCGCTGAGGCCGAAGTCGGAGTCGTTGGCGATCTTCGCCGCCTCGGCCTCGTCCCCGTAGGGCAGCAGGCAGACCACCGGGCCGAAGATCTCCTCGCGGGCCACCCGCATGCCGTTGTCGACGCTGCCCAGCAGGGTCGGCTCGACGTACCAGCCCCGCTCCTGCCCGGCCGGGACGCCGCCGCCGGTGAGGACCTTGGCGCCCTCGTCCTGGCCGATCTTGATGTAGTCGAGGGACCGCTTCTGCTGGCGCCGGGCGACCAGCGGGCCGAGCTGTGTGGCGGGGTCGAGGGGGTCGCCGACCACCAGGGCGCCGGCCGCGGCGGCGAGGGCCTCGGCGATCTCGTCGTAGCGGCTGCGCGGGGCGAGGATCCGGGTCTGGGCCACGCAGGCCTGGCCGTTGTTCATCCAGGCCGCGGGGATGATCCCGGCCACGGTGGACTCCAGGTCGGCGTCCGGGAGGATCACGGCGGCGGACTTGCCGCCGAGTTCGAGGGTGACCCGGGTGAGGTTGCGGGCGGCGACCTCCATCACCCGCTTGCCCGCCGCGACGGAGCCGGTGAAGGCGACCTTGTCGACGCCGGGGTGCCCGACGAGGTACTCGCTGACCTCGCGGTCGGCGGGCAGGATCGACAGCACGCCCTCCGGCAGCCCGGCCTCGCGGGCGATGTCGGCCAGGATGTAGGAGTCCAGGGGCGCCTCGGGCGAGGGCTTGAGGATCACGCAGGAGCCGGTGAGCAGCGCGGGCGCCAGCTTGGCGGCGGCCACGAACTGCGGGACGTTCCAGGGGATGACGGCCGCGACGACGCCCACCGGCTCGCGACGGACCAGGATCGGGCCGAGCACGCCGGCGCGGCGCTCCTCGTACGGGTAGTCGCGGGCGACGGTGATGGCGGCGTCGTAGACCATCATCGGGCCGAGTGCCTGGGCGAGGACGCTCCAGGAGTACGGGGAGCCGTTCTGGGAGCTGATGGAGCGGGCGATCTCCTCGTGCCGGACGGCGATGGCGTCCTTGATGCGGGTGACGACCGCGATCCGCTCGCCGAGGGTCATGCGGGGCCAGGGGCCCTCGTCGAAGGCCTTGCGGGCGACCGCCACCGCGCGGTCCACATCGGCGGTGGAGGCGTGCGGGACGCGGCCGATGACCTGCTCGGTATGGGGCGAGACGACCTCGATGGTCCCGCTGCCCAGCGGGTCGGCCCACTCCCCGCCGATGAACAGCTTTCCGTGTTCCACGAGCTCGGTCATGGCTGATGCCTCCTGCGGCCCGGCGCTGCTGCTGACTGCCTGCGTGCCGTCCCCTGACGCTCTTTCAGGCTTCGACCCAGAACTGATACCAGTTCTAGTTCCACTAGTCCACGGCGAGGACAGAAGCGGCGGAGAAGGGAACACCCGCGCCATCCGACGGCTGGTCAGGAGTGGCTCTTGATGGTCGACTTGGGCTACTACTGGAACCAGTTCTCGAAACGTACGTCGACAGGGGGCCCGGCATGACCCAGGTGACTCAGGTGACCGACCACGGCGGGGGCGTCCACGGCATCAAGGTGCCCATCCCGGACAACCCGCTCGGCCACACCCTCGTCCACGTCCTCGACACCGACGCCGGGCCCGTCCTCATCGACACCGGCTGGGACGACCCCGCCTCCTGGGACACCCTGGTCGCGGGCCTCGACGCCCTCGGCATCGCGGTCGCCGACGTCCACGGCGTGGTCATCACCCACCACCACCCCGACCACCACGGCCTGTCCGGCCAGGTGCGGGAGGCCTCCGGGGCCTGGATCGCCATGCACGCCGC
The DNA here is from genome assembly GCF_044759445.1 of Streptomyces sp. NPDC101118. Lineage (NCBI taxonomy): Bacteria > Bacillati > Actinomycetota > Actinomycetes > Kitasatosporales > Streptomycetaceae > Streptomyces > Streptomyces sp. NPDC101118. The sequence goes on along the minus strand of NZ_JBIVZG010000003.1, from coordinate 55,013 downwards.
CGACACGGAGGTGGTCCAGCGCACCCGCAGCGCCGAACCGGCCGTCTGGCTGGACTACCTGGCCGTGAAGCTCACCGCGGCCGGCGCCCCCGAGGAGCACGTCGCCCCGCTGCGCGCGGCCCGGGAGTCCGGCCGGATGCGCACCCTGCCCGGACTCCAGGCGGCCCTGCCCGACCGCGAGATCGCGCCCGGCGAACTGCTGCCCCTGCCCGGGCGCCGGCTGCGCGCCGTCTGGACCCCCGGGCACACCCCCGGCCACGTCTGCCTGCACCTGGAGGAACGCCACCCGGCGAACCTGCCGGGCAACGGCCGGCTGTTCTCCGGCGACCACCTGCTGCCGGGCATCTCGCCGCACATCGGCCTCTACGAGGACCCCGAGGACACCCGGGGCACCGACCCGCTGGGCGACTACCTCGACTCCCTCGAACGCATCGGCCGCCTCGCGCCCGCCGAGGTGCTCCCGGCCCACCAGCACGCCTTCACCGACGCCCCGGCCCGGGTGCGCGAGCTGCTGGCCCACCACGAGGAGCGGCTGCAGGGGCTGTGGGAGCTGCTGGGACAGCCGGTGACGCCGTGGGGGCTGGCGGAGCGGATGGAGTGGAACCGCCCCTGGGCCGAGATCCCGTACGGCTCGCGGAACATCGCCGTCTCGGAGGCGGAGGCCCACCTGCGGCGCCTGGTGAAACTGGGCCGCGCCGAGGCGGTGCCGGGCAGCGACCCGGTGACGTACCGGGCGGTGTGAGACGCGGCACGGCCGGGGGCGGGGACGCGCTGGGGTGCGTACCCGGAGGCAGGGCGACGGGCGGGCGGTATACGGGCTTTTCCACGGGCGGTACCGGGCGTTCCGGGCCGGTACGGGGCGTTCCGCGGCCGGTGCCGGTAAGGGGCGCCGGCCGGGATCGGCCCCCGGCCACCCGTACCCGGGCCGGTACAGTGTCGGGGTCGTCAACACTCCACGCGGGGGGAAGCCGGTGCGAATCCGGCGCTGACCCGCAACCGTGAGCCGCCCCGGGCGGCGAGCCGGAATGCCCTGCTGGACGTGCGCGGCTCGCGTCACCGGAACCCCGGTGACCGGCACCGTCGAGGTATACGGAGCCGGAGCCCGGCCCCTCGTGTGCCTGCCTCCCGCTCCCCAGCAGGAGAGGCACCCGCCGCCATGACCGTCCGCCGCAGCGCCGCCGCGCTCGCCGCCACCGCCGTGCTCTGCGTGGCCGCCGCCCCCGCCGCCCTGGCCGCGCCGAGCCCCGCCCCGGCCATACCCGAGGGCCTGTACGGCAAGACCGACCCGACGTACGACGGCGTCTGGCGCCAGTCCTTCGCGCTGCTCGCCCAGGACGCCGTGGGCCTGAAGCCCGCTCCGGGCGCCGTGTCCTGGCTGACCGGCCAGCAGTGCGCCAACGGCGCCTTCGCCTCCTTCCGCGCCGACGCCGCCAAGGCCTGCGACGCCAAGACCATGCTGGACAGCAACGCCACGGCCGCCGCCGTGCAGGCGCTGGCGGCCCTCGGCGGCCAGGACGCGGTGGTGAAGAAGGGCGTGGACTGGCTGAAGTCCGTACAGAACGCCGACGGCGGCTGGTCCTACAGCCCGGGCACCCCCAGCGACGCCAACTCCACCTCCGTGGTGATCGGCGCCCTGGCCGCGGCGGGCGTGAAGCCGGGCGACGTCAAGTCCAAGGCCGGCACCTCCGCCCTCGACGGCCTCCTCCCCTTCCAGCTCGGCTGCGCCGCGAAGGGCGCCGACCGCGGCGCGTTCGCCTACCAGCCCGACAAGGACGGGAAGCTGGCCGCCAACGCCGACGCGACGGCCGCCGCCGCGCTGGCGGGCCTCGGCAAGAACGCCGTCGTCCACCCGGCCGGATCCGACGAGCCGGTGATCGTGCCGGAGTGCCCGGCCGGCGCCAAGGGCGGCGCGGCGGACGCGCCGACGGCCGCCGAGTCCGCGGCCTTCTACCTGGCCGAGGCCCTCAAGAAGGACGGCCACCTGACCGCCGTCACCCCCGGCTCCGACAAGCCGGTGGCGGACGTCGGCAACACCGCCGACGCCGTGATCGCGCTGGCGGCCGGCGGGCACGCGGGCGCCGCGCAGGGCGCCTGGGCGTGGCTGGAGAAGAACGCGGGCGAGTGGGCCAAGGGCAGCCCGGCAGGCCTGGGCACGCTGGTGCTGGCCGCCCACGCCATGGGCGAGGACCCCAAGTCCTTCGGCGGCACCGACCTGGTCGCCGCGCTGAACGCGACGGGCCCGGCCCCGCAGGCCGCCGCCCCGTCCGCCGCCCCGGAGAAGAAGAAGGAGGAGGAGAAGGACTCCGCCTCCGGCGACAACGGCAAGTGGTGGGTCATCGGCTCCTTCGCCGTGGCCGGCATCGGCATCGGCTTCCTCCTCAGCGGCCGCAAGAAGAAGTGACGGTCCCGCCGCCGTCCCCCGCCGGGGGCACGATTCCGCTCACGGTCCCGGCCGCCGGCCCGGCCGGCCCCGGGCAGGCACCGCGGCCCGAGGGCCACGCCCGGCGGGCGTGCCACCCCGGTGCTGCGGCCGCGCCCGCGCGCGTGACGACGGCGGCGGCCCCCGCCCACCCGGGCCTCCGCGCACCGCGCCCCGCCGACCCCGCGAGCACGGAACCGCAACACGCCGTCTCCGGACAGCGTGCCGCGCACTCCACGGCACCCGGGCCCGGGGTGCCGACGCCCGGGGACGCGCCCTCCCCCGCTGCCGGCCCCGTCGGCTCCCGACGGGCGACGCGTCCCGCGCCCGGGACGGCACCCGCGCCGAAGCCGGGACCCTCGTGGGCCCCGGCATTCCGCGCCGCGGGCCGCGGCGGGCGGCGGCGCGTGCCGGCGGCCGGCACGGTCCTGGCCCTCCTCCTCGCGCTCGGCGGCGTGTTCACGCTGCTGGGCGCGGGGCCCGCGGTGGCCGCCGGCTACCGCTACTGGTCGTTCTGGGAGGGCACGGACGGGAGCTGGACCTACGCGAGCCAGGGCCCGTCGACGGCCCGCCCCGCCGACGGCTCCGTCCAGGGCTTCCGCTTCGCGGTGAGCAAGGACGCCCCCGACGCCGCGCGGCCCCGCGCCGCCGCCGACTTCCGGGCGGTCTGCGGGTCCACCCCGGCGGCGGCCGGGAAGAAGCGGGTGGCCCTGGTCATCGACTTCGGCATGCCCGCCGACGCGCCCGCGGGCGAGACCCCGCCGCGCGCGGAACCCCGTACCGCCTGCGCGTCCGTGGCGCCGGAGGCCACGACGGCCGAGGCGCTGGCCGCGGTCGCGAAGCCGCTCCGCTACAACAGCGCGGCGCTGCTCTGCGCCATCTCGGGCTACCCCCGGGAGGGCTGCGGCGAGCAGATCGCGGTGCCGGAGGAGAACGGCACCGCCGCGCCCACCGCCACCCCGACGGCACCGGCCCGGTCCTCCGGCACCGACGGCACCACCGGTTCCGGCACGTCCGTGAACCTCCTCATCGGCCTGGCCGCGGTCCTCGCCCTGGGCGCGGCCGCCGTCTGGAAGTCCCGCACCCGCAACCGATGACCGCGTACGACGCACCCCACCCGGCCCCGGACCGGGACGGGGACTCCGCCCCCCACCGGCCGGCACCGGCCCAGGCCCGGGAAACGGCCGCGCACCCGGCGGGAGCCACCCCGGCCCACCGACCGGAAGCCACCCCAGCCCGGAACGCAGCCGCACGCCCAGCCGGAGCCGCACCGGCCCCCCGACCGGAAGCCATCCCGGACCGGGACGCGGCCGCGCGCCCGGTGGGAGCCGGCCCGGCCCCGGGGGCCGGCGCCTCGGACTCCGGCGCGCGCCCCGGGCCGAATTCCACGTCCCCTGCTCCCCGTGCCGAGCCGGACGCCGGGGGCAGGGCGCTCCGCGCCCTGGGATCCTGGCCCGGCCGGGACGGCCGAAGGGCCGGTGGGCACCCCACCACCCCGCACCCGCACGGGCACCCGCACCACCGCCGCCCCGCCTCCAGAACCGCCGGACGGCTGACGGCTCCGGTGGCCGCCCGGAGCAACGCCGTGCACGCCGGTGCCTGGTGGCTGTGGGCGCTCGGCCTCGCCACGGCCGCCAGCCGCACCACGAACCCCCTCCTCCTCGGCCTGGTCGTCGGCACCGCCGGCTACGTCGTCGCCGCCCGCAAGACCGACGCCCCCTGGTCCCGCTCGTACGCGACCTTCCTGAAGTTCGGCCTGGTCGTGATCGCCATCCGTCTGGTCTTCTCCGTGGTCCTGGGCTCCCCCATCCCCGGCACCCACACCCTCCTCACCCTCCCAGAGCTGCCGCTCCCGGACTGGGCCCAGGGCATCCGCATCGGCGGCCGCGTCACCGCCGAGCAGCTGGTCTTCGCCTTCTACGACGGGGCCAAGCTGGCCGCCCTCCTCATCTGCGTGGGCGCCGCCAACGCCCTGGCCAACCCCGCTCGGCTGCTGAAGTCGCTGCCGGCCGCCCTGTACGAGGCGGGCGTGGCCGTCGTCGTGGCCATGACCTTCGCGCCGAACCTGGTCGCGGACGTGGCCCGGCTCCGCCACGCGCGCCGGCTGCGCGGCCGCCCCACCGGCGGGGTGAAGGCGGTCCTCCAGATCGGGATGCCGGTGCTCGAAGGCGCCCTGGAGCGGTCCGTGGCGACGGCCGCCGCGATGGACGCGCGGGGGTACGGCCGTACCGCCCGGGTGCCGGCCGCGGTGCGCCGCCTGACCGCCGTCCTCACGCTCGGCGGCCTGCTCGGCGTGTGCGCCGGCACGTACGGACTGCTGGCCGCGGAAGGCGCCTCGTACGGGCTGCCGGTCCTGCTCGCCGGCCTCGTCCTCGCGCTGGCCGGGCTCCGGCTCGGCGGCCGGCGCAGCCTGCGCACCAGCTACCGGCCCGACCGGTGGGGCGCCCGGTCCTGGCTGATCGCCGGTTCCGGCGCCGCGGTGGCCGCCCTCATGATCCTCGCCGGGTCCTGGGACCCGGAGGCCCTGCGGCCGGGCGTGGTGCCGCTGGCCGCGCCGGCCCTGCCGCTGTGGCCCGCGGCGGCGGTGCTGATCGGCCTGCTCCCGGCCTTCGTGGCCCCCGTACCGCCCCCAGCTCCCGAGGAGTCCCGGTGATCCGCTTCGAGCAGGTGTCCGTCACCTATGAGGACGCGGCCGTCCCCACCCTCCGGGGGGTGGACCTGACCGTGCCCGAGGGCGAGCTGGTGCTGCTGGTGGGGCCGTCCGGCGTCGGCAAGTCGACGCTCCTCGGCACCGTCTCCGGGCTCGTCCCGCACTTCACCGGAGGCACCCTGCGCGGCCGGGTGACGGTCGCGGGACGGGACACGCGCACCCATCCGCCGCGCGAGCTGGCGGACGTCGTCGGCACCGTCGGCCAGGACCCCCTGGCCCACTTCGTCACCGACACGGTCGAGGACGAGCTGGCGTACGGCATGGAGTCCCTCGGCCTGGCCCCGGCGGTGATGCGGCGGCGCGTGGAGGAGACCCTCGACCTGCTGGGCCTGAACGAACTCCGCGACCGCCCGCTCGCCTCCCTCTCCGGCGGCCAGCAGCAGCGCGTGGCGATCGGCTCGGTGCTGACCCCGCACCCGAAGGTCCTCGTCCTCGACGAACCGACCTCGGCGCTCGACCCGGCCGCGGCGGAGGAGGTCCTGGCCGTGCTCCAGCGGCTGGTGCACGACCTGGGCACCACGGTCCTGATGGCCGAGCACCGGCTGGAACGCGTGGTCCAGTACGCCGACCAGGTCGTCCTCCTGCCGGGCCCGGGCCGCGCCCCGGTCATGGGCCCGCCGGCCGACATCATGGCCCTCTCGCCGGTCCACCCCCCGGTGGTCTCCCTGGGCCGCCTGGCCGCCTGGTCCCCCCTCCCCCTCTCCGTCCGCGACGCCCGCCGCCGGTCCGCTCCGCTCCGGTCCCGCCTGTCCGAACTCCCGGCTCCGCCGACCGCAGCAACCGCGGCCCTTGAGGCACCACAGAGCACCAGGCCCGACGCCCCCACCACAGCAACTCCAGCCCCTCCGGCGTTTGAGGAGCGGGGTCCGGGGCGGAGCCCCGGTTTCGGGAAGGGGCGGGTAGGGGAACTCCTCCAGCGGTTCCGCCGCCCCACAGCCACCGGCACCGCGACCACGCCCCGCACGGGACCCGGCACCGACACGCCCCGCACGGGACCCGGCACCCCGGGCAACAACCCGGCACCCGCCCGTACCCGGAACCTGGCGGTACGCCGAACCCGCACCGAAATCCTCCGCGGAATCACCCTCACCCTCGCCCCCGGCGAGATCACCGCCCTCATGGGCCGCAACGGCGCCGGCAAGTCCACCCTCCTCGCCACCCTCGTCGGCCTCCTGGAACCCCACACCGGCGAGGTGACCGTCGGCGGCCGCACGCCCGCCGCCACCCCGCCGGCCCAGATGCTGCGCCACGTCGGCCTCGTACCGCAGGAGCCGCGCGACCTGCTGTACGCCGACACGGTCGCCGCCGAGTGCGCGGCGGCGGACGAGGACGCGCAGGCGGCCCCCGGCACCTGCCGGGACCTGGTCGCCGCACTCCTCCCCGGCGTCCCGGACGACACGCACCCCCGCGACCTCTCCGAGGGCCAGCGGCTGGCGCTCGCGCTGGCGATCGTGCTCACCGGACGGCCCGCCCTGCTGCTGCTCGACGAGCCGACCCGCGGCCTGGACTACGCCGCCAAGGCCCGGCTCGTCGAGGTCCTGCGGGGCCTGGCCGCGGACGGCCACGCGATCCTGCTGGCGACGCACGACGTGGAACTGGCCGCCGAGCTGGCCCACCGGGTGGTGATCCTGGCCGGCGGCGAGATCGTCGCGGACGGACCCACGGCCGAGGTGGTGGTCTCCTCGCCCGCCTTCGCACCGCAGGTGGCGAAGATCCTGGCCCCCGGCCACTGGCTCACGGTCGGCCAGGTCGCCAGGGCCCTCGCACAGGAGCCCACCGCATGACCGGCACCCCCGCCCCCCGCGCCACCCCCACCAACCACGCCACCCCCACCAACCCCACCGCCATTGCCAACACCACCAACCGCACCCACACCACCCACACCACCCGCCCCATCCGCATCGGCCCCCGCGCCGCCACCGCCCTGGTCCTGGTCTCCCTCGTCGGCATCGCCGCATTCGGCTGGCCCCTGCTCGCCGCCCCCGGCTCCGGCATCGCGCACGCCCAGGACGCCCCCTGGCTCTTCGCGGCCCTGCTGCCCCTCCTGGTCGGAGTCGTGGTCGCCACCATCGCCGACGACGGCATCGACGCGAAGGCCGTGGCCATGCTCGGCGTCCTGGCCGCCGTGGGTGCGGCCCTGCGGCCGCTCGGTGCCGGCACCGCCGGCCTGGAGCCGATGTTCTTCCTCATGGTGCTCAGCGGCCGCGTCCTCGGCCCCGGCTTCGGCTTCGTGCTGGGCGCGGTCACGATGTTCGCCTCCGCCCTGCTCACGGGCGGGGTCGGGCCCTGGATGCCGTTCCAGATGCTGGCGCTCGGCTGGTTCGCCATGGGTGCCGGCTTCCTCCCGGCCCCGGACCGGCTGCGCGGCCGGGGCGAGCTGCTGCTGCTCTCCGCGTACGGCTTCCTCGGCGCCTTCGCGTACGGCACCGTCATGAACCTCCAGGGCTGGGTGCTCATCTCGGGGATGGGCACCGGGGTCTCCTTCCGGGCGGGCGACCCGGTGCACGAGAACCTGGTCCGTTTCCTCGCCTACTGCCTGACCACGTCGATGGGCTGGGACCTCGGCCGGGCGGCGCTGACGGTCGTACTGACCGTGACGCTGGGCGGGACGCTGCTCCGCGCGCTGCGCCGGGCCACTCGAAAAGCTGCCTTTGAGACCCCGGTCACCTTCGAATCCGCACCCGGGGGCCCCTCAGACACCCCAAAAAATGTGCATGAACTGTGACGGATCGCGACATCCGGGCCCGAATCCGGTGAGGCGGCCCACAGGACCCAGGTCACATACGAACCGGGATCGTAGTCCCAGCGGCGGCCGCCACCCCCGCCCCGCACCCCCTCCCACCTGCGCGGACGTTGATCGCCCCCGAGGCAGGACCTACTGCCCCGCCTCCGACCGTCCGTAGTAGGAGGGGGTCGTTGCAGCCCTGCAACAGCCCGGCTAAAACTGGATGAGTCGCCGAGCGGCCCGGGTGGTTCACCCCCGGGGCCAACCGCCGGAAGGCAGCCGGGTCCCCAGCGGACCACGGACTGCGCGCACCCCCTCATCTGACGTGAGTGGCTCACGCGTGTCCTCGGCATGCCTGCGACCGTCCTGTTCCCTACGGAAGGTTCTCCGTGTCCAACGCCGTCATCCGCCGCATCGCCGCCAGCAAGAAGACCCTCGCGGGCACCGTCATCGGCCTCACCGCCGCCGGTACCCTCCTGGCCGCGGTTCCGGCCCAGGCCGCCCCCGCGAGCCCCAAGGCGATCGCCCAGCAGATGATCAAGGACCCGGCCCAGTTCGCCGCGTTCAGCAAGATCGTGGAGCACGAGAGCGGCTGGGACTACACCGCCACCAACTCCTCCTCCGGCGCCTACGGCCTGGTCCAGGCCCTGCCGGGGTCGAAGATGTCCTCCGCCGGCTCGGACTGGAAGACCAACCCGGCCACCCAGATCAAGTGGGGTCTGGACTACATGAACGAGCGCTACGGCTCCCCGGTCGGCGCCTGGAACTTCTGGCAGGCCAACCACTGGTACTAAGCCGCCGCACAGCCGGCAGGCGACCAGCAGAGCGTGGCGTCAGCAGACCACGGCGCCGGCGGACCGCAGCCTCAGCGGACCACCGACGCACGAAGGCCCCGGTGGCCGGCCTCCCCAGGCCGGCCACCGGGGCCTTCCCCCATCCCCAGGGGCTACGGGCGGCTCGGCGGCCCGGCACCGAAGCCGGCACACCCGGCACCGGCGCCGCCGCCGGTCAGAGCCGCTGGATGATCGTCCCGGTGGCCAGCGCCCCGCCCGCACACATGGTGACCAGCGCGAACTCCTTGTCGCGCCGCTCCAGCTCGTGCAGGGCGGTGGTGATCAGGCGGGCCCCGGTGGCGCCGACCGGGTGGCCGAGGGCGATGGCACCGCCGTTGACGTTGACCTTCTCCAGGTCCTGGTCGAAGACCTTGGCCCAGCTGAGGACCACGGAGGCGAAGGCCTCGTTGATCTCGACCAGGTCGATGGCCTTCAGCGACATCCCGGCCTTGCCCAGCACGGCCCGGGTGGCGTCGATCGGCCCGTCGAGGTGGAAGTGCGGGTCGGAGCCGACCAGCGCCTGGGCGACGATCCGGGCGCGCGGCTTCAGCTTGAGGGCGCGGGCCATCTTGCGCGAGGCCCACATCACGGCCGCGGCGCCGTCGGAGATCTGCGAGGAGTTGCCGGCGGTGTGGATGGCGGTCGGCATCACGGGCTTGAGACGGGCCAGCGCCTCCATGGAGGTGTCGCGCAGCCCCTCGTCCCGGTCGACCAGCCGCCACATGCCCTGTCCGGCGCGCTGTTCGTCCTCGGTGGTGGGCACCTGGACCGCGAACGTCTCCCGCTTGAAGCGCTCCTCGGCCCAGGCCACGGCCGCCCGCTCCTGCGAGAGCACGCCGAGCCGGTCGACGTCCTCGCGGGTCAGGCCGCGGTGGCGGCCGATGCGCTCGGCGGCCTCGAACTGGTTGGGGAGGTCGACGTTCCACTCGTCCGGCCAGGGCTTGCCGGGTCCGTGCTTGGACCCGGAGCCGAGGGGGACGCGGCTCATGGCCTCGACGCCGCAGGCGATGCCGATGTCCATGACGCCGCTGGAGATCATGTTGGCGACCATGTGGTTGGCCTGCTGCGAGCTGCCGCACTGGCAGTCCACGGTGGTGGCGGCGGTCTCGTACGGCAGGCCCATGGCGAGCCAGGCGTTGCGCGCGGGGTTCATCGACTGCTCGCCGGCGTGGGTGACCGTGCCGCCGACGATCTGCTCGACGCAGTCGGGCTGGATGCCGGTGCGGGCGAGCACCTCGCGGTAGGTCTCGCCCAGCAGGTAGGCCGGATGGAGGTTCGCGAGTGCGCCTCCGCGTTTGCCGATGGGCGTGCGTACGGCTTCGACGATGACGGGTTCCGCGGCCATGAGCTCGTCCTCTCCTCCACAGCGGGCGGGCCGTCCCGGCGGCTCGCGGCAGCTGTGTGTCGTGTCGTCCCTGTCCGGGCCCGAATCGGCGGACGGCCCGAACCCCCCGAACTAGTACGCGTTCTAGTTCTCCCCGCAGTCTTATGACCGGAACCCCGGCTACGCAAGGGTCTTGCGCGGGACTGCACGATTTCCGCACGCGCGGGGAGGGCGGCCGCGGGTAACAGTCCACGCCGCAGGCCTTGTCACTTCTAGAACTCGTTACTACCTTCAAGCCAACTTCTGATGGGCCGTCAGACTTTGGAGTTGCCGATGCCCTGCCCCGCGCTGCCCGAAGGCTTCGACGCCACGGACCCCGACCTCCTCCAAGCCCGCGTCCCCTTTCCGGAGTTCGCCCGGCTGCGGCAGACCGCGCCCGTCTGGTGGTGCCCGCAGCCGCGCGGCATCACCGGCTTCGACGACGAGGGCTACTGGGCCGTCACCCGGCACGCGGACGTCAAGTACGTCTCCACGCACCCGGAGTTGTTCTCCTCCACCACGAACACCGCGATCATCCGCTTCAACGAGCACATCCAGCGCGAGCAGATAGATGCCCAGCGCCTGATCATGCTGAACATGGACCCGCCCGAGCACACCCGGGTCCGCCAGATCGTCCAGCGCGGCTTCACCCCGCGCTCGATCCGCGCCCTGGAGGACACCCTGCGCGAGCGGGCGCGGCGGATCGTCGCGGAGGCCAAGGCCGGCGCGGGCGACGGCAGCTTCGACTTCGTCACCAAGATCGCGTGCGAGCTGCCGCTCCAGGCCATCGCCGAGCTCATCGGCGTCCCCCAGGAGGACCGCTCCAAGCTCTTCGACTGGTCGAACAAGATGATCGCGTACGACGACCCGGAGTACGCGATCACCGAGGAGGTCGGCGCCCAGTCGGCCATGGACCTCATCGCCTACGCGATGAACATGTCGGCCGACCGCAAGCAGTGCCCCGCCAAGGACATCGTGACCCAGCTCGTCGCCGCCGAGGGGCAGGGCAACCTCAGCTCGGACGAGTTCGGCTTCTTCGTCCTCGTGCTGGCCGTCGCGGGCAACGAAACCACCCGCAACGCCATCAGCCACGGCATGCACGCCTTCCTCACCCACCCCGACCAGTGGGAGCTGTACAAGCGGGAGCGGCCGTCCACCGCTGCCGAGGAGATCGTCCGCTGGGCAACGCCGGTGGTCTCCTTCCAGCGCACCGCCACCCAGGACACCGAGCTCGGCGGCCAGAAGATCCGGGCGGGCGACCGCGTCGGGATGTTCTACTCCTCCGCCAACCACGACCCGGACGTGTTCGAGAACCCCGAGGTCTTCGACATCACCCGCGACCCCAACCCCCACCTGGGCTTCGGGGGCGGCGGACCGCACTTCTGCCTCGGCAAGTCGCTGGCCGTCCTGGAGATCGACCTGATCTTCAACGCCCTGGCCGACGCCCTGCCGGACCTCAGGCTGACGGGCGAGCCGCGGCGGCTGCGCGCCGCGTGGCTGAACGGCATCAAGGAACTCCAGGTCAGCCACGGCTGACCCGGGTCCCGGCGGCAGGGGCCACCACCTCCCACGCCCCGGCCCCTGCCGCCCGCGCGTCCGCCGCCGAGTCGCCCCCGGGCGCGGCGCCGCGCGGGCGCCCGGACACACGCGCCCACCCGGGCCCGCATACGGGCACGCGTGCCGGGACCGCGACCCGGGCGCACCCGTTCGGGTGGCGGTCCGGCCCGAACGGGGCGATCCTTACGTCAGCGGCGATCCAGCCGGAAGGGGCGCCGGGGCAGCTGTGCCCCGGCGCCCCTTCCGGCACACCCAAAGCGTTACCCGCTCTCCTCTTCCCCGTGTCCTGGCCCGGTTAGGTTTCCCCGAGCAACAAAAGGCCCGCGCCCGCACCGCCCGTGCCCGCCCGGCCGGTTCCGGCCGCCACCACCGAGGGGAAACCGCCTGATGCGCCCGAGCCGCGCCCTCACCGCCGCCGCGGCGGCGGTCGCCGTCCTGCTGCCCGGCGTCACCGGGTGCGCGCCGGAGGGCGGGGCGGAGGCCCGTACCCCCTCGGCCCCGGCCACCGCGTCGCCGCAGGCCACCGCATCCCCGACGGCGTCCTCCGCTTCCTCCGCCTCCTCCGCCCCGGCAGCTCCGGCCGCGAGCACCCCGGCCCCGCACACGCCCGCGGCGCGTCCGTCGGCCGGCACCCCGGCACCGTCGAAGAGCCCGTCCCGGCCGCCCGTGCCGACGTACCTCTCGATGTCCCTGTCCGCGCCCGGCGGGCAGCTCTCGCTGAAGCCGGGCGGGCCGGGGCAGGAGTTCACGGTCACCCTGCGGAACGGCAACACCCGGTCGTACCGGAGCCTGCTGCTCGCCTTCCAGCTGGAGATCATGCCGGGCGGTACGGGCGGCTGGGTCCTGGAGCGCTGGGACCGCGCCGCCGGCAGCTGGCGCCACGCCGACCTGCGGATCGCGAACGACGTGATGCCGCCCTCGATGTACGCGGGCGGCAGCTCCCTCGCCCGGGACGCGGTCTCCGTACGCCGCTACCGCCTCCGCGCCGAGACCGGCGCCGCCCCCGGCCCGAACCCGCTGATGGTCTCGCTGATCGACACCGCCCACGACACCCGCCACTCGTACGCGTACGTGCCCCAGACCACCCTGGCCCCCTGAGCCCCGCACTCCCGGTGATCGTGAGGGCGTGAGCGGCTCCGAGCGGGAGCGGGCCGCGGCGCCCTGCACCACTCGGGGCCGTCGCTACGCGGCGCCCGCCGCGGTCAGGACCGCGACCGGCAGGAGCAGGATCCACTGCGGCAGCCGGAGCAGTGGCTTCGGCCAGCCGACCGACAGCGAGACGACCAGGAAGGCGACCGCGTACGCGACGAAGTGCGCAGCCACGAACCACGCCATCGGGCCGGTCGCCGACGCGTCGTCCGCCGCCGCGAGGCAGACCAGGGCTGCTGCGGAGAGCACCAGGTCGACGCTCACCATGTGCCACACGGCGTGGAGGACGCGCTTGGGTTCGTCCGCGAGTCCGCAGGACAGCAGCGGGCGGACCACGTCCCGGTGTCCGGCGACGATGTGCACTGCGGCCACGGCGAACGCGGTGATGCCCGCGGCGAGAAGCCAGCCGTTCACCGGATCCCGACCCCTTCGACGATGACGGCAGCCAGCCGCCCGGCCAGCCGGGGGTCGGGGCGTTCCCCGACCAGGCCTACGTGGAAGAACACGGCTCCGGCCAGCGTGTCCAGGACCAGATCCACGGGAGTGCCGGCCGCGATCTCCCCGCGCGTCACGGCGCGCTCGAAGACGATCTGCAGCCGCTCCTTCGACGGGGCCAGGAAGTCGCTTCGGATGCGCGCCTGCAACACCGGATCGGCGGCGAAGTCGGCGAGCAGCCCGGGGAGCGCCGCCGCCGCGGCCGGTGCGTGGAACTCGTCGACCAGGCTCTGCACCAGTGCGGTCAGGTCCGCCGTCAGCGTTCCGGTGTCCGGAACCGGAGCATGGTCGGTGGTCGTGAACAGGGCCTCGAAGACCAGTTCCGGCTTCCCCCGCCACCGCCGGTAGACGGTGTCCTTGCCGACACCGGCCCGGGCGGCCACCGCTCCGATCGAGGTCGCGGCGTAGCCGACCTCGATCACCAGCTCCGTGACCGCGCCGACGATGGCCTGGTGCGAGCGGGGATCCCTGGGGCGTCCCCTGGAGGACGGAGAAGAGCTCATGCAATTTACGATACGGGTCGACCCGTATGGGAATCAATCGTTCAACCGCGGCAACTTTCGCTCGGGACCGGTCAGTGCGTGCGCCTGCCGGCCGGGCCCCGGCGGCGGGTGTGGATCACCAGGCCGGCGAAGACCAGGACAGACGTGATGGCCCCGATCAGGGTGCCGCCGCGGAACCAGGGGGCCTCCACGTCCATGGTCCGCTGGCCGGCGTGGGCGGCGCTGCCGTTGCCGACGACCACGCTGAGCGTCCACAGGTTCGGCAGCGCCAGCAGCAGCGCCAGGGCCAGCCAGCCCGCGGTGGCCTTCGGGGACCTGCGGCGGCGCAGCCCGGTCCAGGCCACCAGCAGGGGCAGCAGGGTGCAGAAGATCCCGAAGGCCAGGCCCAGGAAGAGGCCGGTGGCGAGGCTGCCGTCGACCGCGTCGCCGATGCGGTGGGCCCACCATCGCGGGACCGTCGCCGCCAGGACGAAGTAGCCGACGACCACCACGGCCAGGGCCCCGCCGCCGAGCAGGGCCCGCCTGCGCCAGTCGGGCCCTGCGGAGGCCGTGCCCCGCGCCACCGTGCCCTGCCGCCGTGCGCTCATGATCCGATGCTGGCACCGGACCGCCGCCCGCGCAGCGCGGGCGGTACGGAGGCCAGGAGGTCCCCGCCCGGCGGCGCGGGCGCGGGTCCGCTGCCGCGGGGACCCGACAGCACGTACACCAGGCCGAAGCCGGCGGCCACGACGGCCGCGCCCCCGACGGCGTCCAGGACCCAGTGGTTGGCCGTGGCCACGATCGCGCAGAGCGTGACCGCCGGGTGCACCAGGCCCAGGGCCTTCTGCCAGGGCCGGCGGGCCAGTGCGAAGACCACCAGCCCGCACCACAGCGCCCAGCCGAAGTGCAGCGAGGGCATCGCCGCGTACTGGTTGGAGATCGCGGTCATGGCGCCGTACTGCGGATCGGCCAGGTCCTGCGGTCCGTGCACGGTGTCGATGAAGCCGAGCCCGGGCATCAGGCGCGGCGGCGCCAGCGGGTAGAGCCAGAACCCGGCGAGGGCCAGGACGGTGGCCAGCCCGAGGGAGGCCCGGGCCCAGCGGTAGTCGCCCGGGCTGCGCCGGTAGAGCAGCGCCAGGACCGCCAGCGGCACGACGAAGTGGAAGGACGTGTAGTAGAAGTCGAAGAAGCCCCTCAGCAAGGGTTGGTCCACGACCGCGTGGTTGACGGCGTGTTCGATGTCGATGCCGAGCCGGCCCTCCAGGGAGTGGATCCGGCGTCCGTGGCCCTCGGCGAGGGCTCGGCTGTCGGGGGCCGCGGCGCGGATGTGCGAGTAGAGCGAGTAGCCGACCCGGATCAGCAGCAGTTCGAGCAGCAGGTTGGGGCGGCTGAGCACGCGGCGCCAGAACGGCAGCAGCGGTATTCGCGACCACCGGGCCGGGGCGGGCGGCGCGTACGCGGTGGGGACCGGGTGGTGCCAGTGGGGCGACGTACGCGGCAGGAACGGGACCGCGCAGGCGGCGGCGAGGGCCGCGAGGAGCAGCACGTTGTCCCGTACGGGCGCCAGCACCGCGAGGTTCGGCAGCAGGACGTCGCTGGGCAGTGTCATGACCAGGACCACGGTCACCGGCCACACGGCCCGGTCGGCGGCGCGGGTGCCGACCTTGCCCGCGGCCGCGAGCAGCACCCAGAGCAGCTGGTGCTGCCAGCCCCCGGGTGAGACGGCGACCGCGACGCAGCCGGTGAGCGCGACGGCGAGCAGCGGCTGCCCGTCGTGGGCGTACCGGACGGCGCGGCGCAGGCCGAGGAGGCAGACGGCGGCGGCGAGCAGGCCGAGGAGGCCCGTCTCCAGGGGGCCGGAGAGGCCCAGGCGCAGGAGCGCGCCGTGCAGGGACTGGTTCGCGGGACTGTCCGCCCGGTCGCCGAGGCCGGTTCCGGCGAGGTGGTGCACCCAGTACGTCCACGAGTCGCGCGGCAGCGCGGCCCAGGCGAGGGCGGAGCCGGCCGCGAAGGTGACGGCGGTGGACCGGGCCGCGGTGCGGCGGCCGGTGGACCAGAGCAGCGGGACGAAGAGGAGGAGGGCGGGCTGGAGGGCCGCCCCGAGGCCGACGAGGAGGCCGGAGGTCCGCTCGCCGGGCACCCGCAGACAGCCGGACAGCACGAGCAGGACGGGGATGATGCTGGTCTGGCCGAGGGTGAAGGTGCCGCGGACGGGCAGCGAGACCATCGTCAGGGCGATGGCGACGGGCGCGGCGAGCAGGGCCGTGCGGCGGGGCACCGGGCCGGGGAGCGAGCGCGCCGCGACCAGGCCGACGGCGGCGACGAGCAGCAGGGTGCCGAAGGTCCAGGCGACGCCGAGGGCCTGCTGGGCGGAGCTGGTCAGGGGGCTGAGGACGAGTCCGGAGAAGGGCGTGCCGGTGAAGCGGGGGCCGTCGACGGCCTCGTACAGGCCCCCGGAGACGTGCAGGCCTCCGGAGACGTGCAGGACGCCGTTCTCGCCGATCCAGGTGTCCGGGTCGGTGAGGCGGCGGCCGGGTGGCAGCCGGAGCGCCGAGGCGGCCTGACGAACCGCCAGGAGGGCGGCGAGCAGCCAGAGTACGGCGCGTGCCGCCGTCAGCCGGGGGTCTGCGCCGAGGGCCGCGGCCGCGGCAGGCCCGTTCACAGCGTTGTGGTCCGCCGCGTCAGCCACGCGCCATCGGCCTCCTGCCGTAGTGCCCTGTCGGGAATGCTCGGACGACGATAGTGCGGGGGCCCGCCCACACCGGACCAAACTTCCCGTTCCGCCCACCTCGCCCGCCCCGCGGAACGCCGACTTCCGACCGTGGCCCGGGTGCCGCTGCGGCCGGGAACGCACCGGCCAGAGGGGGTGCCGGGCCCCGCGCGCGGCGTGTCGGGTCGCCGCCCGGCCGGTCCCGGAAGGGCGGTCAACGGGTCCGCACACACCACCCGACCGTGCACAGCGTCCCCCTGACGGAGCATCGGCCGTGCGTCCCGCCGGACCCCCTCCGTACGGCGTCCCGATGCCGCCTCCGGCAAGATGGGCGGCATGAGCATCGTCAAGATCAATGTGCTGACCGTGCCGGACGAGCAGCGGGAGGTCCTGGAGAAGCGCTTCGCCTCGCGCGCCGGGTCCGTCGAGAACTCCGACGGCTTCGAGTGGTTCGAGCTGCTGCGCCCGGTCGAGGGCACGGACACCTACCTCGTGTACACGCGCTGGCGTGACGAAGCGGCCTTCCAGGCCTGGATGGAGGGTCCCATGAAGGCCGCCCACCAGGGTGGGGCGGGCGGGTCCCCGGAGGGCGCGGGTGCGGGTGCGGGTACGGGCGAGCGCCCCAAGCCGGCCGCGTCCGCGTCGACGCTGTGGTCGTTCGAGGTCGTCCAGCAGGCGGCGCCGAAGCAGGGCTGACGCCCGGTCCGGCCCCCTGCGCCCCTGCGCCCCCGCCCGGTGGACGGGCGGGGGCGCAGGGGCGTGTCAGGGCCGGGGGCGGGGTCAGGACTTGGCCTTCGGGGGTCCCCAGAAGGCGTTCTCCTCGTCGATGTCCTCGGTGCACCCGTCGATGTCCGTGACCTTTCCTCCCACGATGGTGAAGAACAGTCCCTGCCGGATCTCCAGGCCGTGGTCCCCGCGGTCGGCCCGGGAGGTGTGGAAGGCCATCACGTGCCCGCGCCCGTCGGCGAGCACCGATTCGACCTGTACCTGCATCGTGCCGTTGGTCTCCCTGCCGAGCGTGCGGTACAGCTCCAGAACCGCTTCGCGGCCCTTGTGGTGGCCCGAGATCAGGTTGTTGCCGGGAACGTGGTGGACGACGTCCGCCGTCAGCAGCGAGGACAGCATGTCCATGTCCCCGTTGGCGAACGCCAGGTAGCCGCGACGCACCAGGGCCGCATCCGGATGCTCCGACATGGCGGTTCACACCCTTCCATCCGTTGATTTGGCGGTTTTTCCTATCATCCGTCCGGCCCTGTGGATATTCCACGCGGCGGCTGGGCGCGGGCGCCCATGATGGCGGCATGAACGCGATGAACTGGACCGTTGCCCCCGAATCCTTCGCCACCCCCGACGCCGCCGAGCTGCGGCGGGCCTATCTCGCGGAAGTGGCCGGCCGGTACTGGGGCAGACCCGTCACCGACGCCGAACTCGACCAGGGCCTCGCCGACGATCCCGCCGACGGGCTCGTCCGGCCCACGGGCGAGTTCGTGGTCGGCCGGTACGACGGGAGGCCGGGCGCGTGTGCCGGGCTGCGGATGCTGGACGCCGGCACGGCCGAGCTGACGCGGGTGTACGTACGCCCCGAGCTGCGCGGCACGGGCGGCGGCGGGGCCCTGCTGACGGCCCTGGAGGAGGCGGCGCGGTCCCTGGGCGCGGAGCGCATACGCCTGGACACGCGGAACGACCTGGTGGAGGCGCGCGGCCTCTACGCCAAGCACGGGTACGTGGAGATACCGGCGTACAACTCCGGTCCCTACGCGGAGCACTGGTTCGAGAAGCGTCTGGTCTGACGGCCTCCGACGGGCGGGCAGTCCCTTCCGGTGTCGGGGTCGGGCCGGGGGTCAGTGGGCCGCGTGGTCCCGGCGCGCGAGCCTGTCGTAGGGCTCCTCCGCGTCGGAGCCGCACAGCTCGACGTTGAGCTGCTCGACCAGCTTGACCAGGTCCGTGGGCCGGTCCGGGCCCCACCAGTCGCCGAGCAGTTCGGCGAGGGACTCCTGCCGTGCGTCGGAGAGCCGTGCGGCGGTCTCGCGACCCGGGTCGGTGAGCACCAGCGGCAGTCCCACGCGGACCGCGAGCCCCCGCTCCTCGACCTCGCGCGCCGCGTCCGTGATGACGTGCAGCGGGACCGAGGTGCGCTCCGCGAGCACCGCCGGCTCGGCCGAGCCGTACTTGTTGATGCGCAGCAGCAGCCAGCTGGAGGCGGGCAGCAGGTCGTAGCCGGCCTTGGCGGTGATCTTCTCGTAGACGTGCTTGCGGCCCTCGCGCGTGCCCAGCACCGACAGGGCCCGGGCCACCTCGTCGTGGGAGCTGCGCTGCACGGGGTTGGAGGCGAGCGTCTCGCTGACGTCGGGTGCGGTGACCGAGGTCCGGAGCTTGTCCTCCCTGAGGAACCAGGCCACCGCGAAGGCGACCAGGACCACGGGCACGGCGTAGAGGAAGACGTCGGTGATGGCGGTGGCGTAGGCGTCCAGCACCCGGGGCTGGAGGTCGGCGGGGAGTCCGGAGACGGCCCGGGGGTCGGCTTCGAGGCTGCCGACGGTGCCGGGGGGCAGCGGCCGGCCCGCCAGGCTCTCGTTGAGCTCGTCGTCGAGGCCGTTGGTGAAGACCGTGCCGAAGATGGCCACGCCGAAGGAGGCGCCGATGGAGCGGAAGAAGGTGGCACCCGAGGTCGCGACCCCGAGGTCGGAGTAGCTGACGGCGTTCTGCACCACCAGCACCAGCACCTGCATCACGAGGCCGAGTCCGGTGCCGAAGACGAAGAAGTAGACGCTCATCTCCCAGGTGGACGTGGTGCGCTCCAACTGGTGGAGGAGGAGCAGGCCGACGGCGGTCACGCCGGTGCCGGCGATGGGGAAGACCTTCCAGCGGCCGGTGCGGCTGACGATCTGCCCGGACGCGGTGGAGGCGATCAGCATGCCGAGGACCATCGGCAGCATGTGGACGCCGGACATGGTGGGCGAGACGCCCTGGACGACCTGGAGGAACGTGGGGAGGTAGACCATCGCCCCGAACATCGCGAAGCCGACGATGAAGCTGATCACCGAGCACAGGGTGAAGGTGCGGATGGCGAAAAGCTTCAGGGGCAGCACCGGCTCCGCCGCCCGGCGCTCCACGAAGACGAAGGCCACCAGCAGCACGGCGCCCAGCACGGCCAGGCCGATGATCATGGCCGAGCCCCAGCCCCAGGTGCCGCCGAGGGAGGCCACCAGCACCAGACAGGTGGCGACGGACGCGATGAGGACGGTGCCGAGGTAGTCGATGGTGTGGCGCTCCGCGCGCACCGGGATGTGCAGGACCGCCGCGATCACGACGAGGGCGACGATGCCGATGGGGAGGTTGATGTAGAAGACCCAGCGCCAGCTGAGGTGGTCCACGAACAGGCCGCCCAGCAGCGGGCCGAGGACACTCGTGGCACCGAAGACCGCGCCGAAGAGGCCCTGGTACTTGCCGCGCTCCCGGGGCGGGACGATGTCGCCGACGATCGCCATCGACAGCACGATCAGTCCGCCGCCGCCCAGACCCTGCAGGGCGCGGAAGCCGATCAGCTGCGGCATGTTCTGCGCGAGCCCGCAGAGCGCCGACCCGATCAGGAACAGGACGATGGCCCCCTGGAAGAGCTTCTTGCGCCCGTACTGGTCGCCCAGCTTGCCCCAGAGCGGGGTCGCCGCCGTGGAGGCCAGCATGTAGGCGGTGACGACCCAGGAGAGGTGTTCCATGCCGCCGAGGTCGCTGACGATCGTCGGCAGCGCGGTGGAGACGATGGTCTGGTCGAGTGCGGCGATCAGCAGGCCCAGCAGCAGGGCTCCGATCGCGACGAGCACGCTGCGCTGGGTGTGCTCCGCGCCGGGTCCGCCGCCGGGGTCCAGGGGTGTGGGGGCCACTTCCTGAGCCATGGACTCCTCCTCAGCGCAGATCCACATCTCCATCCTGGGGGGTGTGTCCGGTTATGGCCTGTCGGACGGTTGGGCGGACCCCGCCGGGTCTGCATAATCGCTGGCAGTTGCCAGGGAGGGGATCCGTCAGTGAGCGCAGAGCGCTGTCCGGTTTGCGATGCTGCCAGAGGTGGCTGCGCGTGCGCACCGGCCACGGGCATGGACCCCCTCCGCATCCGCCCGTACGTGACGAGGCCCGTCCGCCCGCCCCACGACCCCGACGCCACACCCCCACCCCGCCTCCTGGGCGTGGTCCAGCCCCCGCCGTCCTGGCCCACCGACCCGCACCCCCTGACGCCCCCCGCGTGGACCCCGGCAGCCGCCCCCTCCTGGCCCACGCCCGGCACCCCGGAAACGGAACCCGGCCGCAACCCGTCCACGAGCCCGGAAGCCGACCCCGCCTGGGGCCCCTCCGGCACCTCGGCAGCGGACCCCGCATGGGGGCCGTCCGGCACCCCGGAAGCCGGCCCCGCCTGGGGACCGTCCCGAGGCGCGGACGCCGGTCCCGCCCGTACCTCGTCCGACCCCGCCTGGGGCCCCTCTCGCACCCCGGCAGCGGACCCCGCATGGAGGCCGTCCGGCGGCCGGGAAGCCGATCCCGCCCGGACCCCGTCGGCCGGCCCGGGAGCCGGACCCGCCTGGGGCCCGTCCGGCACCTCGGAAGCCAGCCCCGCCTGGGGCCGGTCCCGAGGCTCGGAAGCCGATCCCGCCCGGACCCCTTCGGCCGGCCCGGAAACCGGACCCACCTGGGGTCCATCCGGCACCTCGGAAGCCGGCCTCGCCTGGGGTGGCCGTCCCCGAGGCGCGGAAGCCGGTCCCGCCCGGAGCTCGTCGGCCGGCCCGGAAGCCGGCCTCGCCTGGGGTCCGTCTGCCTCCACGGAAGCGGACCCCGCATGGGGTGACCCGCCCCGAGGCGCGGAAGCCGGTCCCGCATGGGGCCAGGGCCCCACCACGCCCACCTCCCCCTCTCCCTCCGCACCGGCACCGGCACCGGCACCTGGGACGAACCACCCCTGGCCCGCCCAGCCCGGCACCACAGAGGACTGGTCTCGGACACCCGAGTCCGGGGACAGCGCTTGGCGCCCGCAGTCCACTCCTCCCCAGGGCGCCGGACCCACCACCGCACCGCAGGCGTCCGCCTCGGCACACAGCCCTGGCCAAGGCCAGGGAACGAGCCCCGGCGCGGCCCGTCCCGCCGACCCGTCCCAGCCGTCGGCGGGCGACGCCGCATGGGCCCGGCCGGCAGCCGGTACGGACGCACCGCCCACCCCCTGGTCCCCGCAGGGCACCCCTCCGAGCGCCCCGACCGACCCGAGCGCACCCTGGCCCACCCCCGCGCCCTCCTCCGCCACCTCGTCGGCCGGCACCACGCCGCCTCCCTCGGCCCACGCCACCTGGGCACGCCCGGAACCCACACCGAACGGCCATCCCGCCGCATGGCCCCCTGAGGCCACGCCTGCCAGCACGGAGACCGACCCGGCCGACTCGAACGCACCACGGTCCGCCCACGGGTCCCCGGCCGGCACGCGGCCCGGCGACTCCCTCCCACAGGGACCGGACGCCTCCCGTGCCACGGACGAGCCCGCCTGGACCGGCGAGGGAACAGCCGCGGGGTTCGCCGCGTACGCGCCCGAGTCCCAGGACGAGGCGGACGGGTACGCCACACAGGTCCTGCCGCCGGTGCCCTCCGTCATGCCCGGCCCCGGGCATGACGGGTACCCCCCGATACCGGGACCGAACGACTTCGCCGGGCCCGGATCCCGGCACGGCGCACCGGCCTACGACGACTCCACGACGGAGCTGCGCGCGGTCACGCTCGGCACCGCACCCTCGGTCGGCCGCAACCGCGGCGGGCGCAAGGGGCTGCCCCTGATGGTGGCCGCCGCGGTGGCGGTGGTCGGTGTCGCCGCCCTGACCGCCGGGCTGTTCTCGGACGACGGGGAGGCCGATCGCGCCCTCCCCGACCCGAAGCTGTCGGCCCCCGCGATCACCGTCGCCCCGGACGGCCCCTCGGGCGCCCCCGAAGCCCGCTCAGCCGACCCCTCGGCTTCGTCCGACGAGGACTCGGACGAGGACGGGGCCGAGGAGTCGGCCTCCCCCACCGCCACCACGGAAGCCGCCCCGACCAGGGACCCGTCGGACGCCTCCGGGGACCCCACGCCCAACCCCACCCGCACCAAGGCCTCCACCGGCACCCCCAGCGCCACCACAGCCCCCACCCTGAGCGAGGGGGACCAGGGCCCCGAGGTCGTCGAACTCCAACAGCGCCTCAAGGAGGCGGGCTACTACTGGGGGCCGGCGAACGGCCGCTACAGCCGCAAGCTGGAGGATGCGGTGGCCCGCTTCCAGCAGTACGCGCACGTCCAGGAGGACCCCCGCGGCGTCTACGGCCCCGAGACCCGCGCGACGCTGGAGCGCTTCACACACGAGCCGTAGGCCGGGGGCCATCCATCCCACACGGCCCCAGGTCTTACCGGGCAGCCGCGCCCCGAGGCGAACGGCCGGCATCCGGCCCAGCCACGGGCTGACGGACCGCACATCCACGCGCGGGCAGTCGCCGGGCCCAGAGGTCGCACGCCTGACGGGCGCCCGAGGCAGCCGGGGCGCTGCCCTGGCCGGAGGTACCACGTGAAGCGAGCGGGTGGGCGGCGCGATCCCCGGCGCGGCACCGCACGCACAAGGCCGGGCCCCCCGCACCCCACCGCCACGCCATCCCCGCGCCGCCCCGGCCCACGAGGCACGACGCCCGGCGCGTGGGCCGCACATGCACCCCCTGCCCCGGGCAGGGCCGCCGCGGCGCAGGCACACGTGCGCGCCTCAGGCCTCGGCTGGACCCCCACAACACCCGGCCGCGCGCACGCCCCAGCCACAGCTGCCCGGCCCCACCCCCACAGACGCCCGCCGCCCGGCCGTCTCCGCGACCCGGCCTACCGAGCACGGGCCCCCGGCGCGGCCGCACACGCGCCGCCGCCTCGGCCGCACCCCAGCCACCCGGCGCGCCGCCCCGTCGGGCCCGCGCATCCCCCCGCGCGCAACCTCCAAGCCGCCCCCGGCACCAAACCCCACTCCCCCACTCATGGCACCTGCGCCGAACCACACGGCAGCCCCCTCGCCGGAGGCGACCCGCGCCGAACCACACCGCAGCCCCCTCGCCGGAGGCGACCCGCGGCCGAACCCCCAGGTCAGCCCCCCGCCGGGAGGCGATTGGCTTTGAGGCGGAGGGTTTTGTATCGTGTAGGAACAAAGTGGTTCCGTCCGTATTCCCTGACCGGCGGACGGAGCCGCTTGTACTCTTCCCGCCGCATCGCCGGACCTCGTCTCCCCCAGGAGCCCGCCCCCATGACGGCCAGCACCACCGCCCCCGAAACCGAAGCCGCCGCAGAGCCGGTCGTCCTGACCGCCAAGGCCCTGCTCCTGGACATGGACGGCACGATCGTGAACTCGGACGCGGTGGTGGAGCGCTGCTGGCGGGACTGGGCGGTGTCGCACGGTCTCGACCCGCACGAGGCGATGAAGATCGTCCACGGCCGCCAGGGCTACGCCACCATGGCGATCCTGCTCCCGGACCGCCCGATGGAGCAGAACCACGCCGACAACGCCGTGATGCTGGCCCGCGAGACCGCGGACACCGAGGGTGTCGTCCCGGTCGACGGCGCGCCCGCCTTCATGGCCGCCATCGGCCGGCTCCCCCACGCCCTGGTCACCTCGGCGGACGAGGCCCTCGCGACCGCCCGCATGACGGCCTCCGCGCTGCCCATGCCCGAGGTGCGGGTGACCGCCGAGCACGTCGAGGCCAGCAAGCCGCACCCCGAGGGCTTCCTCAAGGGCGCCTCCGAACTCGGCGTCGACCCGGCGGACTGCGTGGTCTTCGAGGATTCCGGCGCCGGCATCGCCGCGGGCCGCGCGGCCGGCATGCGGGTGGTGGGCGTCGGCCCCCGCGCCGGGGAGCACGGGCCGACCGTGCACGTACCCGACCTGACGGCCGTACGCGTCGACGCCGCGGCGGACGGCACCATCCGCCTCACGGTCAGCCCGTACGCCGCCTGACCGGCGACCGGCCGACCACCACACGACGTGACCGGGGCGCCGGGGGTCCCCACCCCCGGCGCCCCGGTCACGTCGAGGCCCCCGGTGTAAGGGACACCAGAGACGCCGGAACCCGTCACGCCCCCACGTACGCCGCCAGGTGCTCGCCCGTGAGCGTGGAGCGGTCGGCCACCAGGTCCGCCGGGGTGCCCTCGAAGACGACCCGGCCGCCGTCGTGGCCGGCGCCCGGCCCGAGGTCGATGATCCAGTCGGCGTGCGCCATCACCGCGGGGTGGTGCTCGATGACGATCACCGACTTGCCGGCGTCGACGAGCCGGTCCAGCAGCCCGAGCAGCTGTTCCACGTCCGCGAGGTGCAGGCCGGTCGTGGGCTCGTCCAGCACGTAGACGCCTCCCTTGTCCGCCATGTGCGTGGCCAGCTTCAGCCGCTGCCGCTCCCCGCCGGACAGCGTGGTCAGCGGCTGGCCCAGGCTCACGTACCCGAGGCCCACGTCGGCGAGCCGCTCCAGGATCTTGTGTGCGGCCGGGATGCGCGCCTCGCCCGCGCCGAAGAACTCCTCCGCCTCCGTCACCGACATCGCGAGCACCTCACTGATGTCGCGGCCGCCCAGGTGGTACTCCAGCACGGAGGCGTCGAACCGCTTGCCCTCGCACTCGTCGCACGTGGTCGCGACCCCCGCCATCATCGCCAGGTCGGTGTAGATCACCCCGGCGCCGTTGCAGGTGGGGCAGGCGCCCGCGGAGTTGGCGCTGAACAGGGCCGGCTTCACGCCGTTGGCCTTGGCGAAGGCCTTGCGGATCGGCTCGAGCAGCCCGGTGTACGTGGCCGGGTTGCTGCGCCGCGAGCCGCGGATCGCCGTCTGGTCGACCGACACCACCCCCTCCTCGGCCGGGATCGACCCGTGCACCAGCGAGCTCTTGCCGGAGCCCGCGACGCCGGTCACGACGACGAGCACGCCGAGCGGCACGTCCACGTCGACGTCCCGCAGGTTGTGCGCGGCCGCGCCGCGGATGCCCAGCTTGCCGGTGGGCTTGCGCACCGTCTCCTTGAGCACGGTCTGGTCGTCGAGGTGGCGGCCGGTGATCGTGTCGCCGGCCCGCAGGCCCTCCACCGTGCCCTCGAAGCAGACGGTGCCGCCCGCCGTGCCGGCGCCGGGGCCCAGGTCCACCACGTGGTCGGCGATCGCGATCGTCTGCGGCTTGTGCTCGACCACCAGCACCGTGTTGCCCTTGTCCCGCAGCCGCAGCAGCAGGTCGTTCATCCGCTGGATGTCGTGGGGGTGCAGACCGGTGGTGGGCTCGTCGAAGACGTACGTGACGTCGGTCAGCGCGGACCCGAGGTGGCGGATCATCTTGACCCGCTGTGCCTCGCCGCCCGAGAGCGTGCCCGACGCGCGGTCCAGCGCGAGGTAGCCCAGGCCGATCTCCACGAACGAGTCGAGGGTCCCCTGGAGCGCCTCCAGCAGCGGGGCCACCGACACGTCCTCCAGCCCACGGACCCATTCCGCCAGGTCCCGGATCTCCATCGCGCACGCGTCGGCGATCGAGACGCCCTCGATCTTCGAGGACCGGGGGCCCTCGCTCAGCCGGGTACCGTCGCACTCGGGACAGACGGTGAAGGTCATCGCCCGCTCGACGAAGGCGCGGACGTGCGGCTGCAGCGCGTCGATGTCCTTCGACAGCATCGACTTCTGGATCTTCGGGATCAGGCCCTCGTAGGTGAGGTTGATGCCCTCGACCTTGATCTTGGTCGGCTCCCTGTGGAGCAGGTCGTGCAGCTCCCGCTTGGTGAACCTGCGGATCGGCTTGTCCATGTCGAAGAAACCGGAGCCGCTGAAGATCCGCCCGTACCAGCCGTCCATGGTGTAGCCGGGGATGGTGAGCGCGCCTTCGTTGAGCGACTTGCTGTCGTCGTAGAGCTGGGTGAGGTCGACGTCGGAGACCGTGCCGCGGCCCTCGCAGCGCGTGCACATGCCGCCGGTGCGCGAGTACGTCGCCTTGACCGTCGTCTTGTCGCCCTTCTCGACGGTGATCGCCCCGCTCGCCTTCACGGAGGCGACGTTGAAGGAGTACGCGCCGGGCGGGCCGATGTGCGGGTCGCCGAGCCGGCTGAAGAGGATCCGCAGCATGGCGTTGGCGTCGGTGGCCGTGCCGACGGTGGAGCGGGGGTCGGAGCCCATCCGCTGCTGGTCGACGATGATCGCGGTGGTGAGCCCGTCGAGCACGTCGACCTCGGGCCGCGCCAGCGTGGGCATGAAGCCCTGGACGAAGGCGCTGTACGTCTCGTTGATCAGGCGCTGCGACTCCGCGGCGATCGTGTCGAAGACCAGCGAGCTCTTGCCCGAGCCGGAGACGCCGGTGAAGACGGTGAGCCTGCGCTTCGGGATCTCGATGCTGACGTCCCTGAGGTTGTTCACGCGGGCGCCGTGCACCCGGATCAGGTCGTGGCTGTCGGCCGCGTGCGCGCCGGACGCCGCCGGTGCGCCGGACGCCTTCGGTGCAGCGCTGCCGGCGGCCTTGCCGGCCCGGCTCCCCGCGGCCCCCGCCCTGGTACCCGCCCCGGCCCGGGTCCCGGTCCCGGCACCGCTCCCGGCGGCCCCGCTCCCCGCGGCCCTGCTCCCGGCCCTGCTCATCGTGTCTCCATCCGTCGGTCGTCCGTTCGGGTCAATGGTGCGGCGGCCGGGCGGCTCAGCGGGGCTTGCTGAGCCGGATCATGTTGCCGGCGGGGTCGCGGAAGGCGCAGTCGCGGACGCCGTACGGCTGGTCCGTCGGCTCCTGGAGCACCTCGCCGCCCGCGGCGCGGACGCGCTCGAAGGCGGCGTCGACGTCGTCGGTCCGGAGGATGACCCCGCGCAGGAGGCCCTTGGCGAGCAGTTCGGCCATGGCCTGGCGGTCGGCGGGCGAGGCGCCGGGGTCGGCGACCGGCGGTTCGAGGACGATCTCCACGTCGGGCTGGGAGGGGGCCCCGACGGTCACCCACCGCATGCCCTCGAAGCCGACGTCGTTGCGCACCTCGAACCCGAGGGCGTCGCGGTAGAAGGCGAGGGCCTTCTCGTGGTCGTCGACGGCGATGAAGCACTGGGAAAGCTTGATGTCCATGCGTTTCACGCTACGGGTGGGGTGCTCCCCGCGCTTCTCCGTTCCTGACCGGTCGCGTGTGGATCTTCGCGATGCAGGCCGGGATGGCGGCGCCGTCGCCGTGCTCCCGGGCCCGGTACGCGCTGGGGGTCTCGCCGACGAGCTCGGTGAAGCGTGAGCTGAACGAGCCCAGCGACGTACAGCCGACCTCGAAGCACACCTCCGTCACCGACAGGTCGCCGCGCCGCAGCAGCGCCTTCGCGCGCTCGATGCGGCGGGTCATAAGGTAGCTGTACGGCGTCTCGCCGAAGGCGGCCCGGAAGCTGCGGGAGAAGTGGCCCGGCGACATGAGGGCGACGCGCGCCAGCGCGGGTACGTCGAGCGGCTCGGCGTACTCGCGGTCCATCAGGTCACGGGCCCGCCGCAGCGGTACGAGGTCCTCCAGGTTGCTCACCCCACCACAATGGCACGGCGGGGGCGCGGCCGGTGGCCGAATCTCGCCCCCCGCCCGCACCCGCACCCGCACCCGCACCCGCACCCGCACCCGCACCCGCACCCGCACCCGGGGACTACCCCGCCACCGCCTCCCAGAGGCTGAACACGGCCAGGGCGGCCATCACGCACGCCGCGATCTTCGTGATCAGCCGCAGCGGCACGCGCTTCATCAGGGTGCGCCCGCCCAGGATGCCGAGGCCCGCGACCGCCCAGAGGGCCAGCACCGCGCCCAGGCCCACCGAGACCGGGTCGTCGTAGCGGGCGGCGAGGTTGGCGGTCATGATCTGCGTCAGGTCACCGAACTCGGCCACCAGGATCAGCATGAAGCCGGCCCCGGACACCTTCCAGAAGGACTGGTCCTCGGGAGCCTTGACCGACTCCTCCCCCTCGTCCTTCTTCAGCAGCAGCATCGCCGCGCCGATCAGGAACAGCACGCCCACGAAGGCCTGCACCAGCCGGTGCGGCAGCAGCGTCAGCACGCCGCCGGCGGCGATGGCGAGCGCGACGTGCACGGCGAAGGCTGCGGCGACTCCCGCGAACACGTACGACGCGCGGTAGCGGGTGCCCAGCATCAGGCCCGCCAGGGCCGTCTTGTCGGGCAGCTCGGCGAGGAAGACGACGCCGAAGACGATCGCCAGGATGGTGAAGCTGATCACTGGAGTGAAACCTCGATCGGTCGGGGCGGGCGCCGCCGGACCGAGAGACCAGGCCGTTTCAGGGGGTCGCTTCGGCTCGACAGCGACCCGCGCGCACACGGGCATCCCCACGCGCCCGCGCTCTGGGCGCGCGCACGTGCGCATGCACGTGTAGGTACACGGACACTGCGGCCGAAGGTCTCGCTGGCCGGCCGTGCCGTACGTGACCGCGTCCGCGGTCGTGACGGCTGAGCCTGCCTCCGGGCGCCGGCTGGAACTGGCCAGCAGTATGTCGACGGTCCGGCGAAGAGCTACTCCCCTTCTGCTCGCACCAGGGTACGACACGCCGGGCGCCGCCCAGCAGGGACTTTGGTCCCGGCGGCCGGGAGACACCGGTCACACCCCGGTCGCACCGCGGCCCGCGCCGCACACCCCGCGCGGCACCGAATCCGCGCAAACCACTGCGATCTGCCCGACGGAACGTCAAGTTCACGCCAACAGAGGGCCGTTACACCCCTTGTTGTGACGTGCGCATGTCGCCACTCTGTTGCCTGGCGCCCATCCCCCGTCCACCCGGCGCCGCCACGATGGCCGCGGTCCCCCACAGGGGGCCGACCGGCCGTTCCCCCCGCCCCTAGGAGCCCCTCATGCCCGGTGTCTACGCGCGTCGATTCGGTGTGCTCGCGGCGACCGCCACCCTCGCGGCCACCGCCCTCCTCAACGCCCCCGCCGCCCAGGCGGCGCCCCCCACCCCCATGAGCGCCTCGGCCGCCCGCACCTGGCTGGCCGGCGTGACGCCCAAGGCGGAAGGTTCCTCCAGCGGCTACAGCCGCGACCTCTTCCCGCACTGGAGCACCGTCTCGGGCACCTGCAACACCCGCGAGACCGTCCTCAAGCGCGACGGCGTGAACGTCGTCACCGACGCGAACTGTGCCGCCACCAGCGGCTCCTGGTACTCCGCCTACGACGGCGCCACCTGGCACGCCGGATCCGACCTCGACATCGACCACGTCGTCGCGCTCTCCGAGGCCTGGCGCTCGGGCGCGAACTCCTGGACCACCTCCAAGCGCCAGCAGTTCGCCAACGACCTCACCCGCCCCCAGCTGATCGCGGTCACGGACAACGTCAACCAGGCCAAGGGCGACCTCGACCCGGCCGACTGGATGCCGCCGCTGTCCTCCTACCGCTGCACCTACGCCCGCATGTGGGTGCACGTGAAGCAGTACTGGGGCCTGACCATCGACTCCGACGAGAAGACCGCGCTCACCAACGCCCTCAGCGGCTGCTGACCGGACCGCCGGGACCCCCGGCCGGTCTCGCGGCCGGATCCGGAACCGCGCTCCCCCTCCCCGTCGTACCTTTACCCAAAGGGCGACGGACGAGGGGGAGTTACGTGGGCGAGCTGCGCCTGGGGCCACTGCTGCGCCACGTGTGCTGGGAGACCGGCGACACGGCCACCGTGTGGATCGAGACCGACCGGCCGGGCACCGCCGAGGTGCGGTGCGAGGACGGCGCGGGCGGGTCCGTCCGCACCTTCCAGATCGCCGGCCACCACTACGCGCTCGTGCCGGTCACCGGGCTGACGCCGGGCACGACCACCGCGTACGAGGTGCTGTTCGAGGGCACCCGCGTGTGGCCGCTGCCCGACAGCCCCTTCCCGCCCAGCACCATCACCACGCCCGTCCCCGCCACCCCCGGCCGCCCCTCGCCGCCGGTCCGGTTCACCTTCGGCTCCTGCCGCCAGGCCGCCCCGCCCGCCGACCGGCGGGGGCCGCACGGACCCGACGCGCTGGACGCGCTGGCGTCCCGGCTCGCCACGCAGCCGCTGGAGGCGCGGCCCGACGTACTCCTCCTGCTCGGCGACCAGGTGTACGCCGACCAGCTCTCCCGGGAGACCAGGGCCTGGCTCGCCGCCCGGCGCGACCTGCGGGACGCGCCCGGGGCGCAGGTGGCGGACTACGAGGAGTTCACGCGGCTGTACTACGAGTCCTGGCTCGACCCGGAGATCCGCTGGCTGCTGTCGACCGTCCCCAGCTGCCTGATCTTCGACGACCACGACCTCGTCGACGACTGGAACACCAGCGCCTCGTGGGTGGCCGAGATGCGGGCGACGCCGTGGTGGCGCGAGCGGGTGACCAGCGGGTTCATGTCGTACTGGGTCTACCAGCACCTGGGCAACCTCTCCCCCGCCGAACTCGCCGCCGACCCCCTCTACGCCGCGGTGCGCGCGACGCCCGACGGCACCGAGGAGCTGCGCGCCTTCGCCGCCGCGGCCGACGCGGACCCGGCCTCAGTGCGCTGGAGCTACCGCCGCGACTTCGGCCGCACCCGGCTGCTGATGGTGGACACCAGGGCGGCCCGCGTGCTGGACGAGGACGCGCGGGCGATGCTCGACCCGGACGAGGCGCGGTGGGTGCGCGAGAACGCCCTCGACGGGCACGGCCAGTACGACCACCTGCTGATCGGCGCCTCGCTGCCCTGGCTGCTGCCGCCGCTGATCCACGACGCGGAGGCCTGGGACGCGGCCCTCTGCCGGGGCGAGCGCGGTCCGCGGTGGGCCCGGATCGGCGAGGACCTCCGGCGGCGCAGCGACCTGGAGCACTGGGCGGCCTTCCCCGCCTCGTTCACGGCGCTCACCGACCTGATCGAGGAGGCCGCGACGGGCCCGCGCGCGCCGGCGACCGTGTGCGTGCTGTCCGGGGACGTCCACCACGCGTACGTGGCCGAGCCGGCCATATCGACGACGGCGGCGGTGTACCAGCTGACCTGCTCACCGGTGCACAACTCCGTGCACCGGCTGGTGAACATGGGCTTCCGCTTCGGTTGGAGCCGGGCCGGGCGGCGGCTCGGCCGGCTGCTCGCCCGGCACGGCCGGACGGGACGGCCGCCGCTGACCTGGCGGCGGACGAGCGGGCCGTGGTTCGGCAACCAGCTGATGACGCTGGCGCTGTCCGGCCGTTCGGCCCGGCTCCGCCTCGACCAGGCCCGCAAGCCGGTGCGCGGGGGCGCGGAGGAGGGCCGGCTGGTGACGGTGCTGGAGCGGGACCTGGCGTAGGCGGGGGGGTGCGGCCGGGGAGGCCGAAGAGCGGCTGAGGCGCAGCCGGGGTACGACTGCGGCGCGGCCTGGGGTGCGACCGCGGCGCGGCCGGGGGTGCGACCGCGGCGCGGCCGGGGGTGCGACCTGGGCGTGGCCGGAATCCGGCCGTTCCGCCGGGGGCCCCGGGCACACCTGACACGCGGGCGGCCCCGGGGGTACGGGGGACGAACTCCCGGCGTACGCTGTATGGCTGTCAAGCCGCTCCTGCCGCTCCCCCGCGACGCCGCGGCCCAGCGCGATGACCGAGAGCCGGAGCCGGGGAGTCCCGTTTTGCTTGAGACAGTGGGGCCGTTGACCGCGAGCCCCTGGATCTACGCCCTCGTGGCCGTCTCCGTGCTGCTCGACGTCTTCCTGCCGGTGCTGCCCAGCGGGGTCCTGGTGATCACCGCGGCGGCCGCGGCTGCTGCCGCCGGGGCGGCCGTGGGCGCGGGTGCGCCGGTGCCGCCGCCGGGCCCGGACATCGTGGTGCTGGTGCTGTGTGCGGCGGCCGCGTCCGTACTGGGCGACCTGGCGGCGTACCGGCTGGCCCGGCGCGGGGGTGCCCGTCTGGACCGGGCCATCGCCCGGTCCCGCCGCCTGACGCTGGCCCAGGAACGCCTCGGCCAGGCCCTGAGCCGGGGCGGCGGCCTCCTCGTCGTCATCGCCCGCTTCGCCCCGGCGGGGCGCTCGGTGGTCTCCCTGGGCGCGGGCGCGGCGCAGCGGGAGATCAGGAAGTTCCTCCCGTGGTCGGCCCTGGCGGGCCTGGCGTGGGCGGGCTACAGCGCGGCACTGGGCTACTTCGGCGCCCACTGGCTGGGCGCGACCTGGCTGGGCACGGCGGTCTCGGTGATAGCCCTCTTCGCGGCGGGTGCCCTGGCCGCGTACCTGGTCCGCCGCCCGACACCGGCGGCGCCTTAACGGCACGGGGGCTCCGCACGCAGGCCCGGCGTCACCCCACCCGCCCGGGGGGGGGACCCACGCACCGAACTCCCGCACGTCCACGGCGTCGCGCGGGACGACCACGCCCAGCGGGACCCGCCGGGCGTGGTCGCCGGCGCCACCCCCGACACCCCCGGCCCGCGGGAGCACTCCTGCTCCCTCCTCCGGCACCTCCGCGACACGCCGACGGGCTCGCCCGCCCGGGGGAGTCTGCTCACCCGTTCACTCGGCCCCGATCGCCGTGCGGCTCCCACGCTCCTAGCGTCCAAGGCACGATGCGCGACCGAATCCGCGTCACATCCGTGCCTGGCCGCGCCGTTTCCGAGGAGTAGAGGAGTTCCACCATGCGTCTGAAAAGCGTCGCGGCCGCGACCGTACTGACCGCCGCCACCGTCCTGCCGACCGCCCTCACCTTCGCCCTCGCCCCGAGCGCCGTGGCGAACAACAGCGGCGGCCGGCTCGTGGCCTCCGTGTCGCCGACCACGGTCGCACCGGGCGGCCGCGTCGGCCTCAACGTCGAGGGCTGCGGCACCCGCACCGGCACGGCACGCTCCAGCGCCTTCGGCACGGTCAACCTCGCCCCCGGCAACCTGGAGGCCACGAACCTCTTCGGCAGCGCCACCGTGCACCGCAACGCCAGCCCCGGCACGCACACGGTCACCTTCCAGTGCGACGGCCTGGGCGGCCGCACCACCACGGTCTCCCTGCACGTCACGCCGGGCGCGGCGCGCGGCGGCCTGGGCGGCAGCATGGGCCAGGTCAGCCCGGGCGAGATCGCCATCGGCGGCGCCCTCGTGGCCGGCGCCCTGGGAGCGGGCGTCTGGTACCTCCGCCGCCGCACCGAAGCCGGCACCTGACGCCCCGGGGCGCGGGCCGCACCCGCATCACCGGCCCGCGCCCGCCCGGCACCTCACCCGCCCGAACGGGCGACCTGTTCCGGCCTACCCCTCGGCAGCCGCAGGGGCGGGAGCATGAGCATGGCCCCTGCTCCCCCGCACCTCTATCCCGTCGAGCAGCTCGCGGGTGGCCTCGGCGACGGCCTCGACCGCCCGCTCGAAAACCTCCCGGTTGTGCGCCGCCGGCGCCCGGAACCCGGACACCTTCCGCACGTACTGCAGCGCAGCGGCCCGCATCTCGTCCTCGGTCGCCTCGTGCGGGATGGCCGGCGGCCTCAGGGTCTTAATACTCCGACACATACCCCGAGTATCCCCACCCCCACCGACATACGCCCGGACCAGCAGAAAGTCCCCTCGCCGCACCGGCAAGGGGACTCTGCACGCGGAGGTGCGGACGGCGAGGAACCCGGCCGCCTCCTGTGTGGCCCCGTCGAGGGGCTGACGTGCCGCGCCCCGGCACCTCGGTCCTACAGCTTGCTCATCTTGGCGTAGGGGCTCAGGATCCGCTCCCGGACCGAGCCGAAATCGACGAGGGCGGCGATGCCGGCCTCGATCCCGATCACCCGTCCGAGACCGTAGACGTCGTGCGTGACCTGGTCGCCCACGGCGAACTGCTCCGGCGGCGACGTGACGGGAGCCTTGAAGGGACTCGTGGGCAAATGGCGCTTGGGTACAACCGGCTTTGTCATCCAGCCCAGTATGTGCCCCCGTGCGCGTCCGCAGGAGAGTCTCGTTCGTCACCTCGCGCCACGACCGGGCCCCAGTGCCCCGAACGGCGCCCCAGCCGGTCTTGGCCGGAGGCCTTCCGTGTGGCTGGCGCAGCCGCTCCCGAACCGCCGGCATCCGCCGCGCAACCCCGCCCGCAGCCCCGGCACCCCGGCTCTGACCTCGGACGCGACGCACGGAGGTCACCGCCCGCAACCGTCTGCATCCACCCGGTCGGCGCCACTCCCGGACGTCGGAATCGCGACCGGACGACGACGTTCAGCGCTTCCTCCGAAGTTTCCGCATCTCCGCTTCGGCTTCCTTCTTCCGGTCAGATCGTGACCGGTCCGTTGGCGGTGGCGAACTCGACCGCGACCAGCCCCGGCTCCTCGTCCTCGACCCAGGTGACGTCGATCTGGTCGAGGGGGTGGTCGGCCGGCTCGCCGAGGAATTCGGCGATGGAGGCGGCGTCGCCGGCGATGGAGACCCCGTGGATGGTGGTGGAGGTGCGCGGGTCCGCGCTCGGGCGCTCCTCGAGGGGGACCAGCCACTGGAGGAAGTAGGGGAGCTGCGGGTCCTCCATCAGTTCCAGCAGACCGATCTGCTTCCACCTCAGGTCGAACCCGTCGGGGCGGACACGGTGACCCTCGGCCGCGGCGCGGCCGAGGCGGGCCTCGACCGGGGCCATGTCGTCGACGCCGACCACCCAGCCGAGCCAGCCGCCGCCCTCGGCGGCGCGGCGCGCGACCGCCTGGCCGAAGGGTGCGCGGTCGGCGGCGGGGTGGTCGAGTGTGGTGACGACCTCGACGTAGGTGCCGCCGCTCAGCGGGAGGATGAAGTTGCGGGTGCCGAACCGCGGGTGCACGCCCCCGTCGACGAACCCGGCGCCGAGGGCCGATCCGATCCACTGGACGGTCGAGACGAAGCTGTCGCGGGCCACCGCATAGGACACGTGATCAAGTCGCACGGCGCCATCATCACCCGACGCCCCGGACAAATCCCGACGCCACGCCCGCCGCCCCGCCCACGTCCGCCGTGGACGCCCTCGCGGTGTGCCGCTCGCCGTCGAGAACCACCGACAAAGGCCCCCAGTCGATCTTGACTGGAGGCCTTTGCGCTGGTGGGCGCGGACGGTTTCGAACCGCCGACATCTGCTTTGTAAGCTCGCCCGGAACGGCCGTACACCCGGCCTGACCTCGGACGCGACGACCGCAGGTCACCACCCGCAACCGCCTGCGTCCACCCCCGTTGATGTCAGTTCTGGATGTCAGAATCGCGGCCCGACGACCACACTCAGCGCTTCCTCCGAGGTTTCCGCATCTTCGCTGCGGCTTCCTTCTTCTTCCGCTGCGCCACCCCGTCGCGGACCACGGCCCCTGATGCTTGGCGCACCGAGAGCTCCCCGTGACCGCCTTGTTCTGGCACCGTCCCCCGCTCCGCGTCGACGCCCCACAGCCGGCTGAACCATCGTGCCCCTCCCCCGGCGCCCGGTCGCGCGCCCCTCACCGCACGTTGCCGACGAGGCGGGCGTCCGGCGAGGGCGCGTTGCGGTAGCAGCAGGGGCACCGTCCGCCGGACCGTTGGCGGCGACTTATATCGTAAACAATCAGATTCCGTGCACGGTTTCGCTGAATTCCTTCATGTAATGCGTGCACAGCAGAGCATGGGCGGACTTATTCATACGGAGGTTTAGTTGTCCGTTCATGTCTGTTCCAGCACGATTGATGCCATTGTGCGATTGGTAGACGGTCAAGGTGGTGCTGCGATGGTTTCGCACACGCACGTGCGGGCCCTGGAGGGGAGGGAGCGCCTACGTCTCGTGCGACTGCATGAGGTGTGTAGGCGTCTCAACCTTCGCGGCCTTGCCTGCTACCCGCATCGTCCTCACTGGTCGGACGAGGGGTACGCCTTCCTCGTCTACCGCCCTGAACTCCTCGCCCTCAATTTCAAGACGATCAGCAGGGATGACGAGATGTGGAAGGCGCTGTCCGTAGTGCGCGAGCAGCTCCAGAAGGTACCCAGCCTGCAATTCCCCGCTGGTGGTTGGAGCTTGTACCGAGCGTTCAAGGCCTTGGCGGGCGCTCGCGTGGATGGGGCCGCCTAGATACCGCTGCTAGCGGCTGATGGGAACCTCGTAAACGATCTCACATAGGGCGGCGGGCACGATGATGTCCGCCGTCTCTACCGGGCGGCCCTCGTCGCTGTAGTACGTGCGGCGGATGTGTGTGACGAGTGAGGCCTTCTGGATCCCGAGGAGCGATGCTTCCTCGGCGGTAGCCTGCCGGGGCTCCGGCTGCTCCACGGCATGGCTGACGACGATCCCGATCTCGGCCATCCGGTTCACGACGCCGATCCCCGCGTGGGGCCCGCCTTCCGGCAGCACGACGAGCGTCCCGGCCGTCAGGTCGTACGGCTCCCAACTCGTGGACAGCTGCACCGGCCTGCCGTCAGCAAGGAACTCGTAGGCGGTGCGTACGCACAACTCGCCCTCGCCGATCCCGAGCCGCGAAGCGACCTCGGCCGGCGCCGGGACCTTCGCCTCAGTCCTGCTCTCCCACCCGCCCCGCTTGCCGGTGGCCTGCATGTCGGCCTGGAATGGCGACCCCTCGCGATGCTCGCGCGCCGAAGAACGGACCACTCTTACCCGACGCCGCGGCTCGGCGACGTAGGTACCGGACCCGGCGCGCCCCTCTAGGACTCCTTGAGAGATCAACAGCTCCTGCGCGCGCCGGACCACGTTCTCGCCCACGCCGCACTCCTGGGCGATTTGCGCACGTGAGGGCAGGCGGTCGCCGGGCGTCCACTCCCGCTCCGAGATCCGCTGCCGGAGTACGTCGGCGATGCGGAGATACGGCGGCTGCTCAGGCATATGGAAAATCTAGTCCACTAGCTCTAATCTAGTTAACTAGCTTCACCTAAAGTAATCACATGGCGACGGAGGCCCCTGTGCCCGCTTCGGACGTAAGCGCCGAGGACATCGCCGCCCAACTACGGGCGGTCGGGCTCACTCCGCGCGTGGAATTGCACTTCCGGTACACGTCGATCGAAGCGGAGGTCCCGGAGGCGCTCCCCGCCGAGACATGGCGGGAGGTCCTGGTAGTGGTGGCGGAAGCCGATCGGTTCGGTCTTCTCGCCAACGAAGAGGCCGGCCGCATCGTGTGGGCCGCCGTAGACAGAGCGGTCCCCGCGACGGGCGACGTCCGGGGACCTGGCCATCAGCGATAGGAGCTGATCAGCGTGCTCGACCGTATCCACCGCGGCACTTGGCGCACCAGTGAGCGGTACCGACGGAGGAACCGGCGCCACCACCTCGCAACCCCAATCCGATCGGCAGCCGTTCGCCACGCCGCGTACACGACCAAGATCGCCAGCCCCCACGGCCGGACCGACCTGGACCGCGCGAACCTGGCCTCCGCGGTCGCGCCGCACCCGGCCCACGTCCGCCCCCGGTCCACCCAGGCGGAGGTTGACTGATGCCTGCCCACGAGCAATCGCACGCCGGACTCGCCCCCTACCGATCTAGCTGGTGCCAGATCGGCACGCACCCAGCCTGCACGCAGTCCTCGCCCCCGACGCCGCCCGCCAGCCTCCCCGTCGTGTACGAGGCGTGCACTTGCCCCTGCCACACACCCACCACCCAGCCCACGCACACGGACGTGCCCCGATGAGCAGATGGGCGCCTCTCTCCCCGACTGCGGCGAGCGTCGAGATCACCTCGCCAAGCGTGCAGCGCGGCGACTTCATCCAAATCGGTGGTCGGCCCTGCCGCGTGACCGACCTGATCCAGCTGCCCCACGGAGCTAAGCGGCTCCTCCTCGAAACGGGCGAGCTGCTGACCATGCACCGCCGCACCCGGTTCGTCGCCCAACGCGTTCAGAGAAGGTGGTGACGATGCCCCCAATCTCCCGTCGCCAGGTCATCGCCGACGACCTCCGGAACCAGATCTCGTCGGGGCACATCGAGGCCGGCGAACGCCTCCCCTCGGAGGCCCAGCTCGCGAGCCGCTACGGAGTAAGCACGCCAACGCTCCGCAACGCCCTCGCAGATCTCCAAACCGAAGGTCTCGTGGAGAAGATCCACGGCAAGGGCAACTTCGTCCGCCACCGTCTCCGCAGACTCACCTACGTCGGCGGCGGGATCCTCACCCAGGCCTCGCCGACGACCGAGCCCCTACACGTGACCGTGCGCACCAACCACCTCCGAGCCCAAGGCCCCCTGACCGACCTGCTGAAGGTGTCGGCAGACAGCCCCGTCACCGAGTTCCGCTGCCTCAGCCATGAGGGAAGGTCCCCGCACAGCCTGGCGTGCATCTACGTCCCCAGCGACCTTGCGCCGGCCAACGTGCCGAGCGAGTCACCTTGGAGTGAGGGCGTAGAGGCCCATCTCTCAGCCCACCGTCCGCCCTCGACCGAGATCCAAGAGACGCTCACTGCCCGCCACCCAACCCCCGAAGAGGCGGCAACCCTCCGAATCAGCTCTGCCCTGGCCGTCCTCGCCATCAAGCGCGTAGCCGCAGACAGCAACGGCCGCGTCATCGAGGCAGCCCTCCTGGTCCTCCCTGGCGACCGCGCCGACGCGACGTTCACCTCCAACCCCACGACGAGCGAAAGGAGGGCGGAAGGATGACACACCACGACGAGCTACGCCTCCTCCCGTGGTCAGGCTCGGATGAGAAGCCCTGCTACCTGAGCACCGACAACAACGACAGCCACCTGTCCCGCTTGGCAGACGCCATCGAGTCGGTAGAGCTGGAGGTTGCCACCGAGCTCACCCACTACGCCGCGGAGGTCCTAGCCGACCAAGAGGCCGACCCAACCGAACTCCGGCTCCTGGCAACCGGCCTGGCCCACTCCCTATCCAAGACCCTCCGCGTAGCCCACAGCCGCGGCCGCCGCGTACGAGAAGGGGGCCACCCCTTCGCCGAGCAAGGTGGGCAGGCCCCACGACCTCCGGCGGAAGCCTCCGGGTAGTCGGGCAACCAGTCAGCGGCGTAGAGGTCATGGAGTCGCTCCATGACCTCTACTCATGCCCGCACCAACGACTGATGGTGGGCAACTGGCTGCACCACCTGATAAAACGGGGCAGATTGTCTGGATCGGGGCTGAAGGACATGCAGTCCCGTAGCATCTGACGTGCCATCAATGCGCACGCGCCTCGCTCCTGCGTGCCAAAGAGGCACTTCTCAATGCGGTTCATGATCATCGCCTTCGGAGGCTGCTACATGAAAAGTCGTGAGCTCTTGCAGGGCGAAGTTTTGAACCTTGCGGCTCCAACGGAATCAGAGGCGATTTCAGTGAGCCATGAAGAAATAGCAGCCAAGTACGCGAGCGGTGAGATCCGTATCGTCACCGAACAGGCTCGCACCCAGCTTCCAGAATTGCCTTCAATAATTGAATCTGGAAGGTATCGACTTCAGCCAGAGTATCAGCGTCGCCGCCGCTGGTCGGCAGGTAAGCAATCTCGCCTGATCGAGTCGTTCATCATGAACGTCCCCGTGCCACCCGTTTTTCTGTACGAGTACGAGTATGCAAAGTACGAAGTGATGGACGGGCTTCAGAGGCTTAGCACCCTGGCCGGCTTTTATAACGATGAACTTGAGCTCACGGAGCTCGAGTACTGGAAAGAGCTGGAGGGGATGACATACTCCTCACTGCCCACGCAATTGAGGCAGGGGATCGACCGCCGATACCTTTCAAGCATCGTGCTGCTCTATGAAACCGCGAGCAACGATGAGCAAGCGCAACGCCTAAAGGAGCTAGTGTTTGAACGGATCAACAGTGGCGGGGTTTCCCTCTCTCACCAGGAGTCACGCAACGCCCTGTCCCGCGGGCCTCTAAATTCAAGACTGGCAGACTTGGCGCGAACCCCAAGTTTCTGCCAGGCCTGGGGGATCCCTGAGCCAGATGAAGCAGAACTCTCGACCGGAGATGTAAGAGACGATGTTCTCGACGATGCTCGCTATCAGAGCATGGAGGACATCGAAATGGTGTTGCGTTTCATGGCGCACCGACAGAGGACCGCCGTTGGCGCCTTGAGGAGCACGCGCGTATTTCTAGATCGATTTTGGAGGGAGGCCAACACCAACTTCTCGGAAGATCTTGTAGATCAACTCGGCGAAGTGTTCGTCAAGACGATAAACCTTGCCTATGACGTGCTTGGCGAGCGCGCTTTCTATATTCGTCGAGACCGAAAGGGAAGTCGCATCTGGGTTCCTCGTCCCACCCTCTTGGCGTACGACTGCGTAATGTCGGCCTTCAGTCAGCATCTAGATGAAGCAGCGCGCCTGAGGGAGCTGAAGGATACTGTAATTCTTCGCCTGGAGGAGCTCTACGACGAGCATGCTTCAGATTTTGACGGCCGCCGAACAGATCCGCGGGATGTACAGCGGAGGGACGAACTAATCAGCGCAATGCTCGCGGATGTGGTCGCTTCTCACGCGGGGAGATAGCTTTGAAGCAGATCCGGGCAGTGCTCAAAGCTGACTGCGAAGACCTCCATTCTCAACTGGACCTCGGTTCGGAACTCCACCGAGCCCTGAACGGCACATACTCGGGAGATCGGCAGAAGCTCAATGCACTAACAGCACGATCTCGGCGCCAGAGCTATGTAAATGGAGTTGTGTCCATCTACGGCCTGCTTGAAGAAAACATCGACAAGCTGGTGATCGAGGTAGCATCCGCCTATGGTGGGATTTTTGAACTGCACTCCGATCTTCCAGAGCGCATGCGGGACGCCCATCGCGAATATCTACTCCGCTTCCTCCTGGAGAAGGACAAAATTCGACTCCGCGAGCCGATCCAAGAGAATGCGGCTCTTCATGCGCTGATGTCCGCGTCGTCCGGGGTATCACCCAACCTGCTCCCGTCGATCCTAACCTACGCCACGGCCAACTATCGACATTCATACATTCTCGATCTCCTTCATCGAGTAGACGTTGACGCGAGGAAACGCGTCGAGGGCGGGCGGGTTGCAGAAAAACTAGCCGACTCGGGGCTAAATTTCGCAAGTGTGGATTCCCTTATACTCGATCTGGTGACCAGGCGGAATGAGGTGGCGCATTCATATCACACAGTGGACATGCTTGATGTGGATACACTGAAAGCGTATCTAGACGTGATGCAGGCCTATATTCAAGAGCTACAGATTGCGGCCAGCGAGAAGGTCCTGCGGGTTCTATCCGAAAAGCGCCTCCAGCCGATTGGGAAGGTGGCAAAAGCATGGACCTCCGCATTGGGTGTAGATATGGATGCCGGGTCAATTGAGGCCCCGTGCAGCGTCCTCCTGGTGCGAGAATCAGGTATTTCTGCACTAGATATTGATTCGCTACAATCGGGCGGGCAAAGCATTCCCGGTACGGTTCGACATCTTTCCGATGTACTGAAGATGGGGCTCGGATTTTCTGCAGGCAAACCAGGTAACGTAGAGGGCGCCTCGGTGTTTGTACTACCTGACCGCTGGGAGTATCTACGCCTGTTCTGAACGCTTAGGTCGGCGGAGCGGCTTTGGCCGGTGGCCTGCCCGGGTTGGGGTCGAGCATGACCAGGGGGCCGTACGCTAGTTGGCAACTCGGTCAGCTCTTGAGCCTGACCGCAATGTGATCGAGTGGCCCCCTGGTCTTGCTCGACGCGGGCCCCGACCTGGGGAGGTGGGTAAAGCCGTGGAGCCGACCGCCCCAGCCACAGCGGGGTTCACCCCATCAAGCCTCAGCCTGCCGGCGCGCGGCCGGCGGTCCGGGCTGGAGCGGGGCGGAGACAGGAGCGCAGGGCCGGGGCGACGGGCGCGCGACGCCGCCTTGGCGGCGGAAGCGCCCTTGATGAAGTAGGGAAACTCTTACCGCACGGGTTCCGTCTGGTCGCGCTCGGCGCGGAACGCGTCCAAGAGGTCGAAGAACAGCTCCATGGGAGGTCTGCCCTCGCGCTCGGCTGCTCGTTCGATCTCGACTGCCCAGCCGAGGGGGCTTGAGGTGAAGTTGAAGCGCTGCCAGAGCCATGTGCTGAACGCGCCTGTGTGGGCGAACTCTGCTCCGTCCTGCGTGCCGTGGATCTCGGCGGCTACTCGGTAGCCCAAGAGCATGGAGTCCAGGTGCTGGAGGGAACTGCCTCGTACCCACATGCCTGGTCGGAGTCGTATCTCGTCCAGGAAGTCGTAGACGTCGCGCAGGTCTCGCACGTGTCGCGGCACCCGCGGCTGCTTCTCCGGCTCGGTCACGCTGACGTGCTCGTGAGCTGGCGGCCGTCGTGGCTGCGGACGTGGGGGCCGGCTTCGTCCAGGGCGTCCAGGAGGCGGATTGCGTAGACCTCGGACATGCGGGCGGTGATCTCTTCCGGGGTGAGCCAGGCGACCGCGGTGGACTCGGCTGAGGTGCGCTCTGTGCCGCCGGCGGGCTTGCAGCGGAAGACCAGGGCGACGATGCCGCGGGTGGTGTTCTTGTAGACGCCGGTCAGGCCGGATACCTCGACGTGGATGCCGGTTTCTTCCAAGACCTCGCGGCGGACGCCTTCCTCAGGGGGCTCGCTGAGTTCGAGTACGCCGCCCGGGAGCTCCCAAGTGCCGTTGTCCGCTCGGCGGATCGCCAGGAGTCGGCCGTCCTCGCGTACCACCGCGCCGGCCACGGACACGGAGTGCAGTGGCGTTGACTTGTGCTGCGAGGAACCCGTACTCATGTACAGGAGCATAGGAGGAAGAGAAGGACCATGGGAACCGCTGCGGGAGGTGGCAAGGCCGTACCCCGGTACGTCCAGATCGCCGAGGACATTGTTCAGCAGATCAGGGCAGGGGTGCTGAAGCCTGGGGATCTTGTGCCGAGTGAGTCCGAGCTGGTCGAGCGCTATGGCGTGGCCGGCGGGACGATCCGCAAGGCCATGGTCGAGGTGCGGGCCAGCGGGCTTGTCGAGACGCGGCATGGGAAGGGGTCCCTGGTAAAGGCCCGGCCGCCCGTGCGGCATCGGTCTTCTGATCGTTTCCGGCGGTCGCACCGGAAGGAGGGACGGGCTGCTTACCTTGCCGAGTCAGCACAGTCCGGGGCCGAGGCCAAGGTGAGCGTTCTGTTCATCGGGCCCATGGGCGCTTCTGAGGAGATCGCGGAGCGGTTGGGCGTGCAGGCTGGTGAGCAGGTGCTCGCTCGGCGGCGGCTGTACTTCCGGAACGGGACTCCGGTCGAGACGGCGTCCTCCTACCTGCCTTGGGACGTCGTGAAGGACATCCCTGAGCTGTTCGCCGAGAATCCTGGAGGCGGCGGCATCTATGCGCGCCTGGAGGAACACGGGCACGTCTTCGAGGAGTTCGTGGAGACGCTGACGGCCCGGCCTGCCTCCAAGGCGGAGGCCAGCGAGCTGGCCCTGAGTCCTGGTGCTCCTGTGGTGCACCTGCTGCGCAACGCCGTGACGGAGGACGGGCGCGTGGTGGAGGTCTGCGACACCCTCATGGCCGCTGACCAGTTCATCTTCGAGTACCGGATCCCCGCCCGGGACTGACGGCACCTCAACTCCCTTCAACCCGCTGCGAGTTTTCGTCCGCAGCGGGTTGACTCATATATAGGAGTGGGGCACTCTTCTTCATGTCACTCATGTACATGAGTGGAGGAGATGGACCTCTATAGAGGAGTGATCTGCATGCGTCAGATTCCCGTCGACACGTCCGCCGCCATGGTGATGGTGGCCCAGCCCCCGGCTCCGAAGATCGCGAACCGGCAGACCGGAGAGGTCGCCACCGACCGCGACTCGGGCGCGACGCTGATGAGCGTGGACGTCATGTTCGTGATGGACGGCAACGCCGAGATCCTGACCCTGACGGTTCCGGAGACCGGCATCAGCGGCACGCTGACGATGGGCACCCCGGTCGCGCTGACCGGCGTCGTCGCACGGCCGTGGGAGAACGAGTTCAACGGCCAGAAGCGGCACGGGATCAGCTTCCGCGCCGTGGCCGTGACGCCGCTGAACCAGCCTGCCGCCCAGACCGCCGGCGCCTGAGGTGCGTGGCTTATGGCTCGTCCCAATCTTGGTTGCCGCTGGCGTGCTGGTGCTGCGGTGGCGGCGTCCGGACTGGTACTGGGTGACCTTCGGTGTGGTGTTCGCCGTGGTCCGGGTGCTGGTTCGGTACCGGATGGTGATGGATGCCTGCGGGCTTACCGTTCCGCCACCCGGGTGGCGCCTGGCGCTGGCCAGGATGCTGCACCGGCCGGCACCTGAGGCTCGGTCTCCGAGGATCCTGCGGATCCGTCCGACTCGTACTGGCCTGGCTCTGCGCCTCAGGCTTCGGCCGGGGCAGGATGCCTTCGACTTCTCGGCCTCGACGGACCGGCTGCGGCACTCGTTCGTCCTGCACAACGTCACCTCGCGGGAGATCCGCTCTGGGGTGGTCGAGCTGCGGATGACTGGCTACGACCTGCTGAAGCGGGTGCGGATGCCCGTCACCCGTGATCTCGGGCCCATGCGGATCCCGGTCGCTCTCCGGGAGGACGG
This sequence comes from Streptomyces sp. NPDC101118, assembly GCF_044759445.1. NCBI lineage: Bacteria > Bacillati > Actinomycetota > Actinomycetes > Kitasatosporales > Streptomycetaceae > Streptomyces > Streptomyces sp. NPDC101118. The sequence goes on along the minus strand of NZ_JBIVZG010000003.1, from coordinate 10,308 downwards.
ACAGGCTCATGTGCGGGACTACCGACAGGTGCCGCATGCCCTGAACGTGGGTGCCACCCAGTCCGGGAAGTCCGTCTACCAGCGGAATCTGATCGCCGGGCTGGCACGTCAGAACGTTGCCCTGGTCGGGATCGACTGCAAGAACGGTGTCGAGCTCGCTCCGCTGGCGCGTCGGTTCACCGCCCTCGCCGACAGCCCTGCCGCCGCGGCTGAGTTGCTGGCCGCACTCGTCTCCTACTTGGCTGGCGTATACGAGCTGATTCGTCGGGAGCAGCGGATCAGCGCCGACACCCCTGATGCAGAGATCACCGCTGACATCTGGGACCTTCCTGTTCATCTGCGTCCGACGCCGGTGGTGTTGATCGTGGATGAGGTCGCAGAGCTGGCTCTCTTCGCCACCAGGGAGGAGGAGAGGCGGCGGGACCAGATCGTCACCGACCTCGCCCGGATCGCCCAACTCGGCCGCGCCGCCGGCCTCTACCTCGAAATCTGCGGCCAGCGCTTCGGCTCCGAACTCGGCAAGAGCATCACCATGCTCCGGGCCCAGCTCACCGGCCGCACCGCCCACCGCGTCAACGACGAGGCCTCGGCCAACATGGCCTTCGGGGACATCTCCGCGGACGCCGTCCTGGCCGCGATCCAGATCCCGACCGACCGGCCCGGCACCGCTGTGGTCGGAGACTCCTCCGGCGGCTGGACGCGAATCCGTACGCCGCACCTCACTCTCCGCCAAGCCGTGAACCTCTGCAACGCTCAGGCCTTCCGCACTCCAGTGATCGACAGGCTTGAGCCCTTCCGGCCCGTCCTGCCTCAGCCGGTGCTCACCGGGATCCTCCGCCCGAAGACCACCACGGCCACCGTCTGAGCCACTCCCCTACCGGGTCGGCGCGACCCTCACCGCGCCAGGTCCCTACCCCTCCCATGCCCGAAACGGAGGTAACCGTGGTCCGCTCAGCCCTCCGCCCGGACGCCGTGCTGGTACAAGCCGTGATCGCCGGGGCCCTGTCGTTCGCCCATCTGCACGACCTCGCCGAAGCGGCCGGCCAGACCGGCTGGAAGGCGTGGGCCTACCCCGTCAGCGTGGACCTGCTCCTCGTCGCCGCCTGGCACCGCCTCCGAACGCTCAAGAGCGCGGGGCAGCGCACTCGATCGGCATGGACCTGGTTCGTGGTCGCGCTCGCTGCCTCCCTCGGAGCGAACGTCGCCACCGCCGGGCTCCTCGACCTGGAGGCGGCCGTACCGGCCTGGCTGCGGATCCTCGTCGCCGGGTGGCCCGCCCTCGCCTTCCTCGGGGGCACGCTCCTGGCTCACACCCCGGCACCCACAGCTGTGGACACCCCGGCCCCGGAACCGGTCGTGGAACCCGAGCCGCTGCCCTACGAGCCCGAGCCCGAGGCCGTGCAAGCGCCCGAAGATCCCCCGGCTCTGCCTGCGCCTCCTGCCCCGGCCACGCCGACCGTGCCCGAAGCTCTGCTGGCCTACGCCCGGAACCTCGCCACCGACCACCGCGCCCGTACGGGCCAGGCCATCGATATGGAGGCCCTGCGCGCCCGGCTCGGCGTCCCGGCCCCCATGGCCGAAGCAATCGCCGCCCAACTCCCCTGAAAGGAGGACCCCGTGTCCGCCCTCGACCAATTCCGGGACCTCGCGAAGATCGGCCCCGTCCAGACCGGCAGCTACCGCGACCGCCACGGCCGCACCCGCTACGCCGCCGTCTGCATCGCCGACGACTGCGGCTGGTCCGCCACCCAGTACACCTCCAGCACCGCCGCCCAGCTCGCCGCCCGCAGCCACCGCTGCCGCGTCCGCTGACCACCCGAAGGAGAACACCGCCATGGACGTCCCGCTCTGGGTCGCACTCCTCGCCCTCGGCCTCGTCGGCGTGAAGTACCTCCGCCCGCCCGGCTGGCTCGTCGTCGTACTCCTCGTCGGCGGCTACCTGCTCGCCGACAGCTTCCTGTCCCCGGCCGTCGACACCGTCATCACCAAGTAACCCGCCCTGGAAGGGAGACAGCTCATGTTCAAGCCCAAGTACCCGAGTCCTGCGATCTACACCTCGGCCACGATCCGCCCGACTCCCGTCCCCACCGAGACCGCCCGGCCCGGCCAGCCCGACGAAACCGCGGCTGTGCGCCCGGCCCCCACCGGTACCTTCGCCGCTCTGCTCCAGCAGTCGCCCGGTACCGCGCTCGCCCTCGCCGCCGGCGGCGTCGCGGGGGTCCTCGCCGTGGCCTCCGTCGCGGTCTCGCTGCTCCTGGCCGTCGCGGTCACCGCGGTCGCCCTCTCCGTGAGCGGCGTCGTCGTACTCCTCCTCGTCCGCGCTCTGCGCCAGGAGTTCAAGAGCCGCTGAACCGGCCCGGGACGGCCCTGAAACCGCCAAGTCTCCGCCGTCCCGGCGCCGTGCTCCTCCCCGAACCAACCGATCCGGAAGGAAGCACCATCATGGCCCAGCCCACCCCTCCGAAGGCCGGGATCTGCCTGCACTGCGGGGGCTTCCCCGCCGTCGCGATCACGCTCGGCGGCCGCAACCGCCGCGGGCACCTGCGCACTCTCACGGCCCATTGCCCGGTCTGCCACGGCACCGGGCACGCCCTCACGGACCGCCGGACGGTGACCGCGTGACCCACCCCGCCACCGCGGCGCGCCTGGACCCGGCCACCCTCGCCGACGCGCTCAGGGTGGCCGGTACACCGGACTTCCGCCGCTGGGAGGATCAGGTCCGTCGTACGGGCGGGTGCTCCGACCCGATCCACCTCACCGGCTGGACCGCCGCCAAGGACAGAACCAGCGGTGAGACCCTCCACCGCTACACGACCGAGAACGAGCCCGGTGGTCGGCTTCGGATCGCCTGCGGCAACCGCCGCGCCTCCCGGTGCCCCTCCTGCGCGCACACCTACGCAGGGGACACGTACCACCTGATCCGTGCCGGCCTCGCCGGAGACGACCGGCGGGACATCCCCGTAGCCGTCCGCGAACACCCCCGCGTTTTCCTCACCCTGACCGCCCCGTCGTTCGGCCCGGTCCACAACCGTCCCGGCCACGGCGCCTGCCGCTGCGGGACCGCCCATGGCGCTGACGACCAGGCCCTCGGGACCGCCCTCGACCCCGTCACGTACGACTACGCAGGCGCCGTGCTCTTCAACAACCACGCCGGGCAGCTCTGGCAGCGCTTCGCCAACCGGCTCCGCCGCGAGATCGCCGCCCGGGCGGGGCTCACCCAACGCGAGCTGGCCGCCTCATGCCGGATGTCCTACGGCAAGGTCGCCGAGTTCCAGAAGCGCGGGGCCGTCCACTTCCACGCCGTGGTCCGCCTCGACGGACCTGCCGGGCCCGATGCCCTGCCGCCCGGCTGGGCCACGACCGCCTTACTCGATGACGCGATCCAAGCCGCGGCCGCCCACACGTACACCTCCGTCAGCACCCCGGCCGCCGGCGGACAGCCCGCCCGGACCTTCCGTTGGGGAACCCAACTGGACGTCAGGCCCATCAAGGCCTTCGGTGACGGCTCGGACATCACCGAGCAGGCGGTCGCCTCCTACGTCGCCAAGTACGCCACCAAGGCAGCCGAGAACACCGGGACGCTCGACCGCCGGATCGGCAACCGGGAAGCCCTGGCGATCCTCGGCGTCCCCGAGCACACCAGCCGCCTGATCGAGGCCTGCCTCGACCTCGATCCGCTCTACCCCGAACGCCGCCTCGCCGCCTGGGCCCACATGCTCGGCTTCCGCGGCCACTTCTCCACCAAGTCCCGTCGCTACTCGACCACCCTCGGCGAACTCCGCCAGGCCAGGGCCGACTACCGCGCCGCCCAGGAGCGCCAGGAGCGCGGCCTCGACCACGAGCCCGAGACCGTGCTCGTCCTCGCCTCCTGGCAGTACGCCGGCCACGGGCACACCCCCGGCGAATCTGTCCTCGCCGCCACCATCGCCCGCGACCTTCAACTCAACCGCCAGACCGCCCGTGAAGCCTTGCAAGACCTCGCCGCCCTGGAAGGAGCCCCGTCATGACCACCGCCACCGCAGAGCTGCTGACCGTGCCCGAGGTCATGGCGAAGCTCAAGCTGGGCCGCTCGACCGTCTACGACCTGATCCGGTCCCGGCGACTCGTGTCCCTGACGGTCGGCCGCGCTCGGCGCATCCCTGCGGACGCGGTGTCCGAGTTCATCGCTCGCACGATCGAGGAGGGCGAGTGATGGCGGACGCGCGCAAGAAGAACCCCAACGGCGCCGGGACGATCACCCTTCGGAAGGACGGTCGCTACCAGGCCGCCGTGTACGTCCTCCAGCCTGACGGCACCCGCGCCCGGAAGTTCGCCTACGGCAAGACCTGGACCGAGTGCGACACCAAGCGCCGCGCGCTGCTCGACAAGGTCGACAACGGCGTCCCCGTGCCCACCAAGTCCATGAAGCTCGCCGAATGGCTCCCCTACTGGCTGGAGCAGATCGTGACGCCTCGGCGGAAGCGGACCACCGTCGCCAAGTACGAGGTGCACGTACGGCTCTACCTCGTGCCCATGCTCGGGACCAAGCGGCTGGAGTCGCTGAACGTGGGCGAAGTACGGCGGTTCCTGACGCAGTTGGAGAAGAAGACCTCCGCGGCTACCGCCAAGGAGTCGCACCGCGTGCTCCGGTCCGCACTCACTGCCGCGTGCCGCGAGGAGCTGATCACGCGGAACGTGGCGACCCTCGTCGAGCCTCCGTCGGTTGCCGCGCGGGACCTTGAGCCCTGGTCCTTGGACGAGACGCTCGACTTTCTGAGCGCTGCGCGCAAGGACCCGCTGTACGCCGCCTTCGTGCTTGCGATCGCGCTCGGGTTCCGACGCGGTGAGATCGTCGGACTCCGGTGGGAGAACGTGGATCTCGACAAGCGGGAGATCCGCGTGCGGACTCAGCGGCAGCGGGTCGGTGGCGAGGTGTACGAGGACGACCCCAAGGGGCGTCGGCGGAAGCAGACCCTGCCGCTGCCGGCCTTCTGCGTAGCTCCACTGCGGTGGCAGCGCATGAAGCAGGCCGACATGTGTGAGAAGGCCGGGGAGAGGTGGGAGGAGACCGGGTACGTCTTCACGACTCGGAGCGGGCGGCCGATCGAGCCGCGGAACCTGTATCGGTCCTTCACGCGGGTGGCGAAGGACGCCGGGCTTCGGGTGATCCGGCTGCATGACGCTCGGCACGGGACCGCGACGCTGCTGACGGCCGCCGGGGTGCCGCCTCGGGTCGTGATGGAGATCCTTGGTCACTCGCAGATCGCGGTGACCATGAACGTCTACACCCACGTGGTGCAGGAGACCCAGAGAGAAGCCGTCGGGCATATGGACCGGCTGCTCAGGAGCGGAGCTCCGCTCCCGATCCGCTCCCGTTGATGTCAAATGTAGATGTCAAAGGCCCCCAGTCGATCTTGACTGGAGGCCTTTGCGCTGGTGGGCGCGGACGGTTTCGAACCGCCGACATCTGCTTTGTAAGAGCAGCGCTCTACCCCTGAGCTACGCACCCGTGGAACGAGGAGACAGCCTACATGGAGGCCATGCCCCTGACGCAAACGCGTTCGTGTGGGGGAGAATGTACCGGGGCACGGTGGACGTGGTACGGGGTACGGGAGAGGGATTGTGACGGCGACTTCCCGGCGGTGGTTCGGTGGGCGGGACGAGAGCCGACGGGCCGAGGCGCAGGCTGCCAAGGATGCCGCCGCGGCCGCGTTCTACGAGCTGGACACCGCGCAGCGGGACCTGCGGATCTCCATCGAGACCATCGTCGCGGCCGACGGGTCGCCGGCCGCGCGGCAGGCGTCGGACGGGTTCACCGCGCTCGGGCACCGCATCGACCAGGTCAGTCACGTGTACATCGAGACCGTCGACCGGTACGACCTGGACCGCCCCGAGCTGGAGGCCTCGGTCGCCGGGCGGGCGCGCGGGGAGCTGGAGCAGGCCCGCGACGAGCTGGTACGGGTCAAGGGTGAGCTGGACCGGTTCGCGCAGGGGCTGGAGCCCCTGCTGCGGAACGCGGAGACGCAGCTGGCGCGGGTCGCGCCCGCGCGGGAGCGGGCCCGGGCGGCCCTGCTGGCCGCGAGCAACGCGCTGGACGCGGTGCGGGCCGGCGGGATGCGGGCGGACGACCTGGCGGCGCGGCTCGCTGCGCTCGCGCCGGAGCTGACCAAGCTCAATCAGGGGGCCGCGCAGCACGGCGTACAGGAGACGGTGCAGCGGGCCGACCGGATCCTGCGGGACGCCGAGGCCGTACGGGCGGAGGCCGAGCGGCTGCCGGAGCGGGCGGCCGAGATGGACCGGCGGCTGGTGAGCCTGCGGACCCGCGCCCAGGCGCTGCGCACCCGGGCCGGGCAGGTGGATCCGGTGCTGAGCGAGTTGCGGCGCCGGTTCAGTGCGGCCTGCTGGCAGGACCTGCAGAAGGTGCCGGACCAGGCCGTGGAGAGCGTACGGCGGGCCGAGGAGAAGCTGGGCGAGGCGGCGGCCGCGCGCCGCGAGCAGCGCTGGGCCGACGCGACGGCGCTCTTCGGGACGGTCAGGGCCCTGCTGGACTCGGTGGACGAGGCCGTCTCGGCGGCCGGGGACCGGTTGCGGGCCCTGGACGCCGTGGCGAAGGACCCGCAGCCGGAGGTCCAGCGCACCCGCTTCGCGATCCGGGACGCCCAGCGGCTGGCGATGGAGGGGCGCAGCGTGCCCGATCCGCGGCACGCGCGTCCGCTGGACCAGGCGGTGGTGCGGGTCGACCGGGCGGTGGCCGGGCTGGAGGGCGTACACCCCGACTGGTGGGGGTTCCTGCGGGAGATGGAGGACGTGCGGGCCGCGGTCGGGCGGGTCGTCACCGAGATCCGTTCCCAGCGCGGCACCGGGTGACCTCGGACCGGATCGACTGAGGAACCGGGTGACCTCGGACCGGACCGGCCTGTGTCGGTGGCCGTCTTGGAGCTGACCGGCCACGATCGGGTGCCGGGTCCGCCGCCCCGCCCTCCGCCCCTCCACCCCGCCGTCCGTTCCGTGCCGGTTGTCCGCCGGGCGCTCGCGGCGGATGCTGGAAGGTGCAGGGAACGGAGCAGAGGAGGGCGTCATGGCTGCCCACGTTTTCCACCGGCCACGGCCTCGTACGTCCCGTGCAGTCCCCGTCCGGCCGGAGCCCTACGAGCCCCACGCCGCGTTCGGGTGCACCGAGCCGCACGAGCACTACGCGCCCTACATCGCCCACGAGCCGTACGGGCCGCCACCGGAGCCGGAGGGGCCCGGCCTGGTGCAGCGCCTCACGCACCCCGTCACCGCGCAGCTCGACGAGCACCTGCCGGCCGACCACAAGCTCAGCAAGGTCTACCGGGTGGGCGCGGGGCTGACCGGCCTGCTGCTGGTGGTGTTCGGCGTGCTCGGACTGACCGACAACATCGGCTTCTTCGACACCGGCGGCGACCAGGTCCTCGGCCTCAACACCAACGGCGCGCTCAGCGTGCTGTCGATCTGCGTGGGCCTGCTGCTCTTCATCGGCATGGTCATCGGCGGCAACTTCGCCTCGACGCTGAACATCGTCCTCGGCGTGGCCTTCATCGCGAGCGGCTTCGTGAACCTCGCCCTGCTGGACACCGGGCTGAACTTCCTGGCCTTCGAGATCCAGAACGTGCTGTTCAGCTTCGTCGTGGGCGTGATGCTGATGTGGTTCGGGATGTACGGGCGGGTCGGCAGCGCACTGCCGCACGACAACCCGTACTGGCGTGCCCGGCACCCGGAGCAGGCCGCCCGCGAGGAGCGGCGGACGACCCCCGAGATGCGGGCCGCTTCCCGCCGTTAGGGAGCCGGGGCGAGCCGCCCGACCCTCGCGCGGCGGCCGCCCTGTTTTGCTTATTTACTATTACTTGTGCAAATCTCTGCCTGTCTGGGGGTGTCAGGGGAGACAGGAACAGACGACGTGAGCGACGCCGCCTACGCGGGCCGCGGCATCCACCGCACCGCGGTCGACGGCCTGGCCCGCAGGATCTTCGACGGCAGTCACCCCGAGGGAGCGGTCCTCGAACTGCCCGCCCTCATGACCGAACTCGGCGTGAGCCAGACGGTGCTCCGCGAGGCCGTCAAGGTACTGACGGCCAAGGGGCTGCTGGACGCCCGCCCGAAGCGCGGCACCTTCGTCCGCCCGGCCCACGACTGGAACCTGCTGGACGCGGACGTGCTGCGCTGGAAGCTCGACGCGGGCCCGCCGGACTGCTTCTTCGCGGACCTGCTGGAGCTGCGCCGCTCGGTCGAGCCGGCCGCCGCCGCGCTGGCCGCCGACCGCGCCACCGCGGCGGACTTCGCCGACCTGGACGCCGGGCTGGCCCTGATGGCCGGCGCCGGGCGCGACCCCGACCGGCACGCAGAGGCCGACGCGGCCTTCCACACCGCCCTGCTGGCGGCCTCGCACAACCACTTCTTCGTCCAGATGCAGCGGGTCATCGTGCCACCGCTCATCGAACGCGATCGCAAAGTACACGCCCAGACCTTCGAGGACCCGGTCGGCATCCACGCGGCCGTGGTCCAGGAGATCAGGACCGGCGACCCGGACGGCGCGTACATGTCCGTACTCGAACTGCTCGACGTCGCCCAGCGGTACGAGCCCGCGGCGCCCCCGCTCGGGGACTGAGTCCAGGCCCCGGCCCAGGAAGGAAGACCATGGAGTTCACCGCTGCCCTGAGGGAGGAGCGGCTGGTCGCGATCGTGCGGGGCAGGGACCCGGAGGCCTCGTTCCGCACCGTCATGACGCTGGTGGAGGAGGGCGTTCCGCTGGTGGAGGTCGCGCTCAGCGGGGCCGACGCGCTGGACGTCATCGCGCGCGCCCGCCGCGAGCTGGGCACCGAGGCCTGGCTGGGCGCCGGCGCCGTGCTGACCGCCGGGGACGCGCAGCGCGCCCGGGACGCGGGGGCGAACCTGCTGGCCGCGCCGGCCCTGGGGCCGGGCGTCGCGGAGTCCGTACGGCAGGGCGTGCCCGTGCTGGCCGGGGTGTCCACGGCACGGGAGGTGGCCGCGGCGGACCGGGCGGGGGCGGCGGCACTCACGCTGCTGCCGGGCTCGGTCGGCGGCCCGGCGTACCTGCGGGCGCTGCGCGCGCCGTTCCCCGACCTGCCGTTCGTGCCGGTCGGGCGGGTGGACACGGAGCGGGCGGGCGAGTACCTGCGGTCGGGTGCGATGGCGGTCGGCGTGGGCGCCCCGCTGATCGGCGACGCGGCGGACGGCGGCGACCTCGGGGACCTGCGGAAGCGGGCGGCTCGGTTCAAGGCGGTGTGCGCATGAGCGTGCTGACCTTCGACGCCGCCCTCGCGGGCGCGCTGCGGGCCGCCGGGACGGACGCCACCGTGGCGCCGTCACGCGCCGCGCTGCTGCACCGTGCGTACGAGGAGACTCGCCCCCGTGTCCTCCACCTGACCGGCACCACCGCCGCCGCGTCCCCCGACGCCCGCGACACGGCAGGCCTCGCGCTCCGCCTGGCCGGCGAGCGCTCGGCGCTGGTGTGCCTGGAGGTGGACCACCGGGCCGCAACGGCCGCCGGTACGAAGGCCGGTACGCCGGCCGGGACGGCCACCGGTGCGGCCGCCCGGACCCTGCGCGCCTGGGCCCCGCGCGCGGACGCCCTGATCGCCACGGAGGACGGGCTGGCGCTGTGCCTGCCGGACCACGCGGCCGGGGACACCGCGGCGCGGGCCGGGGAACTGCTGGCGCTCGGCGTCGGCGAGGTGCTGGTCAGGCACGAGGACGGCGCGGTGACGGCGTACACGGACGACGGCTCCGCGCACCGGACCGGCCCGCCCGCGGAGACGGCCCAGGAGACCGGCGGCCCGATGCCGGCCGCCGGCACCCGGGCCCCCGGGACCGGACACCCGGCCACCCCCGCCACCACGGCCACCCCCGCGACCGGCACCGCCGCCTACCTCGCCGCCCTCCTCGGCGGAGCCCCCGCGCACGTCCGGGTCGCGCGGGCGGCCGCCGGGGGATGGAGCGGCCCGCCCGCGGCCCGTAGCCTGTGCGCATGCCTCGTTACGAATTCCGCTGCCGCACCTGTGGGGACTCCTTTGAGGTGAGCCGGCCGATGGCCGAGTCCACCGCCCCCGCCGCCTGCCCCGCCGGGCACGACGACACCGTCAAGCTGCTGTCGGCCGTCGCCGTCGGCGGTACGAAGTCCGCTCCCCCGGCCCCGTCGGGCGGCGGCTGCTGCGGCGGCGGGGGCTGCGGCTAGGTCGTGTCTTTCGGATCAGGCCGGATCAGGGAGCGGGGCCTGGTGCGTGCGATCGCAAGGCGGAGGAGGGAGTCAACGCGGTGGGGGCACCCCCAGCGGTAGCTGGGGGACGTTGG
>NZ_JBIVZG010000002.1:541953-662992 GCF_044759445.1 Streptomyces sp. NPDC101118 | reverse complement strand
CGGGCCCCCCCCACCCCCCCCGGGGGGGCCCTTCGCCCCCGGGGGGGGGGGGCGCCCCGCGGCTTGGGGGGGGGCCCCGGGGCGGGGGGCGGGGGCCCCACCGCCCTTCGCCGTGCTGCTCGCGGGTCCCGCCCCCGGACGCGCCCGGGGGCGCGCGGCCTCCTCCGGGCACGGCCCCCGGAGGAGTACCACAGCGTCAGGGGTACGGCCGCGTCAGGGGGTACGGCCGCCGAGCCGCTCCAGCAGGTCGGCGGCGTCCCGCCGTTCCGGCAGCCCCAGCCCCTCGAAGATGTGCAGGGCCTGCTCCAGGTACACCTGGGCGCCCTCCGCGTCGGACCGGTCCGCGAGGACCCGGCCGCACACCAGCAGGGCCTGGCCCTCGGCCCGCTCGTCGGCGCGCCGCCGCGCCAGGGCGACCGCCCGGCGGCCCATCGACTCCGCCGCCGGGAACCTCCCGAGCAGGCGCAGCGAGTCCGCGAGCCGGTAGCGGACGTGCACCTCGCGGCCGTCGTCGCCGGCCCGGTGGCAGGCCTCCAGGGCCTCGGTCAGCTGCTCGCTCGCCTCCTCGTGGCGGCCCGCCCCGGCGAGCGCGACCCCGCGCACGTAGAGCGCGTACGCCAGGGCGGCGGCGTCGTCGAGCTCGCCGATGGCCTCCAGCACCTCCTCGGCCGCGGCGAGCGCGCGGGCCGTGTCGCCCAGACGGACGTGCGCCAGCGCGCAGTTGAGGCTGGTGGCGATCTCCCCCGAGCGGTGGCCGAGCCGGCGGGCGAGGGCCAGGGCCTCCTCGTAGTGGGCGATGGCCTCGTCGAAGTCGCCGAGGGTCACCGCGATCAGTCCGAGGTCGTTGAGGGCCTGCCGCAGGACCGGTACGTCGTCGGCCTCGCGGCAGGCCCGTACCGCAGACCGGGCGTGCTCCTGCGCGACCGGCAGCCGACCGGCCCGCAGCGCGAAGGAGCAGCTCAGCCACTGGGCCCGGCCGAACGACCGCCGGTCGCCGCGGCGTTCGGCAGCCTCGGCGACCCGGAGCGCGGCGGGCGCCAGCTGCTCGTGCCGCAGGTCGCCCACGAAGGGACTGAGCGCCACCAGCAGGTCGGTCGCGGCGGGCAGGAGCCGGCGGTACGGCTCCGCGTCGGCGCGGTCCGCGCACGTCTGGACCGCCAGGACGGCCGCCTCGAAGTGCTCGGCGGCCCAGGCGCGGGCCGCCTGGGGGTGCGCGAAGTCGCCGCCGGCCGCGCCGAGCGAGGCCAGTGAGCCGACCACCGCGTCACCGGGCACCAGCTGTGCGAAGGCGTTGCAGGCGGTGGCGAGCAGGTGGCCGAGCAGGCTCTCCCAGGCCCGGTCGGCCTCCGCCGGGTCGTGGGCGCGGGCGCGGTCGCGCCCGAAGACCCGCAGCAGGTCGTGGATGCGGTACCGGCCGGGCGCCGGGGATTCCATCATCGATGCGCTGACCAGCTCCTCCAGCAGGTCCTCGGCGTCGAAGGCATCGGTCTGCAGCACGGCCGCGGCGGCCTGCGGGCCCAGGTCGGCGGCCGTGGCCACGGCGATGAGCCGGAACGCCCGGGACTGCGCCGCGGGCAGGTGCCGGTAGCTGAGGTCGAACGCCGCCTCGACGGCCAGGTCGCCCACCTTGAGTTCGCTCACCCGGCGGGCCTCGTCGTGCAGCCGGGCCGTCAGGGCCGCGATGGGCCAGCCGGGCCTGGCCGCGAGGCGTGCGGACACGATCCGGGTGGCCAGGGGGAGCTGGCCGCACGCGTCGACGAGCGCTTGGACGTCGGAGCGTTCGGCGTCCAGGCGGCCGGGGCCGATGATGCTGCCGACCAGAGTGGCGGCGTCCTCGGGCAGCAGCCGGCCCAGTCCGAGCTGCACCGCGCCCTCCAGGCTGGGGAGTTGGGCGCGGCTGGTGACGAGGACGGCGCAGCCGGGCGCACCCGGTACGAGGTGGCGCACCTGGGCGGCGTCGGCCGCGTTGTCGAGGACGATCAGGACGCGGCGGCCGTCCAGGACGGTGCGCAGCAGCCGGGCGCGCGCGTCGACGGTGTCGGGGAGGAGGTGCAGGGGGTACCCGAGTCCGTCCAGGAAGGCGCCCAGCACGATGGCGGGGTCCTCCGGGTCGGGGTCCATGCCGCGGAGGTCGGCGTAGAGCTGCCCGTCGGGGTAGTGCTCGCGCACCAGGTGCGCGACGTGCAGCACGAGCGAGGTCTTGCCGATGCCGCCCATGCCGGAGACGGCCGCGAGCGGCAGGCCCTGCCGGTCGGGGGCGGTGAGCAACGCGCGTAGCTGATCCACTTCTGCACGGCGCCCGACGAAGTCGGGCACGGCGCGCAGGAGTTGGGCGGGGACGGCGCGGTGGGGCCCGCTGCGCGGCGGGGCCGCGCCGGCCGCACCCGCGGACGGTCCGGGTACGGCCGCACGGTGCGGCGCGTCGGGCGCGGGTCCGGCCGCCGGAACCGGTGCGGCCCCGCCACCGGGTCCCGCGGCCTCCCCCAGCCCGGCCCCGGGGCCGGACGCACGGCCGGGACCGGCACCAGGGCCCGGGCCGGGTTCCGGGGCCGCCCCCTGCGCGCCGGCCGCGGACCCCGCGCGGCCCGCCCGCGCCTCCGCGCGGGGTTCGTCGTCCGCCTCCTCCAGGATCCGGTGGTGCACGGCGGTGAGTTCCCGGCCCGGCTCCATCCCCTGTTCCTCGATGAGGGTGCGGCGGACCCGCTGGAACAGCGCGAGTGCCTCGGTGCGGCGCCCGGTGGCGTACAGGGCCCGCATCAGCAGCCCGTGCAGCCGTTCGCGCCCGGGGTGCTCCGCGGCGAGCGCGGTCAGCTCGGGGACCACCCCGCGGTGCCGGCCCTGTGCCAGCTCCAGGTCGTACTTCTCCTCCAGCAGGGCCGTGCGCAGTTCGCCCCAGCGCTCGCGCTGGCGGTCGGCGAACGGTCCCGGCACCCGCGCCAGGGGCTCGCCCCGCCACAGGCCGAGCGCGGCCGCGACGTGCCCGGCCGCCTCGGGAAGCCCGCCCGCCGCCCGCGCGGCCGCGGCCCGCTCGGCCAGCTCCGCCGCCTCCAGGGCGTCGACGGAGCAGCGGGGGACGTCGAGCCGGTAGCCGTCCCCCGCCGACACCAGGATCCGCGGCGCAGCCGGGTCCGGCTCCAGCAGCCTGCGCAGGCGCCAGGCGTACGTGCGCAGGTTGGCGATGGCTCCGTCCGGCGGGTCCTCGCCCCAGATCCCGGTGACGAGGTCCCACATGGACACGCCCAGCCCCGGCCGGAGCAGGAGCTGTACGAGCACCGCCTGCTGTTGCGGCGAGCCCGGCTTGATCTCCGTGGTCCCGTCGCCGCCGCCTCGTATCCGCAGCGGCCCGAGCACGGCGAACGCCAGCTCCCCCGGTTCCCCACCGTGCGCGATGTGCCGCACGGACATCCCCCCTAGTACCCCTCGGCCGTCGGTCACGCGCGGCCGGATCAGATGGTTCACGCGGCCGCGCGACCGGTTGGTCAGACCGGTCCGCCGTGCCGCGGGCCGATCATGCTACAGAACGGATCTTCGAGTTCCGCCCCCTCTCGGAGGCCCTCCGCGTGTCGGCCGAACGTGGCCGGAGACCGTACGTACCCGGGGCGGACGGGACCGGTCCAGCGGTGCCGGAAGCCGCCCGGACGGGGCCGTGTCCAGGGCGCCGCGGCGCGGGCCGGCATCCGCTGCTGCCGCCGCCCCGGCCGCTGCCGGAAGGGGAGCGCACGCACCGGCGCTCCTCGGCGCGGCGCCCTCTCGGGGCGCGGGCCGCGCGCCCTACGATGTTCTTGTCATGATCACATTTAAGGTGCTCGGCCCGTTCCGGATCGAGGTCGACGGCCGCCCGGCCGACGCGGGCGGCCGGCTCGCCCGGATGGTACTGGCCCAACTGCTGGTCGCCCGTGGGGCGGTGGTACCGACGGAACGGATCGTCGAACGGCTGTGGCCGACGCGGATCCCGTCGAGCGCCCAGGCCTCCCTCCACGCCTACATCGCGCGGCTGCGCCGCGTCCTCGAACCGGGGCGGGCCCCGCGCACCCCGGCGCAGCTCCTGGTGAGCGCACCCTACGGCTACGCCCTCGCCGTGCGGCAGGAGGCCGTGGACGCCTGGGTGTTCGAGGACCGGGTGGCGGCCTCCTCGGCTGCGGAACTGCCCGGCCGGGCTGCCGTCGAGGGCCTGGCCGCGGCGCTCGCCACCTGGGGCGGGCAGCCGTACGCGGAGTTCTCGGACGAGCCGTGGACCGCCGGTGAACGCACCCGCCTGGAGGAGGTGCACCGCGCCGCCCGCGAACGTCTCACCGCGGCGCGGCTGGGCTGCGGAGACGCCGCGCAGGCCCTCGCCGACGCGGGCGCCCTGACCCGCGAGCAGCCCCTGCACGAGGAGGGCTGGCGGCTGCTGGCGCTGGCACTGTGGGCCCGCGACCGTCAGGGGGACGCCCTGGCCGCGCTGCGGCAGGCGCGCCACCTCCTCGGCGAGGAACTCGGCGTCGAGCCCGGACCCGCCCTGCTGGAGCTGGAACGGGCCCTGCTGCACCAGCGCCTGGACGTGCTGCACCGGGCGACGGGGACCCCCGCCCCGACGGCGGTGGCCGTCGGGGGCGCGGACGTGGACTCCGCCGCGGTGGTGGTGCGCGGCCCGGCCGCGGTGGCCGGGCCGGGGACTCCGACCGTGCTGAGCGCGAACCGGCTGCTGGGCCGGGAGGAGGAGCTGGCCGGGCTCGCTGCCGCGGCGGACCGGGCGCGGGGCGGCCGGGCACAGGTGGTCGTGGTCTCGGGTGAGGCCGGCATCGGCAAGTCCAGCCTCCTGGAGGCCGCCGTCCGTCAACTGCCGGGACAGGGCTGGCTCGTCGGCTCCGGGCAGTGCCCGGAGACCGACGGGGCCCCGCCCGGCCGGGCCTGGTTCGACATGCTGCCGGACCTGGCGCGGACCGCGTCGCCGGGCCCGTACGCCGATGAGCTCAGCCCGCTCCTGGCCCCCGGCACCGCGGGCGACTCCGCGCAGCCGGAGGGCAGTCCGGCCCGGCGCTTCCGCCTGCACAGGGCGCTGCTCGGCTGGCTCCGCGACACGGCCGTGCGGCAGCCGCTGGCGATCGTGCTCGACGACCTGCACCGGGGCGACTCGGAGAGCGTCGAGCTGTTCCTGCTCTGCGCCGAGGAGCTGCGCGACGTGCCGCTGCTGCTGGTGGGCTCGTACCGGACCGGCGAGGGCGATCTGACCGGAGCCCTCGCCCGGCTGGCCGCCTGCTCGCCGGTGCGGCTGGCGCTCGGCGGGCTGTCGGACGGCCAGGCGGTGGAGCTGCTGCGGCGCGGTGCGGCGGAGATGAGCGACCACGCGGCGGTGGCCCTGGCGGAGCGGGCGGGGGGCAACCCCTTCCACCTGCGCGAGAGTTCGCTGCTACTGGCCGGTGAGGGGGAGCAGCAGGCGCTGGCCCGGGTCCCGCAGGGTGTCCAGGACGTGCTGCGGCGACGGCTGGCCCTGCTGGCGCCGACCGTGACGGCCGGGCTGCGGCTGGCGGCCGTCGCCGGCCGCGAGGCTCCCGTGGCCCTGCTCGTGCACGCCGCCGACAGCGACGCCGATCAGCTCCTCGACACGCTGGACACGGGAGTGACCGCCGGTCTGCTGACCGAGCCGCGTCCGGGCACGGTCCGCTTCACCCATGCCCTCGTACGGGACGCCCTGGAAAGCGACCTCACGCGCCTGCGGCTGGCCCGGATGCATTCCCGACTGGGCCGGAGCCTGATCGCCCTCGGCTCGGACGACGTCGCCGCCACCGCCCACCACCTGCTGCGGGCGGCGCCGGTCGTGACCGCCGACGCCGGGCCCGCGGTCCGCCACGCCCGGCTCGCGTGCGAGCAGGCGGTGCGCCGCTACGCCCCGCAGAGCGCCGAGGCCCTCCTGGACGCGGCCCTCGGGCTCCTCTCGGACCATCCGGCCGCCTTCGCCGACCAGGACGTGGCGCTCTTGCGGGTGATGCTGCTCGGGCAGCTGGTGGACTGCCGGATCCGGATGGGGGCCGTGGTCCCGGCCCGGGAGGCACAGGAGCAGGCCGTCCGGGTGGCCCGGGGCGAGGGCCGGGCAGACCTGCTGGTCGCGGCCTGGACCACCTGGACCGAGCCGACGCCGTGGCGAGTGCGCCCGTACGCGGCCTCCGACCCCGAGGCGGTCGAGGAGCTCGGCGGGCTGCTGAAGGACCCGGGGCTGACCGACCGGCAGCGCTGCCTGCTCCTGGACCAGCTGTCCGACGCGCTGGACGACACCGATCCCCGCGCGGTGGCCGTGGCACGGCAGGCCGTGGACACGGCCCGGACCGTGGGCGATCCGCGACTGCGGGGCCTGACGCTCACCTCCCTGCTGCGCAAGGTCGACTGCGAGCTCGACCCCGCCCTCTACCTGGAGCTCCACCGGGAACTCGGCGAGCTGGCCGAGTCCCAGGACAGCCCCGAGTACTCCTGGATGAGCGCCTACACCGCCGCCCGGATCGCCGCCGCCGCCAACGACCCGGCGGAGATGGAGCGGTGCCTCGTCCGGGCGGACGGGATCGCCGGGAGGTACGGGCTCCAGGGCGCGTTCGCGGTGGCCCGGCTGCGCCGGCCCATGCTCGCCATGGCCCGGGGGCGGTTCGGGGAGGCCGAGGAGGCCATGGCGTCGGCGGTCGAGGAGCTGCGCGCCCGGGGGGCCGTGGACCTGAGCGGGCTGGCCGCCCTGGGCGTCGGGTGCATGCGGCTCCAGCAGGGCCGGCTGGCCGAGATGGTGTCCGTGCTGCTCGTGGTGTGGGAGCGGTACAAGCCGCACAACGAAGGCCTCGTCGCGCTCGCGCTGCTGGCCGACGGCCGTCCCGAGGAGGCCCGGGAGATCTTCGGACAACGTGTGCCGCTGCGGCGCGACTTCGCCTTCACCATCCTGGCCGGGCTGCGCGGCATGGCCGCCGTCGCCCTCGGCGACACGGCGGCCGCCACCGAGGTGTACGAGGATCTGCTGCCCCTGCAGGGGCTGGCCGGCGGCACGAGCAGCCTCAGCCTCGCGTTCCGGCCCGTCGCGCAGACCCTCGGGGAGCTGGCCGGGTTCCTGGGCCGCCCCGAGGCGGCCCGGCGCCACTTCCACGAAGCCGGGCGGGTGGCCGCAGCGTGGGATTCCCCGCACTGGGCGGACGCGGCGCGGTCCGGCCTGGCCGGACTGCCGCCGACGCCCGCCTGAAGCGTGTCTCCTTGATCGGCTGGTCAGTTGATCGGATGGGTCCGTCCGGTTACTCATCCCGAGCGATCCGGAGTCACCTCCGCCGACGCCGAATCCGCGCGATCATCCCCCAGCCGTCCGACCAGGCCGGCCACCGGCTGCGGCGAGGCAGCGCGGGCGGTCGCCCGCCGGCTTTCGACGCGGCGTCGTACGAGCAGCGCAACGCGGTCGAGCGATGCAGCAACCGCCTCAGGCAATGGCGCGGCCTGGCCATGCGAACCGACAGACTGGCCGTCGCCCACCAGGCCGCGCTCCACGTCGCCGCCATCCTCATACGGGCACGACGGTGACCGAGGACGGAGGGTGTCTAGGAATCGGGGGGCTTGGGGACGACTCCGCGCAGGCGGTCGAGGAGAACGCGGGCCGCGGGACTCGAAGGGCCGCCAGTCTGCCAGGCGAGCGCGATGCGGGCACGCATCTCGGGTTGGACGATCCGCAGGGTGCGAAGGTGCCCGTCGAGGGGGGACTCGTTCTCCCCGGCAGGCAGCACGGCGATGCCGAGGCCCCGCGCGGCAAGCTGCGAGAGCACGTGTGGGGCTGCCGCCTCGAAGGCGACCCGGGGCCGGAATCCTGCCTGTGCACAGCCGCGTTCGAGCGCCGTGCGCACCCCGGTGCCGCGCGGCAGGCAGATCAGCGGCCGATCCCGCAGATCGGCGAGCGGGACGCTCGTACCGTCGACACGGTCGAGAACGCGATCGCCCGGCGCGACAGCGGCAACCAGCGGGACATCGATCACCGTCTGGAAGGCCGCTCCGGGCGGGGGCGCCTCGTCTGCCGTTCCGAGGACGGCGATGTCGAGCTCGCCGGCCAGGAGCGCGGCCTGCATCCGCTCCGTGGTGTCCTCGGTGAGAGCCACCTCCACCGAGGGGTGGAGGTCGTGGAAGTCCGCGAGTAGAGCGGCGATGTCGAAGGCGTGGCCAGTGGCGCCGGAGACCAGTCCGAGCGTGACCCGGCCGCGCAGCAGCCCCGTGTAGGCGTCGACCGTCTGCCGCACCGACTCCGCCGCGGCCAGTGCGGCCCGGGCGTACGGAAGGACCGCCCGGCCCACCTCGGTCGGTGTCACCGACCGGGCGGAGCGGTCGAGCAGGGGCTGCCCCAGCTCCTTCTCCAGCTGGCGGATCTGGGCGCTGAGGCCGGGCTGGGCCAGATGCAGCCGGGCGGCGGCTCTTGTGAAACCGCCTTCCTCGACGACGCAGACGAAGTAGCGCAGCTGGCGGAGTTCCATAAGCAGCGATTCTAGATTGCAGCAGAACCATCTACTGGCGCTGTCGATCTGTCGGCGTCAGGCTTGATCACATGGGGAACCCAGGAGCCCGCAATGGGACGCGTGCCGAGCTCAGGGCGGTGATCGCGGCGGAACGCCGGGAACTGGCCGACCTGTTCGACACATTGCAAACCGACCAGTGGAACGAGCAGAGTCTCTGCGCGGGATGGCGCGTTCGCGAAGTGGCGGCGCACATGTCGATGGGGTTCCGGCTCTCCTTGCCCACGGTGCTCGGTGAACTGGTCAAGGCACGCGGGAACCTTCACCGCATGACCGATCAGGTCGCGCGCAGGGATTCGGCCGCCCACTCCACCACCGCGCTCGCCGCCTTCCTGCGGGACAACGCCCACCATCCCTGGACACCACCGGTCGGCGGGCTCACGGCGGCGCTCGGCCACGACGTCGTGCACGGGCTGGACATCACCGTCGCCCTCGGCCTGCACCGGCGCGTCCCCGAGAACCGGCTGCGCATCCTCCTCGACGCCATCCGGCCCAGCAGCCTGAAGTTCTTCGGCGCCGACCTCGACGGAGTGCAGCTGTGCGCCGAGGACCTCGACTGGTCATACGGCTCCGGCTCACCAGTGTTCGGCGCTGCCCAAGACCTCCTGCTGCTGGCCTACGGCCGCAGGCTTCCGGACGGCCGGCTACGAGGAGAACCGAGCGACCGTTTCACGCAATCCGCCGAGGAAGTATGAACCAGATGCGCACCCGCCTCCTCCTGGGCCTGTCCCTGCTCTCCACTGGTCTGCTTGCCGGAGCCTTCGGCTACGGCGCCGCCAACCTGGTCCCCGCCTTCAACTCCGTGCCGATCGACATGAGACTCGACTTCCACACCGAGCTGATGAAGATGAACGGGATCACCGTGCAGGGGGCGATGGCGGTCTCGGCCCTCAGCGCCCTCACCCTGGCCGCCCTGACACGGGGACGAGCCCGAGTCCTCGCAGCCACCGCAGGGCTCCTGACTGTCGCGTCCTTTCTGATCACCCGGTTCGGGAATGTCCCGATCAACGGCCGCATCAAGCAGTGGGCCGCCACCGCGCCGCCGGCCGACCATGCGGAGATCCTGAGCCGCTGGGAACTGTTCAACGATGCCCGTACCTGCACTGCCGCGGCTGCGTTCGCCATCCTGATCTCTGTTGCCCTGCGCCAGGCAGGCAGCCGCGCGACCGAACACCACTGAACCCACCGCCGTCATCTCGACAGGCCGACGCGTCGACCCTGGCGAACCCGTATGAGGGCGCGATCCGTGTACTCCCGCCTGGCCTGCAGCGAAGTCCTCCCCGACGAACGCCAGCCCACCGCCATCGCCCACAACCATGACCGCTGCCACACAGCCCTCGGCGGACACCCACCCATCACCCGCGTCAACAACCCTGCGGGCCAATACACCTAGGCCGCCTCACCGTGCGGGCGGGGAGGGCGGTGCCAGTTCGGCCAGGAACTCCGCCGCGAGGTCGAGGAACTCCTCGGGTGAGTCCGTCGTGAGCTGGAGGTCCACGAGCACCTCGTCGGTCCGGGCGGTGCACATCTGCCCGAGGTGGTCGCAGATCTGGCGTACGGTCCCGCGGTGGTGGGTCTCCGCGGGGTCTGCCTCGGCGGTGGTGACCTGGGGATTCACCCGGAACACCCGGCGCAGGGCGGCCGGGTCCCGGCCCGCCGACTCGGCGGCCTCGACGGCGACCGACCACAGCGCCTGGAAGTAGGGCAGCGGCATCGAGGCCGCCAGCCAGCCGTCGGCACGCCGGCCGACCCGCTCCAACGCGTACGGGGTGAAGCCGCCCAGCAGGACGGGCGGCCTCGGGCCCTGGCGGGGTTTGGGCAGGACGGTCGACTCGGCGATCGTCCACAGGGAGCCGGTGTGCACGACCGGGTCGCGGCGCCACACGGCGTCGAGGACGTCGAGGGTCTCCTCCAGCCGGGCGCCGCGGCCCTGCCAGGGCACCCCGACGGCCTCGTACTCCTCCCGCATCCAGCCCAGCCCGATGCCGACGTCCAGGCGCCCGTGGCTGATCAGGTCGAGGGTGGTGAGTGCCCGGGCGAGCACGAGGGGCGGCTGCCACAGGGCGTTGAGCGTGCTGCTGCCGAGCCGGACCCGCTCGGTCGCGGTGGCCGCCACGGCCAGGGCGAGCAGCGGGTCGAGGTGGGTGCCGTACCGGACGGGCATCCGCCCTCCGCCGGCGTAGCCGTCGGGCGGGTCGAGCGGGGACAGCAGCCGGTCACCCACCCAGAGGCTGTGGCAGCCCAGGCCTTCCAGCGCCGCGCACATCCCGGCAGCGCGGTCGGGGTCGGCGAACGGACCGAACTGGGGGACGGAGAATCCAATGCGCATCGGGTGGAGTTCCTCGATCGGGACGGGACGGGGGCGGGGACGGGGGGCGGGGACGGCACGTCAGGCGGTGGCACGCCGGCCACGGACGCGGGCGGTTTCTCGGCGGTACTGCCGCTGCCCGAGGAGCTTCCACAGGACCCGGGCGGGGAGGGGCAGCCGGGCGAGGAACTCCTCGCGCTCCTCGGGCGAGGCGTCCTCCAGGATCGCGCCCAGAGCGATCATCAACCGGTCGCGGGGCGTCTCGGCGAGGCCGCGCTCTCCCACCGCGTGCCACTCCTCCGCGCTCACGTGGAGCGCGACCAGCGGCATCACCTCCCGTTCCTCCTCGTCGAGGTGGGCGCACAGCTGCCGGTGGTGCGTGCGCAGCGCCTCGGCGAGTTCGTCACGGTCCTCGGGCAGGGCCCGGGCCTGCCACCGGTCCATGAGCCGCTGGACCTCGGCGATCCCTTCGGTGAGGGCGTGGTGCTGGGTCTCCATCGCCAGAACCTGTTCGGCATCGAGGTCCAGGTGGGGCAGCAGCGCCGGCCACAGCATCTCGTCCTCGCCGGTGTGGTGGGTGTGCAGGCCGACGGAGTACAGCCGCCAGTGTTCGGCGAGGACCCGGGCGCGGGCGGTGTCGGCGGGGCGGACGTCCTGGACGAGTTCGGCCAGCAGGCGCGACTCGCGGCGGAACACCCGGTGGATCATTGCCATCTCGCGGGTGTAGGGATGGACGGTGGTGTCGGAAGGGTTGCTCGCGTTCATGGCTCCCAGTCTCCGGAGCCCGGTTGCAGGCCACTTGCAGTTGACTTGCCACCGTCTCCCCCTGCCTGACCGGCCCGCGTCCCCGCCGACCGGCGCGTGACGTACGTCCGCCGCCCCCGCCCCGCGCGGCCCCGACCCGTCACCGGACGGGACGGCGGGGGCGGGGCGCGGGCGCAGGGTGCTGCGACGCTCTTCCGTGCGGGCTCGACGGCCTGGGCGGGTGCCGGTCAGGTGGGAAGGGTCATCAGCAGCAGGGGGTCGGTGGTGGGCTGGGGCGAGCCCCCCGCGGGTTCGAGGGTGAGGCCGACCGCGCCCGCGTCGGCCGGGTTTCCGGTCAGCAGGACGGTGCCGTCGTGGTCGACGAAGCCGGCCGGGCGCATCGTGCCGTCGTGGTCGAGCCACAGCTGGTACGTCTTGCCCGTGCCGGGTGTGGGCAGGTTGGCGGCGGCGAAGACGGCCCGGTTCTGGCGGGCGGAGGTGACGACGGTGGTCAACGCGCCGTTGGCGGCGCGTCCGTGAACGGTGCGGGCGTCCGGCGCGGCGAGGACGGCGGTGACCGCGTCGAGCTGCTGCTGGGCCTGGCGGGCCTCCTGCGAGAGGTCACGGCTGTGGTACGCCTGCCACACCGTGACGCCGCCCAGCACGGCGACGGCCGCGCTGGCGGCCAGGGCCAGCGGCAGCGCCGCGCGGCGCAGCCGGCCGACGGCGGCGGGTGCGGACGGGGGGACCGGGATCCGCGGCGGGAGTTGACGCACCCCGTCGATGGCGGCCATGACCTGGTGCTTGGCCGACGCGGGCGGCGGCTCGGAAACCGCTGCGGCGAGCCGCGCCGCGGTCGCCTCGAGCTCCGCGGCTTCCTGCCGGCAGGCCTCGCACGCCCGCAGGTGGGCTTCGAAGGCGTCGCGTTCCCCCGCTTCGAGTGCGCCGAGGACGTAGGCGGCCGCGAGGGTGTGGACATCGGATGCGTGGTGTTTCACGTGGTCACCCCCATGCAGTCGCGGAGCCGGATGAGCCCGTCGCGCATGCGTGTCTTGATGGTGGGAAGCGGTGTGCGCAGGGCTTCGGCGACTTCACGGTAGGTCAGTCCCCGGTAGTAGGCCAGGGTCACCGCCTGCCGCTGGAGTTCGGTCAGGCCGCGCAGGCAGCGCCGGACCTGCTCCGACTCCAGGCGGGTCTCGACCTGTTCGGCGACCTCGTCGAAGGCGGTGGTGTGTTCGCGGGCGGCCTGGGCCTGTTCACGGTCGGAGGCGGCCTGGGCGGAGCGGACCCGGTCCACGGCCCGCCGGTGGGCGATGGTGGCGGCCCAGGTGGTCACCGCGCCGGCGTCCGGACGGTAGCGGGCGGCCTGCCGCCACAGGTCGATCATGACCTCCTGGGCCACCTCCTCGGACTGCGCCCGGTCGCGTACGACCTTCACCACGATCCCGAACACCAGGGGCGCGAGCGCGTCGTAGAGAGTGGAGAAGGCCTGTTTGTCGCCACGGGCGACCTTCTGCATGATCTCGGCGAGGTCGGCCCGGCCTGTGGCGGGTCCGCCGCGGAAGGGGAGTGGTTGGTTCACGTGCGGGTCTCCGGCCGTGGCGAGACGGCGAAGGCGCGGCCGGGCGGGGCCGTCGGGGGGCGGGGTGTCCATCGCATGCCGGTCCTTGGCTTCCTGGGGCTCGCGGGCGCGGTCCGGACCGCCGTGGCGGTCGGTCCGTTCACCGGAGCGGGTGGACGTCTCAGGAGTTCTTCGTAGCGGACGGGCATCCGGATGGGGGCGCATTTCGCCGCTCGCGCCGTCCGGCCGCTCCTGCTGCGGCGGGGAGCGGCAACAGGGATGACCGGTTCACTCTTTCGAGGGCGCACCAATCCACCGGGCGGGTGCCGGCGAATGACGGGTGTGAGCAGCTTCCGCAGCATCCTCTCCCGCGCCGGGTCGGGCGCCCTGGCCGGAGTTCTGGCCGCTTTCACCGCGCTCGGCGTGGCCGAGCTGGTCGCCGGCCTGGTGCGGCCCGCCGCGAGCCCGGTGACGGTGGTGGGCGGAGCGGCGATCGACCGCACTCCGGCCGCAGTGAAGGACTTCGCGATCCGGACGTTCGGGGAGAGCGACAAGGCCGTCCTGCAACTCGGGATCCTCGTGGTGCTCGCGGTCGCCGCCGTCGCCCTGGGCCTGCTCGGCCTGCGGCACCGGCTCTACGGCATCGCCGGCGTGCTGGCGTTCGGGATCCTCGGAGCCGCCGCAGCCCTCAGCCGTCCCGACTCCACCGGCATCGGTGACGCACTCCCCTCGGTCGCCGGTGCCTGCGCAGGGGCCTGCGTCCTTCACCTCCTGGTGTCGGCGGCAACTCCCGTACCCACCCGGGCGGATGGCGGGAGCGACGGCTCCGCATCCCGGTGGAGCAGGCGCGGGTTCCTGACCGCGGCGGCCGTGACCGCCTCGGCGGCGACCGCCGCGGCCGTCTCGGGGCGCTTCCTCTCCCGCCGCCACGGCCGGGCGGCGCTCGCCTCCCGGGAGGGCCTGGTCCTCCCCGCGCCCGCCTCCCCCGCGCCGCCCGTCCCGGCCGGTGCCCGGCTGCCCGTGCCCGGCATCACCCCGTTCACCACGCCCAGCCGGGAGTTCTACCGCGTCGACACCGCACTGAGCGTGCCCAGGGTCGACGCCGGAACGTGGCGGCTGCTCATCGGGGGCAAGGGCGTCACGCGGCCTCGTACCCACACCTTCGACCAGCTCCTCGCACGCCCGCTCATTCAACGCGACATCACCCTGACCTGTGTGTCCAACGAGGTCGGCGGGCCCTACGTCGGCAACGCCCGCTGGCTCGGCGTCCCGCTGGCGGACCTCCTGCGCGAGGCCGGCGTCCGTCCGCCGTCGCAGGGCGGCGAGGCCGACCAGTTGGTGGCCCGCTCGACCGACGGCATGACCCTGGGCTGCCCGGTCGAGGACGTGATGGACGGACGCGACGCCCTCCTCGCGGTCGGCATGAACGGCGAGCCGCTGCCCTTCGAGCACGGCTTCCCGGTCCGCATGCTCGTCCCGGGCCTGTACGGCTACGTCGGGGCCTGCAAGTGGATCGCGGAGCTCGAACTCACCACCTTCGATGCGTACGACGCCTACTGGGTCAGGCGCAAGTGGGCCCGTACGGCCCCGGTCAAGACCCAGGCCCGAATCGACACCCCCAGGCCCTTCGCACGCCCCGCGGCCGGGACCGTCACCGTCGCCGGCGTGGCCTGGGCCCAGCGCCGTGGCATCCGCCGCGTCGAAGTGCGCGTCGACGACGGGCCCTGGCAGGAGGCCGACCTGGCCGCGCAGGACACCGTCGACACCTGGCGCCAGTGGTCCTACCGCTGGCAGGCCACCCCCGGCGGGCACACGATCGCCGTCCGCGCCACCGACGGCACCGGCCGGGTGCAGACGGAACGGCGCACCCGGACCATCCCCGACGGAGCGAGCGGCCGGCACAGCGTCTTCGTCACCGTCCCCCAGACCCCCGGGCCGCCCCCACGGGGCGGATCCGGCAACACCACCGCATCACGCACCACGCATCCCACATCACGAATCACGCATCACAGCGCAAGGAGCACACGACCATGAACAGCATCACGATCCGCCGCACCGCCATCGCCGTCGCCGCGGCAGCCCTGCTCCCCCTCTCCCTGGCCGCGTGCTCCGACTCCGGCAGCGAGACCAAGGCCGCGCCCACCGCTGCCGGCGCCGCCGCGGGGACCGGGGAGAGCAGCCCCGCCGGCGACACGACGACCGGTGACGAGCCGTTCGGACCGGCCTGTGCCGGTGTTCCGAAGGAAGGCGCGGGCTCCTTCGACGGCATGGCCAAGGACCCGGTCGCGACCGCCGCGTCCAACAACCCGGCCCTGTCCACCCTGGTCGCCGCGGTCAAGCAGGCGGGGCTGGTCGACACGCTGAACAACGCGAAGGACATCACGGTCTTCGCCCCGACCAACGAGGCCTTCGCGAAGATCCCCAAGGCCGACCTCGACAAGGTCCTCGCCGACAAGGCCGCCCTCACCAACATCCTCACGTACCACGTGGTGGGGCAGCGGCTCACCCCGCAGCAGCTGGAGAACGGCACGTTCGAGACCCTGCAGAAGGGCATGATCACCACCGCCGGCTCCGGCGAGTCCTACACGGTCAACGACACCGCCAAGGTGGTCTGCGGCAACGTCAAGACCGCCAACGCCAACGTCTACATCATCGACACCGTGCTGATGCCGAAGTAGCCGGCCCGCCCGGGGCGGGCGCGTACGGCGGCCCTGCCGCCCTTCCGCGGAGGGAGGAGCACAGGGCCGCCGCTCGTGACGTTCCGGTTTTCGCTGCGCAAACGCTGCGAGTTGTTCCGGGCGGTGCGCCGCGCGGAATCTGACCACGTCGCGTCCCCGTCCGGCAGCGGCGCGGCGCCGAAGAACCGGTGCGGAACCAGCAGTGAAGGCCCGGGCCTCGGGAGGACCTCTTCCCGGCCCGTCGAGATCAGGGGGTAGAGGGCATGGGCAGCAAGAGCATCGCCGTCGTGGGTGCGGGAATTTCCGGGCTCACGGCCGCCCATGTCCTGTCGCGCACCCACGAGGTGGTGCTCTACGAGGCCGACGAGCGCCTCGGAGGGCACGCGCACACCCACCAGGTGCCGACGGCCGGGGGCGGGACGGTCGGCGTCGACACCGGGTTCATCGTCCACAACGAGCGGACCTACCCCCACCTCCTGCGGCTCTTCCGTGAACTGGGCGTGACCACGCAGGACTCCGAGATGAGCATGTCGGTCCGGTGCGACGGCTGCGGCCTGGAGTACGCGGGTGCCCGCGGCCCGCGCGGGCTGCTGGGCGGGGGCAACCTGCTGCGCGGCCGCCACCTGCTCATGCTGGCCGACGTACCGCGGTTCCACCGCGCCGCCCGCCGGCTCCTCGCGGACGGCGACACCACCCGCACCTTCGGTGACTTCCTCCGCGACCACCGCTTCCCGGCGTACTTCGTCAGCCACTTCGCCCTGCCCCTGGTCGCGGCCGTCTGGTCCTGCGCCCCGGACACCGCCCTGCAGTACCCGGCCGGCTACCTCTTCCGCTTCCTCGACCACCACGGACTGCTCTCGGTCACCGGATCCCCGCAGTGGAAGACCGTCACCGGAGGGTCCGCGGCCTACGTCGAGAAGGCAGCCAAGTCCGCGTCCCGCGTCCAGACCTCCACGCCCGTCCGCAGGATCGTGCGCGGCGCCGGCCACGTGCGCATCCTCACCGACGACGGGGAGACGGCCGAGCACGCCGCCGTCGTCATCGCCGTCCACCCCCACCAGGCGCTGCGCCTGCTGGACGGCCCCACCGACCTGGAGCGGCGCGTTCTGGGTGCCTTCACCTACTCGCGCAACCCGACGGTGCTGCACCGGGACACCTCGCAGCTGCCGCGCGGCGGCCACGCCCGGGCCTCCTGGAACTACCGGCTCCCCTCCTGCTCCGCCCGCCCCGGGTCCGTCCAGGTCAGCTACGACATGAACCGGCTGCAACGCCTGCCCGCCCACGAGCCGCACATCGTCACGCTCAACCCCGGTGACCGCATCGACGAGACGATGGTGCTGGCCCGGATGGAGTACGAGCACCCGGTCTACACGACCGCCTCGGTCGCGGCGCAGCGCCTGCTGCCCGCCCTGAACGACCGCGTGACCGCGTACGCCGGCGCCTACCACGGGTGGGGGTTCCACGAGGACGGCTGCCGCTCGGGCGCAGAGGCGGCCAGAGCGCTGGGAGCGACCTGGTGAGCGCGACAGCAGCCCCGCCGACGGCCCCCCACGTCCCCGCCCTGTACGCGACGGAGGTGCGGCACGTGCGGACGGCGCCCTTCGGGTACGGGCTCCGGCACCGCACGTACATGTGGCTGGTGGACCTGGACGACCTGCCCGTCCTCCCCCGGCCGCTGCGGCCGTTCGCGCGCTTCGAGGCCCGGGACCACTTCGCGGGGAAGGCGCCCAGCCTGCGCGCCGGGCTCGACGCGTACCTCGCGGCCCAGGGCGCGCAGCGGCCGGAGGGACGGGTCCTGATGCTCGCCCACGCCCGCGTCCTGGGGCACGTGTTCAATCCCCTGACCCTGTACTGGTGCCACGACGGGTCCGGGCGCCTGGACTGCGTCGTCGCCGAGGTGCACAACACCTACGGCGAACGCCACTGCTACCTCCTGCGCCCGGACGCCGAAGGCCGTGCCGAGGTGGCCAAGGACTTCTACGTCTCCCCCTTCTTCGGGGTCGAGGGCGACTACCGGATGAGGCTGCCGCTGCCCGGGGACCGCCTCGACCTCACCGTCCAGCTCCGTCACGGCGACGGTTCCCGCCCCCTGACCGCCACCGTCCGCGGTATGCACCGCCCGGCGGGCGGCCGGGCTCTGCTGGCCGCCCTCCTGCGCAACCCGTGGTCGACGGCAGGGGTGTCCCTCGGCATCCGCCGGCACGGAATACGCCTGTACCTGAAACGCCTCCCCGTCCAGCCCCGGCCCACCCACCCGGGCCCCGTCGCCCAGGAAGACACACCGTGACGCTCACCCTTCCCCCTGCTCCCCACGACGAGACCGGCGCCGGCCGCCACCTCGTGGACGCCGCACGCTGGCCCGACGTCGCCCGTCTGCCCCCGGCCTCGGCCCTGCGCACCTCCATAGCGCGCCGGATCGTCGAGCGCGCCTTCCGGCGGCTGCCGCTGCGGGTACGCACCGGCGGGGCCACGGCGCCCCTCCCCCACCAGCCGCAGGGCGGAGCCGCCCGGCTGCCGGTCCTGACGCT
The DNA here is from genome assembly GCF_044759445.1 of Streptomyces sp. NPDC101118. Taxonomy (NCBI): domain Bacteria; kingdom Bacillati; phylum Actinomycetota; class Actinomycetes; order Kitasatosporales; family Streptomycetaceae; genus Streptomyces; species Streptomyces sp. NPDC101118. Next base: position 644,681 of record NZ_JBIVZG010000002.1, on the reverse strand, counting down.
GCGCGACCCGGACGCGTTCCACCGGAGGATCGGCGCGGACGGGCTGATCGGCTTCGGCGAGGCGTACATGGCCGGCGAATGGGACAGCGACGACCTGGTCGAGGTCCTCACCGTCCTGGCCGGCCACGTGGACGAGCTGGTGCCCGGGCCGCTGCGCGGCCTGCGCCGCGCGTGGGTCCGCCGCAGGCCCCCGTCGGACCTGAACACCGTCGAGGGGGCACGCGAGAACATCCACCGCCACTACGACCTGTCGAACGACCTGTTCGCCACGTTCCTCGACCCCACCCTCACCTACTCCTCGGCCGTCTTCGCCTCCCTCCCGGCCGATGCCGGGGACCTCCCCGCGGCACAGCACCGCAAGATCGACCGCCTCCTGGACCTGGCCGGGACGGGACCGGGCACCAGCCTGGTGGAGATCGGGACCGGCTGGGGCGAACTCGCCATCCGGGCCGCCCTGCGCGGTGCCCGCGTCCACACCGTCACCCTCTCCCGGGAACAGCGGGAACTGGCTCTCCGTCGCATCGCGGACGCCGGGGTCGCCGACCGGGTCACGGTGGAGCTGTGCGACTACCGGCGCCTGGAGGGCACGTACGACGCCGTCGTGAGCGTCGAGATGATCGAAGCCGTGGGAGCGGCCTACTGGCCCGCCTACTTCGGTGCCGTGCGCCGCCTGCTGGCTCCGGGCGGCCGGGCCGCACTCCAGGCCATCACCATGCCGCACGAGCAGGTCCTGAACACCGCACGCACCCACACCTGGATCAGCAAGTACGTCTTCCCCGGGGGCCTGATCCCCTCGCGGGAGGCCATCGCCCGGGAGAGCGCGGCCGCCGGACTGCGGGTCGTGCACGACACCGGCTACGGCGACCACTACGCGGAGACGCTGCGGCTGTGGCGCGAGGAGTTCGTACGCCGGTCCGCCGAGGTGACCGCCCTGGGCTTCGACCACGCCTTCCTGCGCATGTGGGAGCTCTACCTCGCCTACTCCGAGGCCGGATTCCGCTCGGGCTACCTCGACGTGCGGCAGGTCGTGCTCACCGGCGGCGAGCGGCCCGGCGAGGACGCCCGATGACCGCGGCACCGCGTGCGAAGGGGACCCGCACGTGAGCACCGTCGACGTCTCGGCCCTCGGCACCGTCCTCGCCGCGTCGGCGGGCACCGCGCTCGTCGTCATGCTCGGCGCGTTCGCGGTCGGCACGGTCAAGGGCGTACACCGGATCGTCGACATCGCCTGGGGGCTGGCCTTCGCCGCCGTGGCGGTCGTCGGGTGGTTCCTCTCGGCCGGGCACGGCGACCCCGCGCGACGCACCGTCGTCGCGCTGGCCACCGTCGTGTGGGGGCTGCGTCTGGCGGCGCACATCGCCTGGCGCGCCCGCGGGCACGGCGAGGACCCGCGGTACGCGCGCATGCTGGCCCGGGCTCCCGGGAGCAGGTCGCTGTACGCCCTGCGGACCGTCTACCTGCTCCAGGGCGCCCTGGTCTGGCTGATCTCCCTGCCCGTGCAGACGGACCTGCTGCTGCCCCGGCCCCTGGACGTCACGGCCGCGCTCGGGCTCGCCCTGTGGGCCGCCGGACTCTTCTTCGAAGCGGTGGGGGACCACCAGCTCGCGCGCTTCAAGTCCGACCCGGCGAACAAGGGCCGCATCATGGACCGCGGGCTGTGGGCCTGGACCCGGCACCCCAACTACTTCGGCGACTTCCTCGTCTGGTGGGGTCTGTACCTGACGGCCTGTGCGACCTGGCCCGCCGCGGCGGCCACCGTCGTCTCGCCACTGGTGATGAGCGCCCTGCTCATCAAGGGCAGCGGCAAACGCCTGCTGGAGGCGCACATGGCCGGCCGGCCGGGGTACGCCGCCTACCAGGCCCGCACCAGCGGCTTCTTCCCCCGGCCGCCGCGCCCGCCACGAGACGCCCGGCATCCGCTGTAGGAGCGACGCCGGGAGTGGGCCGTCACGGCGGGGAGCTCTCCCCGCCGGGCGGCCCTGGCGGCTCTCCGTCGTCTGCCGGACCTGCGGCCCGCGCCGTGTAGAGCGCGCCGATCGCGTCCAGGGCCTGTCGCAGCCCGCCGGGGCGCCGCATGCCCGCCGTGGCGGCCTGTGGGGGCCAGCCCGGGCCCGCCAGCAGGACCAGGGGGGCCTTCCGTGCGCCCCTGACACCGAAGGCGGTGGAGGCGACCTGCCGGGCCAGGGTGCTGTCGGCCGTGGAACGGGACTGCGACCACAGCACCACGGCCGGCGGCCCCAGTCGGCGCACCGCTGCCAGCAGGGCCTCCGCGGGCACGGCCGCGCCGAACATCCGGGCCGGCAGCGCACGTTCGGCCAGACCTGCGGCCAGAGCCTCCAACGGGAGGGTGTACTGTTCGCCGGGCAGGCACGCCATGACCACCGGTGCCGCTCGGCCCGGGGCCGGGGCGGCGGCCGCCGCCCGTCGCAGGACGGTCGAGACGTGCCACGACAGCAGGTGCTCCACCTCGACGTAGCGGTCGTCCGCGGCCTCCCACTTGCGGCCTGCCGCGTGCAGCGTCGGCGCCATCACCTCTTCCCATGCGGTCACCAGGCCGTGGATCCGCATGGCTTCGTGCAGCAGGCTCTCCATGGCCGGGCCGTCGAGCCGCAGCGCGGCCCGCGCCAGCCCCCGGCACTCCTGGCGCACCCGGCCCAGGGGCAGCCCGCCGCCCGCACCGCCGTGAGCGGACCGCGGCGGGACGTCCGCCGGCCCGTCGGCGTCCTGGGGCGGACGCGCCGACGGCTCGACGGGGGCATCCCCGTCGAGCTGTCGGCGCAGCGCCACGGCCGCGCGGGCGGCCTCCGCCGGAGGGATCCCCGACGAGGTGAGCCGGCACATCTCCTCCAGCATCGCGACATCGGCGGGCATCCACCGCCGGTGCCGGTTGCCCTCCCGGACGGCCGGCCCCATGCCGTACCGCTGCTCCCAGGACCGCACCGTGGTCGGCGACACGCCCAGTCGCCGTGCCACCGCGCCCGTGGAGACTCCGGGACTTCCTTCGGTCATGCCGCCACCATCCGATGCGGGGTCAATGCGAGTCGGCCGGGGCAGGGTGGTGCGGACGCCGTGGCCGCGGACGCCGTGGCTTCACCAGCCGGCGATGCGGACGACGAAGAACGCGGCCACCATGAGCGCCCCGACCGCGATGAGGCTCAGGAAGGCCCAGGGGTGTTCCCACACCCCTCCGTCCGGTCGCTCCTGGTGTGCGGCCGCTGTCGAGGCCTCCGCCTCGGGTGTCTCTTCTGGGGGCACCTTGGGTGTGGACATGATTCCTCCCGGATGGCTCAAGCGGGTTCGTGCTGGTGCTCGGGAATGGCGGCCGGGTCCGCGGACGGCAGGGCGCGACGACGGGCGGCGGCCTTCTCGCGCGCGGCCTGCCGGGGGTGACGCCGTTGCCAGTACGGGTTGTCGTGGGGCAGACCGCCGCTGACCCGGCCGTACATCCCGAAGGTCATGATCAGCAGCCCCATGAGGAAGCTGAAGACGACGTTCGACAGCCCGAAGTCGAGGATGTTGCCCGGGCGGCCGATGAGGAACAGGTGGACGAAGCCGCTCGCGACGAAGAGGACTCCGACGACGATGTTGACCGTCGAGGCGAAGTTGCCGCCGATCACCGCGGCGACGATCAGCAGGACCCCGAAGAGCACCGAGATCGAACTGAGCAGGCCGTTGGTGGACAGCCCGGCGATCCGCTGCCCCTCGGTGCTGAAGAAGGACAGGCTGTCGGCGAAGCCGAGGGAGCCGAAGACGAGGAGCAGCAGGCCGCACAGGCCGGCGCCGATGCCGTAGACGCGGTGGAGTCGGTGGTCCACGGGCAGTTCCTCTTTCAGACGCATGGTCCCTCCCAGAGGGGTGGAATGGGCCGGTCCCCGAGGGCTTCAGCTTGATGAACGCGGCGATGGCGGGAAACTCGCAGTGCTTCTGCGTCGTTTTCGGCCCGGCGGGGACGTCCCGATGGATGTCGTCGAGGGCGCGGCTCATGGAGCCCGGGACGACGGCGCCGGCGCCGTTCATGACGTGAGCGGGGCCTTGCCAGGAGGGGCGGAGGCGTCCGTGGCGCTGCCCAGGCGGATTCTCGATGCCGCGGCGTGGGCCGGTTCGGCGGCCAGGAGCGTGCCGGGCAGGGTCAGCAGGGCGGCGGTGGCCGCGGCGGCGAGCACGGGTCGGGCTCGGCGGTGGGTTCGTTGCATGGCGGTGCCCTCGCTCTGGGGGTGGGGAGGATGCGACCGGTGCCACATTCGAGTAGTAGCGGAAGATACAAGCTGGCTGTTTCCTCGCACAGATGTAATGACGAGATCGACTTCCCGTGATCCCAAACCAGCCCCAGAAGCCGCACATTGCAGCGAAAACGGGATGTCCCGCCTCGGCCTGGCGCACTTCCTACGTGCGTAACGCGCGGTACATCTAGTCAAACTGCGCGCGGATCTGTAACTTCCGGTGTGGCTCGCCGATGGCAGCCGTCCCCGTGTGTCCACTCCCTTGTGAACGAGGTCCCACATGCACGCACGCACACGATCCGTCCGCTTCCTGTCGGCAGCGGCTGTGGCGCTCGCCGGCTCCGCCGCCCTGTCGGCGTGCGGGAACAGTGCCCCCGCGCCCGGCACGGCCGCCCCTGCCTTCTCCGAGGTCGCCGGCGTCCAGGTCCGCAAGGACGCGGGCCTGTACGACTCCCTGCCCGACGCGGTCCGGTCGTCCGGCACCGTCCGCGTGGCGACCGATGTGCCGTACGCGCCGTTCGAGATGTTCGTCAAGGAGGGGGAGAGCCGGCTGACCGGCCTCGACTACGACCTGGGCCAGGCCCTGGGAGCCAAGCTGGGGGTCAAGTTCGCCTTCACGCCGCAGAAGTTCGACGGCCTCATCCCGGCGATCCAGGCGGGCAAGTACGACGTGGCGATCTCCGCCATCACCGACACCAAGGAGCGCCGGCAGGTCGTCGACTTCGTCGACTACTCCCAGTCCGGCTCCGGTCTGCTGGTCGCCGAGGGCAACCCGGCCGGGATCACCACGCTGGACGACCTGTGCGGGCACCCCGTCGGGGTGCAGGCCGCCACCAACCAGGCGGACCTGCTCAAGGCCCATCAGGCGCGCTGTACCGAACTGGGCAGGAAGCCCGTCGACGTCCAGACCTTCCCCAAGGACTCCGACGCCCAGCTCGCCCTGCGCGCGGGGAAGGTCGTCGCGGACGTCCTGACGAAGCCGGCCGCCGGCTGGACGGCCAAGACCGCCGAGGACGGCAAGGCCTTCGACTCGGTGGAGGACCCGGCGGCGCAGGGCGGCTACCAGGCCTCGCCGAACGGGATCGCGGTGTCGAAGAAGCTGCCGCAGCTCACCGACGCGATCCAGAAGGCGCTGCAGCAGCTCATCGACGACGGCACCCTGACCAGGATCTGCGACAAGTACGGGGTCGCCTCCATCGCGGTCAAGGAAGCCACGAAGAACGCGGGCGCCCAGTGAGCGACACCACCGCACCGACCGCACTCCCACCCGCAGCCACAACCGGCGGCGAGGCACCCGACGTCGTGCCGGTACGCCACTACGGGCGCTGGGCCGCCGCTGTGGTGGCCGTGGCCGCGCTGATCGGCCTGGCCGGGTCACTCGCCAGGAACGACAACCTCCACTGGGACGTCGTCGGCGACTACCTCTTCGCCGGCCTGATCTTCGACGGGATGGCCACCACGTTGTGGCTGACCGCCGCCGCGATGGCGCTCGGCCTGGTGCTGGGGACCGTCATCGCGGTCATGCGGCTGTCCGACAGCCCCGTGCTGTACGGGCTGTCGTCGCTGTTCGTGTGGGCCTTCCGGGGCACGCCGCTGCTGGTGCAGATCATCTTCTGGGGCTACGCCGCGGCGCTGTACTCCCAGATCAAGATCGGTATCCCGTTCACGGGCATCACGTTCGTCTCCTGGGACACCAACGCCGTCCTGACCCCCGCGGTGGCCGCCCTGCTGGCCCTGGGCCTCAACGAAGCCGCGTACGCCTCCGAGATCGTCCGCGCGGGCATCCAGTCCGTCGACCCCGGGCAGGCCGAGGCCGCGCACTCGCTGGGCATGCGCCCCGGCCTGACCATGCGGCGGATCGTCCTGCCGCAGGCGATGCGGGTCATCATCCCGCCCATGGGCAACGAGACCATCAACATGCTCAAGATGACCGCGCTGGTCTCCGTGATCGCCGCCCACGACCTGATGTCCAACGTCCAGGAGGTGTACGCGCAGAACTACCAGGTCATCCCCCTGCTGGTGGTGGCCAGTTGCTGGTACCTGGCGCTGGTCTCGCTGCTGAGCGTCCCGCAGGCCTGGCTCGAGCGCCGGTACGGCCGGGGCACGGCCCGCAGCAAGAGCACTCCGGCCCTCCAGCGGATGCTCGGCAGCGCAGGCACCGTGTGGCTGCCTCGTACGAAGAAGGAGGCCGGGCGATGACCCAGCCCATGGTCCAGGCCCGTGGAGTGAACAAGAACTACGGCAGCCTGAAGGTACTGCGCGGCATCGACCTCACGGTCGAACGCGGTCAGGTCTGCTGCCTGCTGGGCCCCTCGGGGTCGGGCAAATCCACCTTCCTGCGGTGCATCAACCACCTCGAGCGCATCGACGGTGGAACCCTGGCCGTCGACGGCGACCTCGTCGGCTACCGCCACCAGGCGGGCAGGCTGCACGAGCTGCGCGAGCGGGAGGTCGCCGCACGCCGCCGCGACATCGGCATGGTCTTCCAGCGCTTCAATCTCTTCCCGCACATGACCGCACTGGAAAACATCTGCGAGGCGCCGGTGAAGGTCGCCGGCGTCTCGAAGCCGGAAGCCGAGGCCGAAGGGCGCCGGCTCCTGCAGCAGGTCGGGCTCGCCGACCGGGCCGGTCACTATCCCGCGCAGCTCTCCGGCGGCCAGCAGCAGCGCGTCGCCATCGCCCGCGCGCTGGCGATGAAGCCGAAGCTGATGCTCTTCGACGAGCCCACCTCCGCCCTGGACCCGGAACTGGTGGGCGACGTGCTGGACGTGATGCGGCGCCTGGCCGCGGCCGGCATGACCATGGTCGTCGTCACCCACGAGATCGGGTTCGCCCGTGAAGTGGCCGACACGGCCGTCTTCATGGACGAGGGCGTCGTCGTCGAAGCCGGGGACCCGCACCAGGTCCTGACCGAACCGTCCCAGGAGCGCACCCGTGCGTTCCTCTCCAAGGTCCTGTGAGCGCCGCCACCCGGCCCCAGCCGTCCACGCGGACACTGCGGGCCCGGGCCGCAGCCCGCCACAGCGAGTACCTCGCCGACCTTGCCGCGCTGGTGGCCATCGACTCCGGCTCCTACAGCCCCGACGGCGTCAACCGCGTCGCGGCCTGGCTCGCCGACCGCCTCGAACGCTGCGGCGCCACCACGCAGACCGTCCCCGTAGGCCGCTACCGGGGGCGAGCCCTGGGCAACGCACTCGTCGCGCGCAAGAAGGGCTCCCGCAGCGCAGCGGACGGCGGGCGGCGAATCCTGCTCGCGGGCCACATGGACACCGTGTTCGAGGACGGGACCGCTGAAGAGCGGCCCTTCAGCCTCGACGGCGCCCTGGCCCGCGGCCCCGGTGTCAGCGACGACAAGGGCGGTCTGCTGGCTGGTCTGAGCGCGCTGGAGATCCTGACGGAAGACGGCTTCGACGACTACGACGAGATCATCTTCTGGGCCACGCCGGACGAGGAGATCGGCTCACCCGGCAGCTCCGCACTGACCCGCGCCCTGGCCGCCGAGGCGGACTTCGCACTCGCTTTGGAGTGCGCGCGGGAGAACGGCGACGTGGTCATCGCCCGCAAGGGCGTCGCCGAATACGTGATCACCGTCGAAGGCCGGGCAGCACACGCCGGCATCGAGCCCGAACGCGGCGCGCACGCCGCCCTGGCCGCCGCCCACCTCACCATCGCCCTGCAGGCCCTCAACAGCCGGGAAACGGATGCCACGATCAACGTCGGCATCCTGCAGGCAGGAACCCGCCCGAACATCGTGCCCGACAAGGCCGAACTCCACGTCGAAGTGCGGGCAACTGCCGCTGCCTGCCTCGACCGCATCGGCCACGCCCTCGTGGAGGCGGCCGCGCGCCTGGCCGTCCCCGGCACCACGGCCACCGTGCGGCAGCTGGACCTGTGCCCGCCGATGGAGGCCACCAACGCCGGCCGCCACATGCTGGCCCTCGCCCACAGCGCCGCCGCAGGGCTGGGCTTGACCTTCGGAGCCGCTCACACCGGAGGAGTCGGCGACGCCAACACCGTCGCCGCCGCCGGCACCCCGGTCCTCGACGGGCTCGGGCCGGTCGGCGGAGCCGACCACTCCCCCGAGGAGTGGCTCGACACCGCCACGATCACCGACCGCGTCACCCTTTTGGCCCTGCTGATCGCCCGCCTCTGCCACACCACCGCCCCCTGAACGGAGCCTCCATGCCCGGCACCCGCTCACGGCGCAGCCTCATGGCTGCCACCACCACTGCGCTGCTCGCAGCCCTGACCCTCCCCGCCGCTGCCGCCCCCTCACCCCGCCCTGCCGTCGCCGGCTCCCTGGTCCTGGTCGGCGGCGGACTCAAGGCCGACAACAAGGCCGTCTACGGTGAGATCATCACCCGCGCCGGCGCGCACAATGCCCGCATCGGAGTCCTCACGGCCGCCTCCGTTCCCGCCAGCCAGGACCCCCACGCCGAGGACCCGGACCGGTGCAGCAACTCCGCCTGCAACGGCGCCTACTACGCCTCCCTGTTCACCCAGCACGGCGCCGCGGACGCGCAGTGGATACCCATCGACCTCGACCACATCGCCAACGCCGACTCCGACGCCGTCGTCGCCCAGGTCAACTCCATGACCGGCTTCTTCTTCGGCGGCGGCGACCAGTACCGGTACATCACCACCCTCCTGCACGGCGACGCTCACACCGACACCAAGGTCCTGGCCGCCATCCGCGCCAAGCTCGCCGCCGGCGCGGTCGTCGCCGGCTCCTCCGCCGGCGCCCAGATCATGGCCGGCCGCGACATGGTCACCGGCGGCGAGTCCTACCAGGGGCTGCGCGACGGCAGCGCCCCCGGCTACTTCGACGACCCCGCCCGCCTGGGCTACGTGCCGGCCGGCGGCTTCGGATTCCTCAACTCCGGCCTCCTCGACACCCACACCGGCGCCTACGGCCGTGAAGGGCGGGCCCTGCGCCTGGCCGCCGACACCGGACACGACCGTGTCTACGGCCTCGAAGAGGACACCGCCCTGATCATCGACCGGCTCGGCACGCCCGCCGAGACCGCCACCGTCAAGGGCACCCGCGGCCTGACCGTCCTGGACCTGCGCCACGCCCGCACGCGCACCACGACCGCCGGCTGGTCGCTCAGCGGAGCCCGCTACACCCACCTCACCGACGGCGACCGCTACCTCCCGCAGGCCTGGCAGGCGCTGCCCGCGCCCGGCAAACGCCCCGCCGCCGGGGCCGGCGACGCCCCGGTGCCCGCCAACGACGACGTCTTCCACTCCCCGGACAACACCGGTGGCCGGCCCTACTCCCTCCTGAGTACCGCCCGGGCCCTGGCATCCGCCCGCGCCCAGCACACCGCGACAGCCTCCACCTTCGAGACGAACCCGCGCTTCACCGTGACGCTGTCCAAACCTGCCGGCCCCGGCGCCTGGGCTGCCGGCCCGTCAGGGCCTGTCACGCTCACCGGACTCACCCTCGGCATCACCCCCCACTGACCGGACAGCCGCCACAGCCCCCCGGACGGCCGCGTCCGCCGAGCATGGCACTAGGCTCGGCGGACGCGGCACGAACCACCCGAAAGGAAACCACCCGACGATGAGCGGCACCCTGGCCGACCGCATCCGCGCCGACCTCGGCGAACTCAGCCCCGCTGAACGCAAGGTCGCCCGCACGCTGCTGGCCGGATACCCCGCAGCGGTCTTCGAGACCGTCGCCGTCATCGCCGACCGCGCCGCCGTCTCCGCCCCCACCGTCCTGCGTTTCGCCGCACGCATGGGCTACCGCGGCTTCCCCGACCTCCAAGCCGCCGTTCGCACGGAACTCGACGCCCGCAACGCCTCCCCCATCGCCCTCTACGAAGCCGCCGGGCTGGGCACCCTTCCCCAGGACGAGACCAACACGGCCGGCCTCCTCGAGCAGGCCGACGCAGCCTTCAATCCCGCACTGACCCGGACCTTCGCCGAAATCCCCCCACACGACTTCCAACGCGCGGTGGAACTGCTCGCCGACCGCAAACGCCGCATCACCCTCGCCGGCGGCCGCTTCACCCACCTGCTGGCCCAGTACCTGGGCCTTCACCTGATGCAACTGCGCGAGGACGTCCGCTTCCTGCCCGACCGGCCGGTGGAGCGCACCGCAGCCCTGGCTCAGCTGAGCCGACGTGACGTGGTTGTCGTGTTCGACTACCGCCGGTACGAAGACGACAAGACCGCGATCGCCCAGCTCACACGCGAGGCCGGCGGCAAGGCCATCGTCTTCACCGACCCCTGGCTCTCCCCCGCCGCCACCCACGCAGACGTCGTCCTGCCCAGCCAGGTCGGCACCATGGCCCCCTACGACAGCCTCGTCCCCACCCTCGCCGTCATCGAAGTCCTCATCGCCGGCGTCATCACCGCCCTCGGCCCCCAGGCACACCGGCAACTGCACCACAACGAACAGATCGCCCGCCGGACGGGCCTGCTCTGAACAGTCTCCCGGGGATCTGCCACCGCCGGAGGGCGGAACAAACGGTCGGTCCTGCCACCTCCGCCGGGCTCACCGGCCGTTGGTGCCCGCAGCGCCTTTGAAGGGTCCGGTGATTTCGTCCGTGATCCAGCCCCCGTAGAAGCCACCCGCCCGGGGCCTCACGCGCACCCCTCCGGCCAGGCAGAGATCGACTCGCCCCGCGAAGAAGCAGAGGTGGTGGGCGATGCTGCGGTATCCCGGCCGGGGGGTCGCATCCCCTCCTTGTCCGTCCTGCGCGTGGCGGTGGCGGCCAGGTAGGTGATGCGGAGGGTGCCGGTGGTGCGTTCGCGGTCGACGAGCACGTTGACGCCGTAGACCGCCTTGACCAGGTCCGGTGTCAGCACGGCCTCCGGGGTGCCCGCGGCGGCCACCTGTCCGCGGTCGAGTACGACGATGTGGTCGCAGTAGCGGGCGGCGAGGTTGAGGTCGTGCAGGGCGACGACGCAGGTCACCTCCAGGGACGTGAGCAGGTCGAGGAGTTCGAGCTGGTGGCGGATGTCGAGGTGGTTGGTGGGTTCGTCCAGGAGGATCTCCCGGGGCTCCTGGGCGAGGGCGCGGGCGAGTTGGGTGCGTTGCTTCTCGCCGCCGGAGAGGCTGTGCCAGCTCCGGTGCTGCTTGTCCGCGATGTCGGTCCGTTCCAGTGCCGCGTCCACGATCCGCCGGTCGTGCTCGTTCAGGGAGTCGAAGCGGCCGCGGAACGGGGTGCGGCCCAGTTGCACGACCTGGCGGACGGTGACGTGGTGGTGGGCGGACACGTCCTGTTCGACGACGGCGAGCCGACGGGCCAGCACCCGGCGGTGCAGGTCGTCCAGGCGCGTGTCGTCGTAGCGGACGGTTCCTGTCGCGGGGCGGCGCAGCCCGGCGAGCAGGCGCAGCAGTGTCGACTTTCCCGAGCCGTTGGGCCCGAGGAGGCCGACGGTCTTCCCGTCGTGTGCCGCCATGTCGATGCCGTCCAGCAGCCGGTGGCCTTTCACCGCCCACGAGAGTCGGGTGGTGGTGATGCTGCCCATCAGGACTCCAGACGGTTCAGGACCAGCGCGAAGGCGGGCGCTCCGAGGAGCGCGGTGATGACGCCGGCGGGCAGTTCGTGGGGCGAGAACGCGGTCCGTGCGAACGCATCCACCCAGATGAGGAAGACGGCACCGGCGATCGCGGACAGGGGCAGCAAGGTACGGTGCATCGGCCCGGCCAGGGCGCGGACCGCATGCGGGATGAGCAACCCGATGAAGCCGATCGCGCCGGCGGCCGCCACGGCGGCCGCCGTCATGACGGAGGTCAGCACCATCAGCCAGACGCGGGCCGCGGTGACGTTGATGCCCAGGGCGGCGGCGGAGTCCCATCCGAAGGTGAAGGCGTCGAGGGCGGGTGCGAAGACCTGGACGGCGATCACCCCGATGAGGATGATCACGACGGTGACGGTCACCCCTTCCCACCGGGCGCCGCCGAGGGTGCCGAGCAGCCAGTACGTGAAGCCGCGGGTGGAGTTCGCGTCGCCGCTGACCATGAGGATGACCGAGGTGACCGCGGCGAAGAACTGGGACACGAGTACGCCGGTGAGCACCACGCGGGCCGGGCCGGCGACACGTCCCCCGCCGAGCAGGACCAGCAGCAGGCCGAAGGAGACCAGGCCGCCCGCGAAGGCGCCGGTCGAGAGGGAGATGCTGCCGCCGATGCCCAGCAGGAGCACGGCGACCGCGCCGGTGGAGGCGCCGGAGGAGACTCCCAGCAGGTAGGGGTCGGCCAGGGGGTTCCTGGTGACCGCCTGCAGTACCGCGCCCGAGACGGCCAGGGCCATGCCGACGGCGGCGGCCAGCAGGACCCGGGGGAAGCGCGACTCCCATATGAGGGCGTCCAGCAGCCCGGGCAGGGGTGGAGTGGGGGCGACGTCGCCCAGACCGACGTGCCGCAGGATCGTGGAGAGGACTTCCAGCGGCCGGATGTCCGCGCTCCCGAGCAGCGAGGCGGCGAGGACCGACACCAGGAGCCCGGCCACGGCCAGGAGGAAGAGCGCGACCGTCGTGGCGCGTCGCGGGCCCAGCGGAACCGTTTCACGGCCGGTGACCGGAATTCCGGTGGCCTCGGCAGTCCTGTTCGAACTCGTCATCATGCCGGTCGTCCGTTCAGTTGAACTCGTTGAGGCGGTCGACCAGCGCGGGAACCACTGACGCGCTGCCGTAGGCGGGATCCATGTGCGCGCCGGGGAGGGAGATGAACCGGTCACCCTTCACCGCGGCGAGCTTGTTGGTGAGGGGGTCCTTCTTGAGCAGGTCGATCTTCTCCTTCGCGGTGTCGTCGGGTTCGCCTCGGGTCAGGTCGGCCAGGATGATGACGTCGGGATCGCGGGCGGCGACCTCGTCCCAGCTGACTTCCGCCCACTTGGTCTTCGCGTCGGCGAAGATGTTCTCGACGCCGACGATGTCCGAGATGTGCTGCGGCAGACCGCCGGGGCCCGCGGCCCACGGGGTGCCCTCGTAGGTGGAGTAGAACCACATCACCTTCAGCGGGGTGTCGCGCTTCCTGACGGCTTTCAGCGCCCCGTCCACGACGGCCCGCTGTTCGGCGGCCAGCTTCTCTCCGGCGGCGGGCACGCCCATGATCCTGCCGAGCCGGCGGTACTCGTCGTACATCATGTCGAAGTTCGCGCCGGCCACGCTCTCGTGGGACGAGCAGTCGAATTCGGTCAGGTAGGTCGGCACGCCCAGGTCGTGGAGCTGCTTCCGGTCGCCGGACTGCTCCGCGGTGAACATGCTCGCGAAGGAGCCGTAGACGAAGTCCGGCTGCGCTTCCAGGAGCTTCTCGTGCTTGATCTCCTGCCCGTGCGCGGACAGGAGCGGGATCTTCTCGTACTGCTCGGCGATCGCGTCCGGCGTCTTTTCGATCTCGTAGCCCGATCCGGCGATCCTGTCACCCACTCCGAGGTGGATCAGGATCTCGGCGGCGGTCTGGTTCAGGGTGACGACCCTCTTCGGAGCGGCCTCGTACGTCACGCGGGTGCCGCAGTTGTCGAGGGTGAACGGGTAGGTCGTCGTGGGGCGCGGCCCCGCCGTCGCCGCCCGCTCGACGGCACCGGGGTCCGGGGCTGCCGTGCACCCCGCAACCGCGAGCACCGCCAGCCCGGCAACCGTCATGGTAATCATTTTCGAATTCATGGCCTGTGAAGCACCTGTTCGTTGGGGAGGAAGGAGTCCTGGCAGCCCAGGCGGACCACCTGGTGGAGCGTTCGGGGCGGGCGCTACCGCAGCATCGCGGCCAGCCGGTGGGCGACCTGCTCGTCGAACAAGCCGTGGGCCGCCATCCAGTCGTCGTTGAACACGGTGTCCAGGTACTTGTCACCGCCGTCGCAGACCAGCACGACGATGGTGGTCCCGGGTCCCGCGCCCTGCGCCTGCTCCAGCGCCTTGTAGACGACGCCGCCCGCCGAGCCGCCGATCAGGATGCCGAAGTTCCTGGCCAGGTGGCGGCACGTCTCGAAGGCTTGCGCGTCACTGGCCTTGACCCCCTCGTCGATCAGCTCGTAGTCGACGACCCCGCCGATCTCCGAGCCCTCGGGAGTACCGGTGCCGGACTGGTGGTACGGCGCGCCCTTGCCGCCGAAGACCACGGAGCCCACGGGCTCGACACCGATGATCTTCAGGTGCGGGATACGCTCGCGCAGGACACGGCCGGTGCCGCAGAGCGAGCCACCTGTGCCGACGGCCCCGTAGAGGTAGTGGATCCCGTCGCCCAGGTCGTCGTGCAGTTCGTGGGCGAGCGGCCGGTAGCCGTTGGGGTTGCCCTGGTTGCGGTGCTGCGCGGTCCAGTAGGCGCCGTGTTCGGCTGCCAGCCGTTCGGCCACCGCGTCCCGTTCCGCGGTGGCCAGGCCGTCCGCGCCCCCGGCGACGTTGAGGATGTCCGCGCCGTAGGCACGCATGCCGCGCAGCTTGTCCGTACTGGAGTGGTTGTCCACCACGGCGGTGAACTTGTATCCGCGTTCGGCGGCAATGAGGGCCAGGCCGAGCCCGGTGTTGCCGGAGGTGGACTCGACCAGCCATCCGCCCGGCGTGAGCAGCCCCGCCGCCTCCGCCTCGTCCACCATGTTCCTGGCCATCCGGATCTTGGCGGTGCCGGTGGGGTTGTACTGCTCCATCTTCAGCAGAACGGTCGCCGAACCGTCCGCAACCGGCAGGTCGAGCAGCGGCGTTCGCCCGATGAGGTCGGATATCTTGCTCTTGATCACTGGTTGTCCTTTGCGCAGATCTCCGTCAGGCACCGCACGAAGACGTCGTTGTCCTCCGGTGTCGACAGTGAGGCTCGGATGTGGTTCTCGTATCCCGGCTCGCGCCACGCCTTGACGATGATTCCGGCGCGGTGCAGCTCCTGGGCGACCCGGTCCGAGCGGCAGCCGGTGTCGATGAAGAGGAAGTTGGCCGAGGAGGGGACCACGCGCAGTCCCGCGCGACGCAGTCGGTCGGTGACCCTGGCGATCTCCGCAGCGGTCCGGCGGACCGTGTTCGCCAGGTGCGCGCCGTCGCCCAGCGCGGCGATGGCGGCGTCCTGGGCCGGCTGGTTGACGTTGTACGGAGTACGGACCCGGTCCAGGGCCTGGACCAGGGCGGAGTCGGAGGCGATGCCGTACCCCACCCGGACGCCCGCCAGGCCGTAGGCCTTGGAGAAGGTGCGCAGCACCATCCACGGCCGGTCCCGGCCCCGCAGGGCCTCCAGCCCGTCGGGGTACTCCGGGTCGGGCCGGGCGAACTCGCCGTACGCCTCGTCGAGCACCAGCAGGGCCGATGGGGGTGTCGCGGCGATGACTTGCTCCAGTTGGCCGGAGCTGAGCACCGCACCGGTGGGGTTGCACGGGTTGGCGAGGAAGACGAGTTTCGGGCCGGCTGCCAGCGCCTCGCGCCAGGCCTCCGCGTCGAAGGCGAACCCGGCGGTGACCGGGACCTTCTCGACCTGGGCGCCCATGACGCGGGGGAAGATCTCGTGCAGGCTGAACCCGGGCGCCTGGGTGACCACGAGGTCACCGGGATCGAGTACGGCCTGGCACAGCAGCTCCAGGATGTTCTCCGAGCCGTTGCCGAGCACGAGGCGCCCGGCCGGTACGCCGAGGCTCTTCCCGATGGCGTCGGTCAGTCGTCTGCCGGTGGGGTCGGGGTAGCGGGAGACGCCCTCGGCCAGGCCCTGGCGTACGGCCTCGGCGACCGCCGGGGAAGCGGCGAACGGGCTCTCGTTGTTGGAGAGTTTGATCACGCGGTGCGTTCCGCTGAGGGCGGCCACCACGTCCGGGTCTGCGCCGGGGTCGTAGCGGGGCAGGCCCGCCACCTCCTTGCGGATCAAGGCGGCTGATGCGGCGGGTGCGAGGGAATGGTTCACGACATCTCCGGTTCCGGAACGGGGGTGCTGGACGTCTCGCGGTGCAGGCGGCCGACTCGGCGCAGGAAGGCGGCCAGCAGGACGGCGGCGGTGGCCGCGAGGCCGACGGTCTGCCCGATCCACACGCCCTCGACGCCCCGGTCGGCGGTCACCCCGAGCAGGTAGCTCGCGGGCAGCCCGATCAGCCAGTACCCGACGAGGGAGATCCGGAAGGGACCTGCGGTGTCGCCGATGCCGCGCAGGATGCCGTTGCCGATGTTCTGCGTCGCGTCGAAGACCTGCAGGAGGGCGGCGATCAGCAGCCCGGTCACGGTCAGCGCGATGATGTCCGCGTTGCCGGCGTGCTCGGCCGAGATGAACAACGACACGATCGGCTCCGGTATCGCCACGTACACGGCGGCGACCACCAGCGTCGCGATCACGCCCCAGGCCGTGCCGAGGAGCCCCATGCGGCGGGCTGTCACGTAGTCGTTGCCGCTGCCGGCCTCACTGATGTGGATCGACGCCGCGTGCGACAGACCTGCGGAGATCATGAAGACGATGTAGACGATCTGGTTCAGAACCGTCTGCGCGGCCAGGGCCTCGGCGCCCAAGGAGCCGATGAGCAGGGTGAGCACGCTGAAGAACCCGGCCTCCGAGGCGTAGGTTCCCGCGATGGGCAGGCCGAGTCGCCAGACGGACCGCACCGCGTCCCCGTTCCAGCGCCGCGCGCAGGGTGAGGTGAGGTACGGGCGCAGGACGCCGTCGCGCAGGACCACCAGGGTGAACGCCAGGAAGGACAGCAGGAACACCGTGACGGTGGCGACGGCGACGCCGGCGGACCCGAGGGCGGGGAGACCGAACGTGCCGTGGATGAGTGCGTGGTTCAGGGCTGCGGTGACGCCGATCGAAGCCAGCGTGATGGCCAGGAGCGGGCCGGGGCGCTTGAGCCCGGTGGTGAAGTGCCGCAGGTTCTGGAACCACAGGCAGGGCAGCATGCCCGGTGCCATGATCAGCAGGAACTCGCCCGTCTTGTCGACGACCGCCGGGTCCTGACCCAGCAGGAGCAGCAGCGGGCCGGTCATCAGCAGTGCCGCGCAGAACACCACACCGCACACGGTCGACCAGAAGAATCCCGCGAACAGCAGCGCGCCGGTCCGTTCCCGGTCACCCCGTACGCGCGCCTCGGCGACCAGGTTGCCGACTCCGGTGACCAGGCCGGTCCCGGTGGTGCGCAACTGGTTGAACAGCGCGATGGCCAGGCCGGCTGCGGCGATCTCGACCGCGCCGAGCCTGCCCAGCATCACGATGTCCACGGTGGTCAGCGCGACGTAGGCGAAGTTCGTCAGGATCAGCGGGAACGCGAGCCTGAGCAGCGCCCGTGAACCCCCGGCCCACCAGCCGGCGCCGGTCCGTGCTGCCGCGGTCGCGGCGGTGGTCTCGGTCCTGTCGGTCATCACCAGAAGTCGACCCGTCCCCCGCGCCCGCCCGCCAGCGCGAGATCGGCCACGTACCGGCCCAGCGCGGCGTCGGTGACCGCCATGCCGCTGTTGTAGGCGAAGACCACGTCGTCCGGGTGTCGTCGGGCGGGTGCCCGGCCGAGCAGGATGTCCGGCAGCTGGGCGTCCACCGACGGCAGGCTGCCGTCCTCGCCCCGCAGGTCTTCGCAGGTGGCGTGCATCTGGGCGGTATCGGTGGCGATCCGGTAGTCCGCGCCGTGGCACACGTCGGCGTGCAGTCCGTATCCGAGGAGCACCGCAACCGAGCCCGGCCTCATCCAGTCACGCCGGACCTCCTCGCTGACGGAGAGGCCCGCGGCTCCGATCACGATGTCCGCCTCTCCGGCTGCCGCCCGGAGATCCTCGACGATCTCGACCTCGCGGCCCTCCACACCGTCCTGGACGGCGCGCAGACCTTCCGCGTAGGTGCCGAACACCTGCAGCCGTTCCAGCTTCGGCAAGGCCTCGGTCAGCATCGGCAGTGCCGCCTGCCCCTGGACGCCGGTGCCGACGACCAGGGCGCTCCGTGCGTCGGGGCGGGCCGCGCGGGCGAACAGCGCGGTGGTGGCCGACGACCGCAAGGGGCCGAGCTTCGCCACGTCCATCAGCGCGATGGGCGCTCCGGTGGTGTCGTCGACGAGGAAGACGAACGAGTGGAACCGGTAGCTGTCGCGGTTGCGGCGTGGGTCGAACTCGTAGACGGCCTTGAAGCAGACGGTGCCGCTGCCGGCGTCCCTGGCCACCATCGAGTAGCTGAGGGAGTGGTGTCCGGGATCGTCGATGATCGTCTTGACCGGGTTGTCCGAACCGCCTTCGCGCAACGCGCGGTAGGCCTGCTCGACGACCGCGATCACCTGTCGGCGGTCGAGGTCCAGTCCCTCCTGCTGGGACTGCGGCAAGAGCCACAGTTGCCCGGGTGGGGCGTAACTCTGGGACATGCGGGGCTTCTCCTTCGTTGACAGTGGCATGGGACGGGTTCGAAGCCGCATCAGACTCCGTCGAGGCGCCAGCGGGGTGGGGCCCCTTCGTCGCCGAGCCGGATCACGGCCTTCAACGGCAGTGCGGCGTCATGGAACGGGGACTCGTTGGAATCCATCTGGTAGCCGGCGGTGTTGAGGTAGACCAGTTGGTCACCGCGCCGGACGGGCCGCGGGAAGCCGATCTTCCGCCAGGTCACCAGGTCGCTCTCCAGGCAGGTCGAACCTGCGACGCAGGCCGGGAACACCTCGTCGGCGGCGGGCTGAGCCGACACCAGCAGCGGGTCGGGCAGATAGTCACTGCCGAACCACTGCTCGGAGAGACTGAAGCTGCTGCCCGCGACGGTGACGATCGCGTACCCGTCGGTGTCCCGTCGGTCGTCCACCTGCTGTACGCGGTACAGGGTGAATCCGGCCTGGTCCAACAGGGCCCGGCCGGGCTCGACGACGAACCGGAGCCCGTTGCGTGCCGCCTTCGCCGACAGGCTCTCCCCACCGTCGACCGGGTGCGCCATGATCGCGCGAACTGCCTGGGCCGGCGGCTGCCCGCCGTACGGATAGAAGTCCGTGAAGTCCTTGGCCGCGTGGTAGTGAGCCGGCTGGTTCTGCCGGAGGAACGCCTTCCAGAGCCGCGGCTCGACATAGCGGACCGGCAGCCCGCCGCCGATGTCGATCAGTTCCGCGGAGAGCGAGCCGCGCCGCCTGGCGTCGAGGCAGTGCTCGATCATTTCGTTCGCCGCCCGCGCGCGTTCCGCCGTCGAGTAGCCGTTCAGGTGGAAGGAGAACCCCCGGAGACCGACGTGGGCCGAGAGCTCCCCGCACAGACCGACGGCCGCGTCACGCTCGGCGGCGGACAGCCCGAAGCGGCTTCCGGGTTGGCCGTCCGTGCGGGTCCGCAGCAACACACGTGCCTGTTGCCTCGCGAGCCGCGCGGTCGCCGCCAGACGGCGGAGTTCGCTGATCGAGTCGACGGCGACCAGGCAGCCGTGCCGGACGGCGAGAGCGTGCAGCGTGTCGTTCTTCTCCGGACCGGAAATCCCGATCCGGTGCCCGGGAACTCCGCCGGCCAGGGCCTTGACCAGTTCGGGGGCGCTGGCGACGTCGATCCCGACACCCAGGGCGGCGGCCGACGCGACGTAACAGTCGGCCTTGTTCGCCTTCTTGGCGAACCAGATGTCGGCAGTGGCGCCCGCCTCGGCGAACGCCTGCCGGAGCGTGACGACGTTCTCCTCGAAGATCTCGGGCAGCACGACGTGCAGCGGTGACCCCAGGCCGTCCAACAGGTCGGCCAGCAGGGCGCGGTGATCCGCCAGGAGCGTGGCGACCGCGGGATGCAGAAGTGAGGTGAGAGCGAAGGGCCGGGCTCCGGCCGGTGGGCGCTCGAGCACCTGTTGCGAGATGAGCACCCCGTACTTCTATACGATTATGACAGTCATTTTCAATACGGGCTTCGGGTGGCCCGTCGGGGACGGGGGGCGAACACGCATGATCGGGGCGAATCGGTCCGGGCTGTCCACGAGCCGTACTGCGTACGGAGTCGGATCGGCCGGGTTCGGTGCATCGGCGCGGTGACCGGGTGAGCCGCGGTGGACCATACGACTGTTCTGTCGGGGGCGCCGACCGGGGGAAGGTGATCGGCCTAACGGACTAGCGGGGGTTCCCGGTTCGCCGGTGCGAGGGGTGCCGGTGGTTGCGTGGTCCTCCCGGACTGTCACCAACGGCGAAGGCCCGTATGCCCACCTCGTTCCACCTGCTGGCGGATGCCCCGGCCCAGCTGCTCCCGGCCAGGGAACTCATGGCCTTCACCCTCGCGTCGCACATCATCCTCGTGCCGCTGGGCGTCGCCTTCCCGTTCATCACCCTGGTGATGCACTACCGGGGGCTGCGCCGCAAGGACCCCGCGGCCCTGCTGCTCGCCCGGCGGTGGTCGGCCGTGATGGCGGTGCAGTTCGCGCTCGGCATCGTGACCGGCACCGTCCTCTCCTTCGAGTTCGGCCTGCTCTGGCCCGGTCTGATGGGCCGGTGGGGCGATGTGTTCGGCATCGGGTTCGGTGTCGAGGCGTGGGCGTTCTTCCTGGAGGCCGTGCTGATCGCGATCTACCTGTACGGGTGGCGGCGGCTGAAGCCCCGTACGCACTTCCTGCTCGGGCTGCCGCTCCCGGCCGCCGCACTGCTCGGCGCGTTCGGCATCCTCGCCGCCAACTCGTGGATGAACACTCCTCAGGGGTTCACGCTCGACGCGCAGGGCGACCCCGTCGACGTGAACGTCTGGAAGGCGATCTTCACGCCGATGCTCGGGCCGCAGTACTGGCACTTCGTGGTGGCGATGGTCCTCACCGCGGGCTTCGTGGTGTCCGGCGTCTACGCGACGGGCTGGCTGCGGGGGCGGCGCGACCACTACCACCGGCTGGGTTTCGCCGTGCCGTTCACGATCGCCGCCGTGGCGACCCCCGTGCAGTTCGTCCTCGGCGACTCGCTCGCCCGGTCGGTGTTCCACGAGCAGCCGGTGAAGTTCGCCGCCATGGAGATCGTCTGGGAGACCGACACCCGGGTGCCGGAGTACATCTTCGGGCGGCTCCAGGAGGACGGGAGCGTCAAGGGCGGCATCCGCATCCCGATGCTCGATTCGCTGATGGCGGGGTTCAGCGTCGACACCGAGGTGCGGGGCCTGTCGTCCGTACCCGCCGATCAGCGGCCGACGGCCACCCAGGCGACCATCGCGCACTGGGCGTTCGACGTCATGGTGCTGGTCGGGTCGGCGCTGGTGGTGCTCGCCCTCTGGTACGGCCTGATCTGGCTCCGGCACCGGCGGCTGCCCGCGTCGAAGTGGTTCTACCGCTGCGCGGCCTGCGCCGGCGTCGCCGCCGTCGTGACCGTGGAGGCCGGCTGGGTCGCCGCCGAGGTGGGACGGCAGCCCTGGATCGTGTACGGGAACATGCGGGTGGCGGAGGCCGTGACCTCGACCCGCTCCACCACCCTGTGGGTCATGTTCGGCCTCGTGGTCGTCGTCTACGTGTTCCTCTTCGGCTCGTTCCTGGCCATTCTGCTGGGCATGCGGAAGCGCTGGCGGCTCGCGGACGCGCAGCACGCCGGCGGGCCGTCCGCCGCGCCGGAGGCGGACGCCCCGTACGGGCCGCGCGGGCCGCTGCCCGTGGGGGACGGGCGGCCGGGGCCGGCCGCCGATGACGGGCCGCCGGCCGGGTCGGGCCGGGCCGGGGAGGGGCGCCCGTGACCGCCGATCTGATCGCCGTGGTGCTGCTGCTCGCCGTCGCCGCGTACGCCTGCGCGGGCGGCACCGACTACGGGGCCGGCTTCTGGGACCTGACGGCCGGCGGGGCGCGGCGCGGCAGGCGTGCCCGATGGCTCGTCGACCATGCGATGGCTCCCGTGTGGGAGGTGAACAACGTGTGGCTGGTCTTCGTCCTGGTCATCATGTGGACCGGGTTCCCCGTGCTGTTCCAGGCCGTGTTCTCCGCGATGTGGGTGCCGCTGGCGCTGGCAGTCGTCGGCATGGTCCTGCGCGGGGCCGGTTTCGCGTTCCGCAAGCCGTCCCGGCGGCTGGCCGGCCGCCGGCTGTACGGCGCGGTGTTCGCCGTGGCCTCGGTGGTGACGCCGTTCTTCCTCGGGGCCGCGGTGGGCGGCGTGGCGTCGGGGCGGGTGGCGCCCGGCACCGAGGCGTCGGCGTACGCCTGGGCCGGCCCGACCCCGCTCGTGTTCGGTCTGGGGGCCATCACGACCACGGCGTTCCTCGGCGCGGTGTTCCTCACCGGGGACGCCCGCCGGTTCGACGCGCCCGATCTGGTCGGGTACTTCAGGCGGCGGGCACTGGGCAGTCTCGGTGTGCTCGCCGTCCTGGCGGTGGTCACGGCGTTCGTCCTCCACGACGACTCCCCCTACGTGTGGCGCGGGCTGACCCGCGGGCTGGGGCTGTTCTTCGTCGCGGTGGCGGTGGTGTCGGCCGTGGCGACGGGCGCGCTGCTCCTGCGGGCGCCGGGGGTGTGGGTCCGCGTGACGGCGGTCGGGGCGGTCGCGTCCTCCGTGCTCGCGTGGGGCATGGCGCAGCGTCCCTACCTGCTCCCCACCTCGCTGACGGTGGCGGACGCGGCGGGCGCACCCGCCACCCTGACGTGGCTGGCGTTCGTGACGCTCGTGGCCCTGCTGCTCGTCGTACCGGCGGTGGCCCTCCTGTACTGGCTGGACACGCACGGGGAACTGGAGGAACTCACCGACGCCGAACTGCGCAGGGGGAGCGGCCCGGGCACCGCGGACGGTGAGGGCCCGGCTCCCGGCGGCTGACGGGCCGGGGGCCGGCGCGAAGTCGGTCCTGCATGGCCTGCGGGGACGAGCACGGTACGCGCACCTGGGCGCCCGGCGGCGCGGGCCGGGTGCCCGGAGCCGCGCCGAGGCCGGTTCGCCAGTGCGCCGGCCCGTCAGCTCGCGGCACCAACTCCGCCGCATTCGGGCGCGGTTCGCGGGTAAGCGCGCTCGCATGACCTGGACACTGGCGCGGATCGGCAAACGGTTCACCTCGGGTACCCGGCACACGGAGACGGCGGGGAAATCACCTCCGCGGTCCGCGGGAAGGGAAGCCGCGGCGCCCCGGCGGGCGCACCCCGCGGTCCGGGCGCTCGCCATGGTGACGGCGTTCGCCGCGACGGTGGCGTTCAGCGTGCTGCTGGCCCGCCTGACGCTGGAGCCCTCCGCGTCCTCGGCGGCACTGGTGCACAGCAACGTCCACCCCGGGCGCTCGATCAGGCTGTACCTGGGCGACGCCCCCGCCCGCGACGCGGTGCGGCAGCTGGGCGGCAACCTGCTCCTCGGCGTGCCGCTCGGCGTGCTGCTGCCGGTGCTGGTACCCCCGGCCCGCGGGTTCCTGCGGGTGGGGGTGGTGACGGCCGCCCTGATGACGCTCGTCGAACTCATCCAGGGCGCCCTCGTCACCGGGCGGGCCTTCGACGTCGACGACGTCATCCTCAACACCGCGGGCGCGCTCCTCGGCTACCTGCTCCTCGGCCGGCGGCTGGGGCGGGCGGTGCACCGCCCGCGCCGGCACTGGTGGCACCGTCGGACCGCACGTGGCGCGGCACCGCCCGACTAGCGGGCGGGGAGCCGGCCGTCGCGGTACGGGCCCGGCCCCGGCCGCCGTGGGTGGCGTCGGGGCCGGGCCCGTACCGGTGCCGTGGCGCTCAGCCCGGGGTGTGCACGTAGAGGGCCCGTCGTTCCTCCTCGGTCAGGCCGCCCCACACTCCGTACGGCTCCCGGGAACGCAGCGCGTGCCTGCGGCACTCGACCCGCACCGGGCAGTCCGCGCAGACCTTCCGTGCCGCCTCCTCCCGGGCGGACCGCTCCCGGCTGCTCTCGCACTCGGGCCGGAAGAACCCCTCCGTGCCGAGACCCCGGCACGCAGCGCGGTCCGGCCACGCCCGGCGGTCCTCGGCTCGGTCCAGCAGCGGCCACACGTTCGCCATCGGTCGACTCCTCTCGCGCGGGGACCGGTGTCCCCCCGCAGCTCAGTCCTCGTCTGGCCCGGTGGCGCGTTCCGAAACGTCCGCTCTCGCCGTGACGCCGGCGGGCGCGGTCCGTGCGCGGTGCCGGGGTCGGGGGGACGTGGGAGGGCGGCCCGGGGCGCGGGACGCCTGCCGGCGTGGCCCGGGGCGGGCGGGGCGGGCGTGGCGAGGGCGTGGCGCAGGCCGGGACCGGCGCCCGAGGAGGAGCTCCTCGTAACGGCCCAGTGCCAGCAGGACGCACAGCATCACGGCGGGCATCGCCACGGCGGCGATCGCCATCGCGGGGTCACCGGGGCCGGGCATCACGGAACGGGGCGGTCGAGTCGGCTACGGCGGCGGGAGCCCGCACCGGCGGGGTCCCGCTCCGTACGGCTGACGAAGTGATGTGAAGGGGGCACCCGCCGCTGCTGCCCCGGTGAGGAGCACGCATGCGGCGGATCGGGCGGGCCGTCGCCTCGTCGGCGCCGGGCGTCGGCGGGCCGGGCCGGGCGTCGCGTCCGGTTCAGGAGAGGATCTCCACGTACCCGTCGGTGCCGTGCACGCGGATGCGCTGCCCGTCGCGGATCAGCCGGGTGGCCCGGTCCACGCCCACGACCGCCGGCAGGCCGTACTCGCGGGCGATCACCGCCCCGTGGGTCATCAGACCGCCGACCTCGGTCACCAGGGCCGCGGCGCCGACGAAGAGGGGGGACCAGCTGGGGTCGGTGAAGGTCGTCACGAGGATGTCGCCCGCCTCCAGGTCGGCGTCCGCGATGTCGAGGACGACACGGGCCCGCCCCTCCACGGTGCCCGTCGAGACCGGGAGGCCGGTCAGCGCTCCGGGAGGCACGTCGTCGCGCCGGTAGGACCCGGTGAGGGCTTCGCCCTCCGAGGTGAGCACGCGGGGCGGGGTGAGCGCCTCGTACGACCTGAACGTCTCCTTCCGCTGCCGGATCAGCTCGCCGAGCCGGCCGGCCGTCGCGGACCGGTCGGCGGCGCCGGACCGGTACGGGTCGCCGCGGACGATGTCGCGGAACTCCTGGAAGGTCAGGTAGAAGACGTCGTCCCGCTCGGGCAGCACGCCGGCTTGCACGAGGCGCGCGGCCTCCCCGAGCAGGGCCTGCTTGTAGAGGAAGTAGCGGCTGACGATGCCGTACTTCGGATACTCGCGGTACCCGATGAAGGCGCGGACCGTGTCGATCATGCGCTTGGTCTCGTCGGCCTTGCGGTCCCCGTCCGGCAGGGCGCGCAGGCGCGCCAGTACGTCCTGCGCCTTGGCGTGCGCCTTTCTGCGGCCCTCTTCGAAGCGGTGTGCGGCGGCGCCGGGCCCGAAGTTCCTGACGTTGTCGAGGATGACGGGTACGAGGGCCCCGGGGCGCTCGTGCCAGCGCGGCCTGGTGATGTCGATCTCGCCGACGCAGCGCATGCCGTACCGGGCCAGGTAGTCCTCGATGGCCTTCCGGGTGCCGGACCCGCCGGGGAGTTCGGCGAGTCCGTCCAGGAAGCCGCCGTCCTCGACACCCCGGTCGTGGACGTCCTGGAGGAACGCGACCACTTCCGGGAGCGGGCGGACCGTGTCCGCGACGGCGAGCAGGTCCAGCCCCATCTCCGAGGTGATGTTGTCGGGGGCGGACAGGGTGAGGGTGTCGGCGGCCTTCTTCTCCCCCAGCCATTCCTGCAGCCTGTCGTTGAGCCACCAGGTGGCCTCCATGCCCGCCATGATCGCCCGCATGTTCAGCGGGTCGCCCACCACCCGCTTGTGCTCCTCGAAGGCCTCCTCCAGGCAGGCGAACAGCTCGGGTCCGCTCTTGGTCCGGATCTCGCGCTCCAGCGCCGCGATGGACGCCCGGCTGCGCTCGATCAGCTCCCCGACCACGGCGGGATCGGTCTCGGCCGCGCCGGGCGCACCGCTCCGCCCGCCTGCGGCCGCCGGAACGCCGCCGGCTTCCGCGTCCGGGAGCAACGGGACGAAGCCCCGGTCGAGGACGGTTTCCAGGGCGTCCCTGACCAGGGGATCGCCCTTCCCGAGGGCGTCCAGGAGGCCGGCGCGGGTCGCGGGTGCGGCGAGGCGCGCGGTGACGTCGACGAACAGCCGTCCGCCGGCCTCGTGCATCGGCACCAGGGCGGTCAGCTGCCACATGGAGTGGCCCAGGGGCTTCATGGCGTCGGTCATCATCTGTCCGTGGCCGACCGAGACGTAGACGTGGTTCTCCCGGTCGTCCGCCGCGGGGACGGGGAAGAGCGTCGTGATCGGGCGGCTCTGGACGATCCGGAAGCCACCGTCGGCGTCCAGGCACCATTCGATGTCCTGCGGGCGGCCGAAGTGCGCCTCGATGCGCCGTCCGAGCCGCACGAGTTCGACGGCCTGGGCGTCCGTCAGGGCGGGCTGCTCCTGCTCCTCGGGGCCGACCGCGACTTGTTCGGTCCCGCCGCCCGGCAGCGGCCGGACGGCGCGCAGCTTGGCGGCGATCGTCCGGGAGACGACCCGGCCGTCGCGCACCGTGAAGACGTCCGGGTTGACCAGGCCGGAGACCAGGGCCTCGCCGAGGCCGAAGCCGGCGTCCACGGTGGCGACCTCCCGGTTGCCCGAGACGGGGTCGGCGGTGAACAGGATCCCGGAGGCCCGGGGGAACACCATCCGCTGTACGACGACGGCCATGTGGACCGTGCGGTCGTCGATTCCGTTGCGCCGGCGGTAGGTGACGGCCCGTTCGGTGAACAGCGAGGCCCAGCACCGGCTGATGTGCCGGAGGACCTCCGCCGGCCCCACGATGTTCAGGTACGTGTCCTGCTGCCCCGCGAAGGAGGCCGTCGGGAGGTCCTCCGCGGTCGCGCTGGAACGGACGGCGCAGGGCACGTCCGCGCCGAGCCCGGCCAGCCCGCGGGTGACCGCCGCCGCGAGGTCTTCCGGGAGCTCGATGTTCTCGACGGTCCGGCGGATCTGCGCGCTGAGCGTGCGGACCCCGTCCCGGTCGTCCGGGCCGAGGCCGGCCAGCCGGTCGAGCAGACCCGCGAGCGACGGCGCTCCCGCCACGAGGTGCCGGAAGGCGTCCGTCGTCACGCAGAAGCCGTCCGGCACGCTGATGCCCTCGATCCGGGACAGGCCGCCCAGGTGCGCGCCCTTCCCGCCGGCACGCGCGATGTGCGTCCCGTCGATCTCGTGCAGGTCCACCACGTACTGCTCGATCACTCGCTATCCACCTCTGGCTGAGAAGACGACTGGGAGGACGACCCGCCTCGCGCGCCGCGCCGCATCTGCGCAGGCGGTGGCGTGGTGGCCTCAGGCCGACGATTGTGCGTCGTGGGCGGGGGCTTGCCGCAAGACCCCCCGTGCGCTATACGTTGAAGAGGGCAAGGAGATCATCTCCTTGCCCTTCGCGTTTCCCGGGCCCTGCGTGTCTCCCGGGCCCTTCAGACGTCCCGGCGGGTCACCGCGGAACGCGAGCCCCGGGTGGCACGTTCTCGGCCAACGGCACGCCCCCCTCGCCGCGTTCGCCACCGCGTGCCCAGCCGTTCCCGCCCGCACCGAGCGGCACTCCCCTCTTTTTTCGTCCCCTTGACGATATGAGTGACTGCGATTATCGTCAGGTCGACGAAATAGAGGGGGTCCACCATGGCCGACATCACCCGGCGCTTCGGCTGGCGTCACCTGCGCTCCGCGCCCACCGCCCACATCCGCCACCACAAGCGCGGCCAGCTCGTCCACGACGGCCGAGGGCTCAGCTTCTGGTACCGGTCGCTGTCGGCGGCACTGTCCGAAGTGCCCGTCGACGACCGGGAGCTGGCCATGGCCTTCCACGCCCGTACGGCCGACTTCCAGGACGTCACGGTGCAGGCCACCGTCACCTACCGGATCAGCGACCCGGCCGAGGCGGCGGACAGGCTCGACTTCTCCGTCGACCCGGACACCGGCAGCTGGCGCGGCGCGCCGCTGGAGCAGATCTCCACCCTCCTCACCGAGACCGCGCAGCAGCACGCCCTGGACGTGCTGGCCCGGACCCCGCTGGCCGTCGCCCTGGTGGACGGCGTCGCCTCGGTCCGCCAGAGCGTCGCCGCGGGTCTCGCCGCCGAACCCCGGCTCCCGGCCACCGGCATCGACGTGGTGGCCGTGCGCGTCGTGGCGATCCGCCCCGAGGCCGAGGTGGAACGCGCCCTGCGCACACCGGCCCGCGAGCAGATCCAGCAGGAGGCGGACCGGGCCACCTACGAGCGGCGCGCCGTCGCCGTCGAACGCGAGCGCGCGATCGCCGAGAACGAGCTGGCCAGCCAGATCGAACTGGCACGGCGCGAGGAGCAGTTGGTGGAGCAGCGCGGCATCAACGCCCGGCGCGAGGCGGAGGAGAAGGCGGCGGCCGACAGCGTGCGGACCGAGGCCGAGGCGGCCCGCAAGGTCCGCCTGGCCCGCGCGGACGCCGAGGCGGCACGCGCGACGGGCTCGGCGCGGGCCGAGGCCCAGGCCGCCTGGCTGCACGTGCACGACGAGGCCGGCCCGGGCACCCTGTACGCCCTGGCGGCGACCCGGCTGGCGGAGAACCTGCCCCGGGTGGAGAGCATCACGCTCTCCCCCGACGTCCTCACCGGCCTGCTCAGCAAGCTCGGGCGCCCGGAGTCCGGGGCGGACGCGTGAGCCTGGCGCCGCGCGCGGTGCTCGTGCACCGCAGGACCGAGTACGAGGAGCTGCTCGACCGGCACGGGACCCACGGGCAGGCGGCGTTCTTCCTCTCCAGCCGGGGCCGCTCGATCGGCGAGGTGGTCGAGCGGCACGGCCGGACCCGGCAGGCGCTGCGGGAGGTGGCGGCGGCGGTACCCCTCACCTGGCGCAGCTCCCAGGTGGAGCGGGCGGACCTGGACCGCTTCCTGTTCGCGCCGGAGGACGTGGTGGTCGTGGTCGGGCAGGACGGTCTGGTCGCCAACACCGCGAAGTACCTCACCGGGCAGCCGGTGATCGGCATCGACACCGACCCGGGACGCAACCCCGGCGTCCTGGTCCGGCACCGCTGCGCCGACACGGCCGCCCTCCTGCGCGCCGCGACCGCCGGGGGGCGGACGGACGACCTGACCATGGTCGAGGCCGTCGCCGACGACACCCAGCGGCTGCTGGCTCTCAACGAGATCTACCTGGGCCCGCCCGGGCACCAGACGGCCCGGTACCGTCTGGGCCCCGACGGCGAGGAGGACCCGGGCGAGGCCCAGGCGTCTTCCGGTGTGCTCGTGGGCACCGGCACCGGATCCACCGGCTGGCTGCGCTCCCTGTGGCTGGAACGCGGCAGCACCGAACGCCTCCCCGGTCCGTGCGAGCGTCGGCTCATGTGGTTCGTGCGCGAGGCCTGGCCGTCGCCCGCCACCGGAACGTCGAGGGTGGCAGGGCAGTTGTCACACGGCCAGGGGCTGCGGCTGACCGTGGAGTCGGACCGGATCGTGGTCTTCGGCGACGGGATGGAGGCCGACTCCCTGCAGCTGACCTGGGGCCAGAGCGTCCGACTGGGCATCGCGGCGACCTCGCTGCGCCTGCTGGCGTAGGCGCAGCGACCGGTCATCAGCGCTGCCGAAGCGGTGCGCGGCCGAGCCGGGCCTCCGGGAGCGCGGAGGCGGGCCCTGCCGTCGTCGGTTGCTGCAGGCGCCGCGCGGCGAGCCACAGCAGGAGCGCCGTCCAGGCGCACAGCACGCCGAGCCCGGCCCACCACGGCAGCGGGAAGTAGCCGGCGGAGGGGGCGTAGTGGGCGAGGACCTGCGGATGTTCCACGAGGGTCTGCTGCGCGGCGAAGCCGGCGGCCGGCGTGAGCCGGAGCAGCCACTGTGCCGGGCCGTCGGCGATCAGCGGGAAGGACGTCACGGCGTACGGGAGCGCGACCGCCAGGAGCGCGACGGGCACGGCGAGGCGGGCGCGCCGCAGCAGCGTGCCGAGCGCGAACGCGAGCACCGCGGCGAGGGCGAGCGCGGCGGCCGTGCCGACGACGACCCGGGACCCGGTGAGTGCGGACACCTCTATGACGGTGATCCCGTTGCCCTCGAGGACCGATGCGCCGGCCGGGACGACGATTCCGACGGCGAGGAGCCCGGTGGCGAACGCGGCGGATCCGACGACGGCGGCCCGCACCGCGAGCGCCCGGCGGGTGCCGGGTGCGCCGGGTGCGCCGGGTGCGCCGGAGACGGCGAACCTCACCGCCGCCACGAGCACCAGGAGGAGGGCGACGTGCAGACCTCCGAGGGTGCTCTCCACGGGGCGCGCGCCGTCCTCGGCGCCGGCCGGGCCGATGTCTCCGACGCCGGTGACGGTGACGGTGCCGCCCTTCTCCACGGCCCCGGACGGCTGGTGGTACTTCTCCCAGTCGGTGCGGTTCATTTCGCCGAGCGTGTCCGTCCGCCAGCCTCCGGCGGTGGCCGCGCCCTGCAGGGTGATCCGGTCGAAGACCCCGGAGGCCTGTGTGAAGCGCACTTGCTCCTTGACCCCGCCACCGAAGCCGACGGGCTGTAGCGACAGGTCGCCGGGTGACGTCGCGAACAGACCGGCCTGCGCGGTCGCCGGCAGCCCCGGCAGCCGCGCCGTTCCGACCTTCGTCCAGCGCTCGCCGTCGGCGGACTCGTAGCCCGTGACGGTGTCGCCCGACCGCGTCAGCCGCAGCCAGCGTGGGGACTCGGCCGAGACCCCTCCGGCGCGGCCCGCGATGTCGTGGCGGTAGTCGTACTGCATGCGCACCCCGTGGGCGCCGGTGAGCATCAGCGCCGCGTACGAGGAACCCGGGCGGACACCGTCCTTGACGATGATCCCGGCCTTCGCCCAGGGCACCAGGCCCGGAAGGATCTGGTCGTGGTGCGGTGGCGGGTAGGTGATCGTGCCGGTCATGGACGTCATCCGGACCGTGATGCTGCCGTTCTCGCCCAGGTCGCGGTGGGCGAAGGCGAACTGGTCGTTGACGAGGGAGCCGTTGGGGCCGGCCGGGTCGAGCGGGCACGGTCCGCCGCAGGAGGCGTGGTTGCCGAAGGCGTAGAGCAGGCCGAAGGCGACCACGGCCAGGGCCGCGGCCGCCAGTGCGACCAGCCGGCCCGGTCGCCGGAATCGGGTCCACTCCCGCCGGAGGGATTCTGTGATCGTAGGCATGGGACGGTTCTACGGTCCGGCCCCTCACGCCGCCCGAACCGTCCCTGTTATGCGGCTGTTAGGCACGCTGCGGCATCCTGGGCCCGGCCGGATTCGCACGGGGGACGGGGAGAGCATGGGCATGCTGCGGGGCGGGACGGTCCGCCGGCGATTCACGATCCTCTACGCGGCGGGCTTCCTCGGCTCCGGGGCCGTCCTGCTCGCCCTCACCTACCTGATGGCCGGCACCCGGGTGACCAGCGTCGCTCCTGGACAGCCCCGGGACGGCGGGACGGCCCCGCCCGCCGCAGAGCAGCGGCTCCAGGACCTCCAGCGGCAACTCGCCGAACTCCCGGCGCAGCAGAACCACCGGCTGCTGGTGGGCTCGCTGATCGCGCTGCTGGTGATGGCGGGGGTCTCGCTCGTGGTCGGCCGGGTCCTCGCCAGGCGGGTGCTGCGCCCGCTGCGGCTGATCACCGCGGCGACCCGGCGGATCTCCGCGGACAACCTCCACGAGCGGCTCGCCGTCGACGGACCCGTCGACGAGGTGAAGGAGCTCGCGGACACCGTCGACGGGCTGCTGGAACGGCTGGAGGCCTCGTTCGCCGCACAGCGCCGGTTCGTCGGCAACGCCTCGCACGAACTGCGCACGCCGCTGGCGACGATGCGGGCCTCGCTGGACGTGGCCGTCGCCAAACCGGAGCCCGCGGCGCAGACCGTCGTGCTCGCCGGGCGGCTGCGGACCGAACTCGACCGGGTGGACCACCTGCTGGACGGGTTCCTCGTCCTCGCGCGGGCCCAGCACGGCGCCCTCCCCGACCGGGCGGTGGTCCCGCTGGGCGACCTGGTGGCGGAGGCACTGGACGCCCGGGCCGCCGGCATCGCGGCGAAGGCGCTGACCGTCGAGGGCGGGGGCGCGGGGTTGCCGCCGGTCTGGGTGCGGGGCAGTGCGGCGCTGCTGTCCCGGCTGGTGGAGAACGTGGTCGACAACGCCGTCGTACACAACCGGGAGGGGGGCTGGATCCGGGTCGCGACGGGCCGGGAGGACGGCGAGGCCCGCCTCGTGGTGGAGACCGGCGGCCGCGTCCTCGACCAGGGGCAGGTGGACCGGCTCGGGAGGCCTTTCGAACGGCTCGGCACGGACCGGACCGGGTCGGAGGAGGGCTCCGGCCTCGGGCTGTCCGTCGTCGCGGCGATCGTCGCGGCGCACGGCGGCCGGCTCGCCCTGCTGGCCCGTCCGGAGGGCGGACTGCGCGTCACCGTGGCGCTGCCCGGGGCCGCCGGACCGGACGGGACCGGAGGGGTGACGGCATGAGGGTGCTGGTCGTGGAGGACGCGCGGTCCCTCGCCGAGGTCGTCGCCGAGGGGCTGCGGGACCAGGGGATGGCCGTCGACGTGGCGCACGACGGCCTGGCCGCCGCTGCGCGGATCGACGTGCACGCGTACGACGTCGTTCTCCTGGACCGCGACCTGCCCGGGATCCACGGCGACGCGCTGTGCCAGATGATCACCGACCGGGAGGACCGGGCCATGGTGCTGATGCTGACCGCCGCCGGCGAGCCCGGCGACCGGGTCAGCGGTCTCACCCTCGGAGCCGACGACTACCTCGCCAAACCCTTCCACTTCCCGGAGCTCGTCCTGCGCATCCGGTCCCTGGCCCGTCGCAGGCCGGCCGCCCGGGCACGCGCGCTGCGGGCCGCCGGCCTCGAACTCGATCCGGTACGCCGGAACGTGCTGCGCGACGGCCGGCCGGTGGAGCTGTCCGTCAAGGAGTTCGGCGTCCTGGAGGCGCTGCTGCGGGCCAGCCCGGCGTACCTGAGCGCCGAGCAGCTCCTGGAACAGGTGTGGGACGAGAACGCCGACCCCTTCACGAACACGGTCACCGTCACCATCGGCCGGCTGCGCCGCAAGCTGGGCGCTCCCCCGGTCGTCACGACCATGGCCGGGGTCGGTTACCGCATCGCCGATGACGGGACGGCTTAGGGGCGGGCGCCGCCGGTCCGCGGACCCGTGGCCGGGTCATTCCTCGTTGAGCCAGCCGCACACGTAGTACTGCTGGTCCGCGGTCCGCTCGATGATCCACTGGTTGAGGACGTCGCCGGCGAGCTCCCCCGTCTCGGGGTCCCGTCGGGTGATCTTCGCTTCCACGCTGAGCTGGTCCATGCCCGGGAGGATCTCGTAGGGCTGGAGCTCCCAGCGGTCCACGTAGTAGCCGTTCAGTGCGAACCCGAGCAGGGTGGAGCGCAGTCGGGGGCAGGTTCCCCGGCGCAGCGAGGTCATGTCGTGGTCGGCGAGGCCGTTCATGTAGAGCGTGAAGACGCGCTCGACGGCCTGACGGTCGAGGGGGGTGGGGGTGGGCCGGCGCGTGGGGGTGGGACCGGGGTCGGGTGCGGTGCCGGACGGGGCGGCCGTGGTGGGCGTGGGAGGGGAAGGGGTGACGGAGTGGCGGGTGGGCGCCGGGGAGCCGGTCGCGCGGGTGCGGCCTGCGTCGTCGCCGGTGGCTGTGGATCCGGGTAACCACCAGGGCATGGCGGCCAGGGCGGCCACGACGGCCGCCGCCAGGGCGCCCAGCAGGTACGCCCGCCCCCGGGTGGAACGGACGGCAGCGGGCGTTCGTGGGGACGGGCGTCCTGCCGGGCCCGCGCCCGGTGCCGCGCCGAGGCGCAGCGTGGCCGCGGACGTCCGCGTCGGGTCGGGCCGGGAGGGCTCTGCTTCGCCCGCCGGTCCGGCGAGCAGTTCGTACGCAGCCTCGGCGGTGAGGCGCCGCGTCGGATCCTTGCGCAGCAGGCCCGTCAGGACCGGGGCGAGCTCCCCCGCGCGGACCGCGGTGGCCGGCTCCTCGGTGGCGACGGCGACGAAGACGGCCCAGGAACCGGAGCCGCTGAACGGAGGGTGCCCCTCCACAGCGGTGAACAGCGTCGCGCCCAGGGACCACAGGTCGGATTCGGCGGTCGCCGGGAGACCGCGCACCTGCTCGGGGGACATGTAGGCCGGTGTCCCCATGAGGGCCCCCGACCGGGTCAGGCCGGGCTCGCCCTCGACGGCGGCGATCCCGAAGTCGGTCAGCACCGCCCGCTCGCCTTCGAGCAGCACGTTGGCGGGCTTGATGTCGCGGTGGGTGACGCCCGTGGCGTGCACGGCGCGCAACGCGTCCAGGACCTGACGGCCGATCCCGGCCACCCGGGCCGGCGGGAGTGGACCACTCTCCTTGACCAGGTCGTCCAGGGAACGGCCGTGGACGAGTTCCATCACGATCCAGGGGCGGCCGTCGTCGCCGGATATCCGGTCGTGGACGGTGATGACGCCCGGGTGCTTGAGCCGGGCCGCCGCACGCGCCTCGCGGTCCAGGCGGCTGATCCAGGCCTCCCGCTGAGCGGGGTCGAGGTCCTCCGGGAGCCGGAGTTCCTTGAGGGCGACGTCCCGGTCGAGCTTCTCGTCGTGGGCCCGCCAGACGGTCCCCATGCCGCCCTGGCCCAGCAGTTCGGCCAGCCGGTAGCGGCCTGCCAGCAGTCGTCCGTGATCGTTGGTCACGACCGGGAACCTAACCCAGGTCTCCGGAGGTGAGAACTCCGGGCCGCGTTCGCGCCACCTGGCTGTTCTGCCCTCCTGCGTCAGGACGGGCCGAGGACGCAGAACTCGTGGCCCTCGGGGTCGGTCAGGCACGTCCACGGGCGGTCGCCCTGGCCTAGGTCGAGGTCGGTGGCGCCGAGGGCACGCAGGCGGGACACCTCGGCGTCCTTGTCGTCGCCCGGGTACGGCAGCAGGTCGAGGTGGACGCGGTCCGGGACGGCCTTGCCGCCGGGCGTGCGGAGGAACTCGAGGTACGGCCCTGCGCCCGCCGCGGACCGGAACACCGCCCGGTCGTCCGTGACTTCGTGCGCGGTCCAGTCGGTCGCCGCGCCCCAGAAGCGGGCCATGGCCCGCGGGTCCTCGGAGTCGATCACCACCGCGGCGACCGGCCCGGTGTCCCGGTAGGTCTCGCGGGGCTCCAGCACGCAGAACTCGTTGCCCTCCGGGTCGGCGAGGACCGTCCACGGCACGTCGCCCTGTCCCACGTGCGCGTGCGTCGCGCCGTGGTCCAGCAGACGTGCGACCAGCTCGGCCTGGTGGGCGGCCGACCTGGTGGCGAGGTCGAGGTGCACGCGGTTCTTCACGGCGGTCTTGGGTTCCGGAACGGGCACGACGTCGACGCCGAGGACGACCGGGTCCGGCCAGACGAGGCCGCCGGCCGGACCGACGTACGTGGTCACGCCCGGGCGGTACGCGGTCCAGCCGAGCGCCTCCGCCCAGAACCGGCCGACCGCCTCGGCGTCGACGGCCTTCAGGTTCACGTGAACGGGTCGCAGCGCCATGCGTCGATCCTACGCGCCGGTCCCGAGGCGGCTCTCGGCGCGTGGACGTCACCGCCGGTGCAGCTCACCGAACCAGCGCACGGTCGCCGATGTGGCCGCGACGTTGGAGCCGAGGTGACGGGATCCGCGATGGTCGACGGCGCCGACGTCGACGACCGGAGCGTCCACGCCGTTCCTGAGCAGAGCCGCCCGGCAGTGCTCGGTGTTGGCGGTGACGGCCTGCTCGTCCCCACCCGCCGTGTAGAGCCGGACGGGGGCGCGGGGAACCCAGTCGGTGCACACGGCATCGGTGCTGCGCAGCGCTGCCGCCAGCGGCCCCGTGGGATGCGCGAGGAGCTCGCGGCCGTGTTCCGTCAGCAGTTCGTCGAGCGTGCCCGGGGTGCCCCGCATCAGCTGCTCGCCCGTGTGGGCGCCGTCGAAGAGCGCCTCGACGGTCGCGTCGTACGGGGCTCGGAAGACCTCGTCAGGGCTGTCGTAGAGATGGTGGAGGCGGTGGAACGCGACCAGGGTGTAGGCCGCGTACACGACGCTGGACTTGGGGTCCAGCCTGCCTTCGAGCAGGGCGGGCAGCTCCGTGCCGCCGAAGTCGTACGCGCCGCTGACCGGTGCCAGCGCGCCGAGCCTGAACCAGGGGTCGTCACCCGCCTGGAGGGCCCGGCCGAGGCCGAGTGCGGCCGAGGCACCCTGCGAGAAGCCGGTGACCATGACCCTCCGTTCCAGCAGGTGGCCGGTTCGGGGGGCGAAGGCGCGGGCCGCCCGCAGCATGTCCAGGGAGGCCGTGGTCTCGGAGCCGACGTCCATCCACGGGTGCAGGCCCGGCCCCTTGCCCATGCCCAGGTAGTCGGGGGCGACCGCCGCGGCGCCCGCCGAGGCGTGCGCGACGACCGGTGCGGACACGAAGGCCGCGCGGCGCATGGAGGGCGAATCGTCCTTGTGGCTGCCGGTGCCGTGCGCGAAGGAGACCGCCTGGAGGCGCCTCTCGCCGCGGAGCGGCAGCACCAGCAGTCCGCTCGCCGTGGTGGGCCGGCGGCCGTACGGATCGACGGTCCGGTAGACCAGCCGGTAGGCGACCACGCCGTGCCGGACGGTGTCGGCTGCGAACCCGGCCGCCCTCAGTTCGGCCGCCACTGCCTGCGGGTCCGCGAGCGTGTACAGCTTCTCGGCGGAGACCAGCGTGCCCCGGCCGTGGTCGCCGTCCTGGGCTTGTGTCCGGGCGGGTGCGGCGGGCGCAGCAGCGGCGGGGGCGGCGACGGCCGGCCCGGCCAGCACCAGGCCGCAGACGGCTGCCGCTGCAGCCCGCAGGGCACCACGACAGGGCATGCCGACGGGTGAGGACGGTGAGGGGGAGATGGCCACGGGTTCCTCCAACTGTTCTTCCGGCTGGGCAGGTTCAGCCTCACGTGTCGCGAGGTGCGGGGCACTGGGGCAGGCCCCGGGTCCTGTTCCTGCCTTCCCCCTGCTCAGTGGCGGCGGTTGAGCACCCCGATGAGAGCGGCGAGGTCGGCGGCGCCGGCCGGGGCGTCCGCGTAGCGGGTGGTCTGGAGCGGGCCGACCTCGGGAAGGACGATGCCCTCCCGGGCCAGAACGTGAACCAGGGTCAGCAGCGCGGCGCGGGCGTTGCCGTCCGTGAACGGGTGGAAGAACGCCACATCGAGGTAGGCGCGGGCCGCGCGGGCGGCCAGCGGGACGTCCGGGTCGGTCGTCTCGCGCAGGCACGCGTCGAAATCGGCCCGTGTGCGAGGGGTGAGGGCGTAGCGCTCGCGGCCGCCTTTCGCGTGGGCGTCGCCCGTGCGGAACGGTGCCCCCGGCGCGCCGAGGACCTCGCGCTGCCAGCCGGCCAGCAGGGCGAAGTCCAGTGGGGCGCGGCGTACGGCGTCTTCGCGTGCCAGGGCGTGTGCGGCCAGCAGACGCCGGGCGCGGAGCGGGTCGCGCCGGCGCACCGGCCCCTCGCACCAGGACCGGAACCCGTCGCGGCCGGCCGGGACCCGCTGGAGGGCCGGTGCCTCGTGCCAGTCGGCCTCGCGGCGCACGCGCAGCCAGACCGAAAGGCTGTCAGCAGCGGTCATGGAGGTCTTCCAGAGCCGCACTCTCGCGGTGGTCCCGGTACGGGGCGTGGCCGGTGAGGCCGACGGCCAGGTCCTCGCCGACGGATTCGATCAGCGTGCGTTCGGGGGTGACCCAGCTCTCGAACCGGCCGCCGATCGCGCTCTCCACCGCTCGCGCGGCCTCGGCCCGGTCCATGCCGGTGCTGATGAGGAACCAGCCCAGGACGATCGAGGCCTGGCCGTACCAGCCGCCCTCGGCGCCCGAGTCCAGCGTGTGGGTCACGAGCCGGACGCAGGCCCGCTCCAGGTGCCAGCTGCGGTCCTCTGGTGAGGCGTCCGGGGGCGGCGCCAGCTCCGCGAAGCGCAGGGCCGTTCGCTCCAGCCACTCCCGCCACTCCAACAGCGCGGACACGACGCGTTCCGCGGTCTCGTCGGGGGTCGTCACCGAATCCGGACCACTGACCCAGCTGCCGATGGGCCCGCCGTAGCGGTAGCACCAGCTCCATCCCCAGGCCCAGGTGCCGTACCGCTCCCGGATGATCGCGTCCACCTGGCGTTCGCACCAGCGCTCGCCCGCCCACCGGCCGGCCATACCGGAGAGCACGGGTGGCACCCACGCGCGGACGAGCGAGCGGAGGCGGGCGTCCTCGTCCTCGTCCCAGGCGAAGGAGTGGCGGGCGGGGTCGAAGTTGTCCCAGTTCCGTGTGTGCCCGTGAGGGATGGGGGGCACGCGGTTCTCGGGGAGGGGCAGGGTGTCACGGTTGTACGTCAGCGCCGGCCTCTTCCTGTCGGATGTGATCGGCCGACCAGTCTCGGCTCGCAGCCCGTGAATCGCGAACGGTTTTGGGTGACGGCGGCAACGACGGGGCCGCGGGCCGTTCCGGCGCCCGGCTCGCAGGCCCGGCCGGCACCGCGTGGGGGCGGTGCCGGCCGGGTGGTCGGGGTGGGTCAGCGCTTGGGGCAGGCGGCCTGGGTGACCTTGCCGGCCTTGCCGCCGGTCGTCGCGGGGTCCAGGGTCAGGCACTTGCCGGTCCACTGGTTGACGAAGTAGTAGCCGTGCGACTTGCCGTTGCCGTCGATGTTGGTCGGCATGACCTCCCAGAGCTGGGTGGCCGACGACCAGCGGGTCTCGCACGGCCACCAGAACAGCTGCGTGCCGTCGCCGGGCGGGGTGCCGAGGTTCCACGGGATGGTGAGGCAGTAGCCGTTGTTCGCCTTGATCCAGTAGTAGCCCTTGCCGTCGTAGTTCGGCTTGGTGGCCGTCCACTGGTGGCTGCTGGGCGCGGGGTTCGCGCAGGCCCGCTGCGTGACCAGGCCGCCGGAGCCGTCGGGGAACTCGTCACCGCGGACCATGCACCGGTTGCTGTCGTAGGTGCTGACGTACTGCTTGGAGTCGCTGACGGTCCACACCGCCGGGTGCGGCTCGAAGACGTAGTTGTCGCGGTTGAGCTGCTCGACCACGGACAGCGGGGTGTGGCCCGAGTTGTCGGAGTCCTGGTAGTGGTCCACCGCGACGAAGTTCGGGTTGCGGCCCGCGGCGGGCCGGCACGACTTCTCGATGCGGCTCTTGAGCTGGGACCCGTTGTCGATCTTGGCGTAGGCCGCCGGGTCGAGGTTGTCGGAGCTGAACTGGTTCATGGTGAACAGCGGGGTGAGGCCGGACGTTCCCGGCATCGGGTTCTGGTTGAGCGGCCTGCTCTGGCCGCGCGGCTCGCAGCCGTACGGCTGGCCCTGGCCGTAGCTGTACCGGTTCTCCACGGTGTGGGTCCAGGTGTTCATCAGGGTGCCCTTGCCGACGGCGAGGTCGCCCCAGCTGTCCTGGAAGATCACGAGGCGCTGGTTGTCCGCGACCATGTCGCGCAGCCGCGGCCAGTTGTTGGTGTTGATGCCGTAGTTGTTCTGGTTGAAGAGCAGACCGCCGGCGCCCTTGGCGTCCAGCATGTCGGTGATCGTCTTGCTGAGGGTCTGCTGGCTGGCGTAGTTCTCCAGGAAGACCGTCACCACTTCCTGCTGGTTCTTCTGCAGGAAGTTCACGATGGTCAGGAGCGCGGACTTGAAGTCCTCGTAGCACAGGGCGGTACCGCCGTGGCACAGCGCGACGGGCCCGGTGCCCTTGGGGTCGTACGTGTCGAGCATCAGGCCGCGCACGCCGTTGTCGAGCTGCTCCTTGATGCTGTGCGACTGGTTGGGCGGAACGGGGAACTGGCTCCAGTCGTCGGCGTAGGAGTTGTGCGTGGTCACCCACGACCACTGGTGGTAGCGGGAGTTCCCGTACTTGCTGCCCGCCGCCATCGCGCCCGTGGGCGCCGTGAGCATCGAGGCGAGGACGAGGAGCGGGATCACCGGCACGGCGAGCAGTCGCAGCACGCGGGCCCGGTGGCCGGCACCCGGACGGGGCGCGGCACCACTGGTTCTCATGTGAATTCCCCTGGTCGGTCGAAGGCGGTCGCCGGCGTCCGCGGTCGCGGTTGCGCTGCGGCTGCGGCTGCGGCTGCGGCTGCGGACACGAAGCGGTACGGAGGCGACCGGATGTCTGGCAGTTCCCCCGAGTCCGGCGCGGGACCGCCCGCGGAGCGTGGCGGAGCGGCGGAGCCGCGACGGACCGGCCCGGAAGGGGGCTGGTCGGGCCCCCGTCCGGGTCGCCAACAGCCAACCGCCCGGCGGCGGAGGCGGACCAGGCGGTTCCACCGGTGGAAGTACGGTCCGGCATACTTCTGCCGGAAGGATTCGGCGGACCGGCCGGTCCGTGCGGCACCGGGGGACACAGCAGGCATGGGGACGGACACACCGGCCACCGGCGGGTTCGGCGAGCGCCTGCTGCGCCTGCGTACCGCCGCCGGGTTGAGCCAGGAGGCGCTGGCGCACGCCGCAGGGGTGAGCGTGCGGGCCCTGTCGGACATGGAGCGCGGCCGGTCCCGGGGGCCGCAGCGGCGCACCGTGGAGGCCCTCGCCGCGGCGCTGGAACTGGACGCGACAGGCGCCGAGGAGCTGGAGCGGGCTGCCAGCCTGGGGCGGCCGCGCTCGCGGCGGACTGCCGGACGGCCCTCGGCCGGGGCGGCCGACCGTGCCCGCCCGGAGACGGGGGCCACGAACGACGGCGTTCGGGCGTGCGCACCGCAGCCGGAGCCGGCCGGTCACCACCCGCTCGCCCTGCCCCGCGACCTCGCCGACTTCACCGCCCGGGGCCCCGCCCTGGCCAGGCTGACCGCCCTGGCCGAGCGGCCCGAACCCGGCCACCCGCCGGTGGCCGTGATCAGTGGCCAGCCGGGGCTGGGCAAGACCGCCTTCGCCGTGCACGCCGCCCACGCCCTCGCACCGCACTTCCCGGACGGGCAGTTCCACGTCGACCTGCGCGGCATGGACCCCCGGCCGACCCTGCCCCGCGACGCGCTCGCCCGGCTGCTGCACGCGCTCGGCGTCGCCGCCGGCGCGGTACCCGCCGCCACCGGGGACCGCAGCGGCCTGCTCCGGTCCGTCCTGCGCGACAAGCGCGTCTTACTCCTGCTGGACAACGCGAGCGACGAGGAGCAGGTACGCCCTCTGCTGCCCGGGCAGGGCTCCTCGCTCACCGTGGTCACCAGCCGCCAGGCCCTGGCCGGCCTCGAGGCGGTGCACCGCACCGAACTCGGCCTGCTGCGCCGCGAGGAGGCCGTGGAGCTGCTCACGCGCATCGTCGGCCCCGAGCGGGTCGGACACGAGGGCCAGGCGGCCCGCGACCTCGCCGAGCTCTGCGGCCACCTCCCCCTGGCCGTGCGGATCGCCGGGCAGCGCCTCGCCGCCCGGCCCGGCGAACGGATCGCCAAGCTCGTCGACCAGCTGGCCGAACAGGGCGGCCGGCTGGACACGCTGCGGGCCGGCTCGCTGGAGGTCCGGGCCGCCTTCGCGCTGTCCTACCGGCAGCTGAGCCCGCAGGCCCGCACCGTCTTCCGGCGCTCCTGCCTCGCCGCCGGGCCCGACTTCAGCCCCGAGACGGCCGCCCTGCTCGCCGGCCTCCCCCGCCGCCAGGCCGCCCGCTGTGCCCAGGACCTGACCGACGCCGGGCTGCTCCAGCCGCACCCCACGGCGGACCGCTACCGCTACCACGACCTGCTGGCCCTGTACGCCGCCGAGCAGTTGGCCGAGGAGGACGGGCCCGAGGAGATCGCCGCCGCCGAGGACCGGGCCGCCCGCTGGGTCCTGCGCCGGGCCACGGCCGCCGCGCTGCACTTCGACGCCGACCACCCGCCCGTGCCCCGGACCGCCGCCGACGGCGACCCCGACCCGGCCACCGCGCCCACCGGCCCGGACCGGGCCCACACCTGGCTGGAGAACGAACGGGCCCAGTGGCTCGAAGCCCTCCGCCGGGCCCAGGCGGCCGGCGACCACCGACGGGTGGTCGACGCGGCGGAGGCGATGCACTGGTTCTCCGACCGGACCATGCACTGGGAGCTGTGGGCGGAGGTGTTCCGGCGCGGCGCCGACTCGGCCCGCGCCCTGGGCAGCCGGCGTGAGGAGGCCGTCCAGCTGAACTACCTCGCCTGGGCCTACAACGTGTGCCTCTACGACCACGCCGCCGCGCTCACCACGGCCCGGGCCGCCCTCGACGTGGCCCGCGAGACCGGCGACGAGGTCCAGGTGGGCTGGGCCATGGGCTACGCGGCCGGGGCCCTGAACCGGCTGGGCCGGACGGACGAGGCCATCGAGGAGTTCCGGCGGGCGGCCGACCACCTCGCCGTCCAGTCCTGCGCCCAGAGCCGCCTGGCCGAGCTCACCGCCCTCAACCTGCTGGGCCAGCTGCTGCGTCAGGCCGGCCGCGCCGCCGAGGCGCTGGCCATCCACCGGAGGAGCGAGGCCCGCTGCCGGGCCGGCGTGCCGCGCAAGCCGCAGGAGGTGATCGGCCTGTACCTCGCCGCGAGCCGCCAGCACATCGGCAACGACCTGGCCGCGCTGGGACGGTGGCAGGAGGCGGAAGCACCGCTGTCCTACGCGCTCGCGCACTTCGAGCGGGCCAGGATGCCCGCCTGGAGCGAAGCCGCCCGGCTCGACCTCGGCATCGTCCTGCGCCACCTCGGCCGCCGCGACGAGGCCCGCGCAACGCTGACGGCCGCCCACGAGGCCCTCGTACGCCTCAACAACCCCCGGCAGCTCGAAGCCGCCGCCGAACTCCACGTCCTGGACACGGCGCACCGGTCGGCCTGAGGGTGGCGGCACGGCTCGCGTCGGCCACCCGGACGCGGCTCCGTGAGCCGCACTGGTGATCCGTCTCGGTACCTGCCCGCGGCGCCCCGGGCGCCGCACCCGCGTGTGAGCAGCCTCACGCGGCACGACGCGGGGGGGGCGTCAGCGGCGGTGGATCACTGCGCTGCCCGACGACTTGTCGTGCATGCCGCGGCGGTCCTTGCTGAGGTTGATCGCGGAGACGTTGGCGACGCACAGCACCGGGATGCCGGTGACCACCAGGTTCGTCAGGTGACGGGCGACGGCCGCGCCGTAGCCGAGGCGCGCGCCGGTCTCGAAGTGCACCACCTCGAGGCGCAGGGCGCGCTTGCCCGGGGTCGCGCCCCAGCGCGAGACGCTCAGCGGGGAGTAGAGGAGGAAGAAGGCCGCGACCCAGAGGGCGGCGGTGGTGCGCCAGATCACACCGGCGTCTCCGTCGGCGACGCCGGCGGCCGTGAGGATCCGGTCGAGACCGACGAGCGGAACGAGGATGACCGCGACGGCGACGACCAGGTCGATGGCGGTGGCGGCGCAGCGCGGCAGCAGGCCCGCGGGAGAGCCCGGACGGGCACCCGAAGCCGTCTGGAACCGGCCGAGGTCGCCACCGGAGGCCATGGAGTCGAACATGTCGTTCCTTCTTTCGTGCATCGGGGAGGGATCCTACATTCCGTTTGTACGGAGAGTTGTGCGGCGGGTGGTGCCGCGGGGGCCGCCGTGATCACGAGGTGAATTCCCGTGACCACGGCGGCGTGATCATTTCCTGGGACCGGTCAGGCGTTGACGGTCAATCCCGAATGATCATTTTCCGGAGCGGCCGGTCAGTCGTGCTTGGTCAGGCCGTCCGTCCACTCCCAGAACCCCCATTCGTCCAATTGCTCGTCGGCCATGGTTCCCAGCTCGCCGCCGACCCAGGCGCCACCCGCGGCGCCCGCCGGTACGCAGATCCAGGCCAGGGGTCCGCAGGCGAGGCCCGCTTCCGCTCCGATGGCGGCGCCCGCCGAGGTCAGACCGCCCTTGAGGAGGGCCTTTCCGCCGGCGGTGATCAGGTCCTCGCCCTCCATGAGCTCCTCGATGAAGGCACCCACGGTCTCCAGTCCGCCGGACACCTTTCCGGTCGCCTTGAACCACTTGGTGTCGGCGGCCGTCGAGACCCATTTCGCGGCCCGGGAACTCTCCATGAACGCGGTGCCGCGGTCACCGATCCGCTTCAGCGTCGGATTGCCGGACTTCTGCATTTCCTTGAAGTTCTTCCGCGCGTCGGCGAAGACCTCCAGGGTTGCCATGGTCGGCGTGACGTACTTGTTCAGCTGCTCGATGGTCGCGCTGACGTCCTGCAGACCGGCGTTCCAGGCCACGGCACGCGCCGCGTCCCGGGCGCCGAGGGTCTCGATGTAGGAATCGGCGAAGACACCGCCGCTTTCCTTCACCTCTTCCTCGTAGCGGTAGCCGTATCCGACGACCTCCGTGCCCATGTTCGTGCATTCGTACATTCCGCTCGCGCATTCCTCGAGCTGATGTCCGTCCGCCTCGATCCGGCTGACCGGGTTGCCGCCCGTGAAGGCGTACCGGTTGTTGGTGTACGGGTCGGTGCCCAGGCGCGTGTCCGCCAGCGCTCCGTTGTACATGTCCCGGGTGGTGAAGCGGTTCAGTCCCGGGCTGTAGTCGCGGAAGCCCATGTCGTACGTGCCGGAGCCGGAGTCCCAGCGCTTGGAGTTGAAGCGGTAGGGGTTGTACGCCTCCTTGGTCGGGTCGGCCACGTCCGGCTTGTCGATGCCGGTGAACTCCGCGGTGTCGTCGGCGCCGTAGGCCGTGTAGCCGTAGGTCGCCTTGGTGTCACCGCTGTTGTCGGTGAGCGTCTCGACGTCCTTGTGGCCGTTGTAGCCGTAGTAGCCGTTCTCG
Source organism: Streptomyces sp. NPDC101118 (assembly GCF_044759445.1). Taxonomy (NCBI): domain Bacteria; kingdom Bacillati; phylum Actinomycetota; class Actinomycetes; order Kitasatosporales; family Streptomycetaceae; genus Streptomyces; species Streptomyces sp. NPDC101118. The sequence continues at coordinate 600,120 of NZ_JBIVZG010000002.1, read as the reverse complement.
GTCGTGCCGTCGGAGTTGTGCTTGACCTGCGACAGGCGCTCGCCCCACGGGCTGTACTGGTACGACTTCGTCAGCTGGCCGGCGACCTTCTCGTCCAGGACCTCCTGCGAGAGGCCGAGGTACGCGAAGTCCGTCGTCTTGCCGTCCGCCGTCTTGGAGGCGGTGCGGTCCAGCGGGTCGTACGTGTACTTGGTGGACTTCAGGGCACCCTGCGCGTCCATCTTCTGCGCGTCGACCACGTGGTCGAACCCGTCGTAGACGTTGCGCTGGATGACCTGGCCCGCGCTGGTCACCGAGTCCAGCCGGCCGAACGGGTCGTAGTCGTAGCCGGCGGTCTGGCCGCCGATCGACGCGCTCAGCAGCCGGTTGCGGTCGTAGGTGAACGTCGTCGAGGTGCCCTTGACCGTCTGGCTGACGACGTTGGCGTTGTCGTCGTGCACGTAGGTCTCCGTGCCCGCGCCCGTTCCCGTCTTCACCGACTGCGCGAGCCGGTTCACCGGGTCGTAGGTGTAGTCGGTCGTCGAGGAGAGGTACGCCGCGTGGTTGTCGGCGTTCATCTTCTGGGCGACGTCCTGCGCCTTGTTGCCGTTGGCGTCGTAGGCGTAGGTGTGGGAGGAGACGAGCGTCCCGGACCCCTTCTTCTCGGTGGACGACTTCAGCGAGCCGTTGAGGTGGTAGACGTAGTCGACCGTGTTGCCGTTGGCCTTGGTCTCCTTCAGCTTCTGGCCGCGGTCGGTGTACGTGTACGAGGTGACCTTGGGCGACGCGTCGCCCGCCGTCTTGCCGACCGACACCGTCTGCACCAGTGACCGCAGGTCGTAGGTGTACCGGGAGAACTGGTCGGGGTGGGTGACCGTCTCCGGCTGGCCGTTGGCGTCGTAGGTGTAGCTGGTGGCCTTCTTCTCCTGGCCGGCCAGCGACTCGGAGACCTTCTGGATCTGGTTGAGGCCCGTGTACGTCATGGCGTATGCGTCGATCTTCGCCCCGGAGGACGTGTCGTCGATCGACGTCAGGTTGCCGTTGACGTCGTAGCCGTAGGTGAAGGTCTTCTTCTCGGCGTCGGTCTCACCGGTGGTGTCCCGGACCAGCTTGACGCCGTCGGCGACCACGGCGCCGCCGGTGTTCTGCTCCAGCTTCAGCCTGGTCGCCTCGCCGAGCTTCAGCGCGTACGAGCCGAGGCTGACCCAGGTGCCGGCGCCGGTGGCCTGGCTCTTGGTCACCGCGGGCTCGGTGGTGGTGCCGTGGGTGAGGGTGTACTTGGCCGTGGTGGCGGCGCCCGCCACCTGCGGGTACTGGACGTACGCGGTGTACGTGCCGTCCTTCGGGACGTTCAGCGTCCAGGTGAACGCGTCGGTGCCGGTGCCCGCGGCGTGGACCTGGTGGTCGTAGCCGTGCTGGCCGGTGAGGGACCCCTTCGTCCAGGTGCCCGTCGAGGTGGTGTTCTGGGTGTCGGAGTTGTCGACGACCACCACGGACCGGCCCGCCGGCACACCGTCGTCGGACTTCGACTTCAGCTTGCCGTCCGGGTAGTACGACCACGTCATGGTGCGGTCCGAGGACCCGCCGGCCGAGGTGAGCGTGCGGTTGGTCTGCCTCCCGAGCTCGTTGTAGTCGTAGGTGGTGGAGAGGGACCAGGGGTCCGTGGAGGACTTGGTCCAGCCGTTGTCGAAGTAGCTGTACGTGGTGTCGTTGCGGACCGTCTGGCCCACCGACGGCGGCAGGGAGGTCTTGACGACCCGGCCCGCCGCGTCGTAGTCCGTCCGCGTGTACACGTCCGCCTTGTTGAAGCGGGCGTCGTTGGGGTCGTACGGCTGGTACTGCTTGACCGGGCGGTTCAGCGCGTCGTACTCGGTGCGCTCGGCGAAGTCGTCGACGGTGGCCGTCTCCGTGCCCCGGGGGGTGATCACCTTGGTGGTGTTGCCGGCCTGGTCGTACTCGTACTTCGTGGTGCGGACGGTCGTACCGGAGTACGGCACCCGGACTTCGGTCTGCCGGCCGCGCTCGTCGTAGACGACGGTCGTGGTGTTGTTCTCCGCGTCCGTGGCCGAGACGAGCAGGCCGTCCTTGTCGTAGGACTTCCGGGTCGTCTTGCCCGCCGCGTCCGTGACCGCCGTCATGCGGTGGTTCAGGTCGTAGGCGATCACGGACCGGTAGTCGTCCGGGGTGGCGGTGGCGTTCTGCTTCGGGTCGACGGTCTTGACCAGGTTGCCGACGCCGTCGTACGTGTAGCCGACCTTCTCGCCCACCGCGTTGACCACGGAGGTGAGCTGGTAGATCTCGTCGTAGTTGTGCGTGGTGACGTAGTCGGTCGCGTCGGAGGTGGTGAGCGTGCCCTTCGGCTCGGTCGTCGTCCTGAGGTTGCCGACCTTGTCGTAGGTGTAGCTCGACCGGCGCTCGGCCGATGCCGGGGTGTCCTTCGGGGCGGTGGCCGAGGTGACCTGGTCCGCCGCGTCGTACACCGCGGTGGACACCGCGCCGCCGGGGCCGGTGGAGGTGGTGACGTTGTCGTTGGCGTCGTAGACCGGCGCCGGCGTCGTGATCAGAACGCCCGCGTTCTGGTCCTTCGGCACGGTGGCGACCAGCGGACGGCCGAACGTGTCGTACGTCTGCGTGCTCTTCTTGCCGAGCGGGTCCGTGACCTCGGTGACCTGGCCTCGCGCGTCGTAGACGTACGTGGTCGCCTTGGTGAGGGCGTCGGTGATCGTCGCCGGGTAGCCCGCCGGGCCGAAGCCGCTGTAGGTGGTCGGGTTGCCGTTGGCGTCGGTCGCCTTGGTCAGCCGGCCGTAGGAGTCGTACTCGTACGAGGTGGTGTAGTCCCCGGCGGTCGGCGTCGCGACGCCCTTGGGGTCGGTGACCGTCTTCAGGTTGCCGAAGGTGTCATAGCCGAACTGCCACCTGCGGCCCTCCGCGGAGGTCTTGGCGAACAGGTCGGCCGAGTAGCCGTCCAGCCGCGTCTGGTACTCGTACTTCACCGAGTTCGCCGGATAGGTGCCCGGCGCGCAGTCGCCCGCCGGAGGGACCCCGGCCTTGTTGTTCTCGGCGTCGCGCTGCCAGAGCGGGTAGCCGGTCTTCTGGTCGTAGCAGTACGCGGTCTTCGCGCCGTTGGCCTCCTCCAGGTACGTGACGTTGTTGTCCGCGTCCCAGCTCATCTTCGTGGTCTGGGACTTGGCGTTCGTCGCCTGGACCGGACGGAAGTAGTCGTCCGTGACCTGGGTCGTGACCCTGCTCTCGGCGTCGGTGACCGCGGTGTCGGTGAACTTGGTGTTGCCCGCGTTCACGGAGTACGCGAAGCCGGTGGTGCCGTTCAGACGGTCGGTGATCGTCTTGGTCCACCAGTGGTACTTCGGGTCGTCACCGGCCTGCGGGGCGTAGTAGGCGAGCTGCGTGCCGTTGCCGCGCGGGTCGGTGGCCCTCACCAGCTTGACGTTCTTGTTCCCCTGCGTGGCGTCGTAGGTGAACTTGAAGTCCTTGGGCTGGGCGGAGCCGACACCGTCGGTGAACCGGCCGAGCAGGCCCTCCGCCGTGTAGTAGAACGAGATCTTGCGGCCCGAGACGTCCGTCACGGACTTCACGTGGTCGTAGATCTTGGAGTTGTTGAGGTTGGTGCCGGAGACCTTGTTGCCGGAGGCGTCGATGTACTCGTAGGTCGCGTCCTGCTTGAGGTAGTACTCGACGGTCAGCGACTGCCGGCCGGCCGGGTCGGTGACGTACTTGAGGTAGCGGGCGGGCTTGCCGCCGTTCTTGTGCTCCTCGTAGGTGTACGTCTGGGTGTTGCCGTTCTTCTCGACCAGCGACGTCAGGTGACCGTCGCAGCCGAACAGGAACCGCGTGCCGTCGGGGCGCGTGAGCGTCCAGGCGTCCGGGACCGGGTCCTTGGTCGGCTGGCAGTCCAGGCCGGCCTTGGCGGTCAGCTTGAAGTGCACGCCGGCGGGCGCCTTCCACGAGCTCGTGGCGGAGTCCCAGCGGAACACGTGGGTGGTGCCGTCACCGTCCGGGAGGCGGATCTCGGTCGGGTTGGGCTTGGGGTGGAACTCCAGCGGCGCGCCGAGCCGCAGCGGCCCTGCGAGCTGGCCGGACCAGCCGGCGCCCAGGACGCTGTCGCTGGTGTCGAGGGAGTTGTACGAGAACCGGGCGAAGGTGTTGACGCCACGGCCCGGGTTGCTGAAGGCGTCGTAGGACCAGACGCTGTTGCCGGAGGCCAGGTTGTTCATGACCGTCGAGCCGGCACCGGTGTTCTTGCCGGTGTAGGAGTAGAACTTCTCGAGGCCCAGGGTGTTGGAGGTGGGGTCCTCGACGGTGACGTTCTGCTTCAGCGGGGCGATGGCCGGGGCGCCGGCGGAGAGCCAGCTGCCGTCGGAGATCCTGCGGATGTCCCAGCCGAGCACGTAGTCGAGGCGCTTGTTGCCCTCGTCGGAGTTGATCGGCGTCTTGACCTGTGCCTGGACGGTGGCGGACTTGCCCGGCAGGAGGGCCGGGACGGCCGTCTTCAGCTGGTTGCCGCCGGTGGTGACGTCCGTGCCGTCGGGCAGCTTCCAGGTGTAGGTCAGCTCGCGCTCGCCGGCGGCCCAGGCGGTGCTGGTGGTGTTGGTGACCGTGAACTCGACCGTGTACTGCGAGTTCGGCGTCATGCGGGCCGGCGTGGTCGGCGCGTAGTACGTGTCCTCGGTGGTCGAGTCGACGTAGATGACCTGCATGTAGGGACGCAGCTGCGGGTCCGAGGCCTCGGACGACAGGAAGAGCGTGCGCTCCTGCGGGCCGGTGGTGGTCTCGTCCTTCAGCTTGACCAGGACGCCCTTGTTGGTGGTGGGGGTCTTGACCCAGCCCTGCATCAGGCCGGTCGCGTCCCACCAGTGGCGGCCGACCTCGTCGGTGATCTGCGGGACGGTGTCGGAGACGGTCGCGGAGAAGTCACCGCCCGCGGTGGTCCACGGGGTGGTGGAGGTGGCGTTGTTCCACGTCGCCTGCGTCTCGGTGAAGTCGCGCGTCAGCGAGTGCAGCTCGTAGATCGCGCCGTTGGTCGTGCTCGTCGTCTCGGCGCCCCACATGTACATCTTGTTCTCCAGCACCGTGGCGGTGGTGGGGATGTCCGTGGTGGGGAACTTGACGACCGCGCGGGTCTTTCCGTACGTACCGGAGTTGTTGCCGACGCTGAGCCAGGTCTGTCCGATGTTGAAGGACTTCAGGCCGTCGTGGTTGGTGGTCGGCAGCAGGGAGGAGAGCGTGGTGTCGGTCTGGCCCGCCTGGATGATCTTCATCGTCCGGCCGGCCTTCGGGATGCCCACGATCCGCGTCGGTGACCCGAGGACCTGTCCGCCCTTGGTCTTGACCGCCAGCTGGTAGTAGTACGACTTCCCGATCTCGCTGGGGCTGGAGTCGGGGGTCGGGACGGCCGTGGTGTCGGTGTACGTGGTGGCCGTGGGGGCGATCGGGGCGATCAGCGTCGCGGCGGAGGGCGTGAAGACCTGCTGCGTGGAGCGGTGCAGCTGGTACTCCACGATGTCCAGGCCGGTGTCACCGGTGAGGTTGGAGTACGCCGCCCAGGACAGCTCAGGGCCCGTCGAGTGGACGACGGTCGGCGAGTTCAGCGTGGTGCCGACCTGGCCGTAGGTGACCGTCAGCCGGGGGTACGTGGAGGTCTCGCCGCCGTAGGTGTTGCCGTCGGCGGCCTCGTAGCGCGGGCCGCCGGTCAGGGCGGTGCCCGACTCGTCCGCGGCCTTGAGCACGAAGCCGTGGTTGGTCGCCGTGCCGGAGACCCACTTCTGGACGGTGTCGGTCACCGGGAAGTCGTGCCACTGGTTGTAGGCGCCGACGGGCTTGGCGATCTGCGCCGGGTCCACCAGACGGACCGAGTCGGCGAGGGCGCGCGTGGTGGCGCTGCCGGTGTCGCCGAGGACGATCTTGCCGGCGTTGCCCTTGGCGAAGCTCAGCTCCGCCGCGTCCAGGGTCTTCCAGACTCCGCCGGAGCCGGTCTGGTTGACCGTGTAGTTCTTCGTGCCGCCGTTGTGGGTGACGGTGTACGGGGCGGCCGTGGCCGCGTCGGCCGCGGCCGGGTAGTGCACGTCCACCCGGTACGTCGCGGTCCGGGGGACCTGCGGCTGCCAGGTGTAGGTCTCGCCCGTGAGCGCGTTCTTGTTGTACGCGTAGTCGTCGTTGGTCGCCGCGCCGCCCGTGGTGGAGCCGGTGGGCCACTCGCCGACGGCCGCGGTGCCCGCGTCGCCCTCGTCCAGCTGGACGGTGGTGCCGGACAGCTCGCCGACCAGCGCGTTGGTGTTGGTCCAGGTCGCGGTGGTCTCGTCCCAGGCACCGGTGGCGCGGTGCGCCTCGATGGTGACGGCGTTGCCGTTGGTGGTGTGCGACTGGTCGTAGTACAGGCTCAGGTCCGCGGCGTCGATCTTGACGTTCGCCGGGATCTCGGTGAGCGGGAACTTGATCAGGGAGCGGGCGATGCCGGTGTCGGTCTTGCCGGCCGACAGCTTCCAGGTGTTGTTGAAGTTCACCGCCGCCTGGTCGGACAGGACCATGGTGTCCTGCGAGGAGGAGGCGATGGGCGTCACGCTGATCGTCGGGTCGATGACGACCGGGTACTGACGTTCCTTGGCGGCGAGCCATCCTGCGTCGGGCGTGACCGTCAGCTTCCAGCCCGTGCCGTCGGCGTCCCGGGTCAGCTTCTGGGTGACCGCGGTGCTGTACGTACCGCCCGTGACGGACTGCGGGTCCTTCCTGGCGTCCGTCATGTACGGGGCCGGGATCACCATCACGGGGGTGTTCGGGGCCTCGCCGTAGAAGGCGACGGAGCCGTCCTTGCGCGCCTGCGGCGTCAGGCCCTCGGCCTTCAGGGTGAAGGTGAACGAGACCGGCCCGGCGGGACGCTCGTTGAGGACGATGTCCTCCTTCACCTCGCCCTGGCCGACGCGGTAGGACAGGTCGGCGCCCGCCACCGCGTCACGGTAGACGACCTTGTCGCCCTTCGCCTCGGGCTTGAGCGCGCCGGCTCCGGGGAGGCCGAGGGTCAGCGCGCGGCCGTCCTCCGCCTCGAAGCGCATCAGCTTGCGGGCGTCCGAGCCGAACCAGCTCTTGCCGGTGTTCGCGGTGCTGGCGAAGGCGAAGCCCTCGTCCTGGGTCGCCCGGACCGTGGTGTCGATCGGCTTCCAGGAACCCCCGGACCGGTACGACGTGGGGACGGCCGTCAGCTCCGCCTCGATCCGGCCGTCCGACAGCTGCCAGAAGCGGGACTGCGCGGTGCGGCGCTCGGTCAGCTCCTTGACGCGCTTGGCCGCGGGGAGCTTCTCGCCCTTCGGGAGCTTCTCCCGGCTGGGTATCGCGAGCTTCCCGCCGACCGGGGGCTCCGGCCGGTCGTCATCGTCGTCGGAGAACCATCCGGCGATGGTGTCCACGATGCCCTTGTCGTCGCCCGCGGGGGTGTCCGCCGGCGTCGCGGCGTAGGCGACGCCGGGCAGCATGCTGCCCGCCACCGCCGACACCACCAGACAGGAGAGGTATCTCCTGTAGGGAATTTTCACATCCGAGCCCTTCGATCTTCACACGGTTTTCAGGCATGCCGATTCAGGGCGCGTGGGGGTACGCCCTGAGTGCCTGCCGTGTTTCGTCAGCCCGTCAATTCGCTGTCAATTCCGAAGGCAAATCGGACATGCCGCATCAAAGTTGCCCTCTTCCGGGGCATATCCCTCGGGTTCGCCGGGCGTCGGATACGTGGTGTATAAAGTCCCGGTTCTGCGGCGGGACTTTCCCGCCCGGTAAAACCTCGACCGAAAGCGCGGACTTCTCATGGCCCCGACGAATCCCACGGAAACACCGGAGAACCAGGCCGTCACGCCGTCAAAGAGCGCCGAGGCAAGGGGACTTGACCGGAACGTCATCGGCATCGCCGGTGTGGTACTGCTCGCGACCTGCGGACTCGTCGGCTACGGGATCCTCTCCACACCCCAGGATCCGGAGCCGGCGGCCGTCCCCTCGGTCGCGGTGACGTACGAGGTCACCGGCACGGGCACGGCCGAGATCGCCTACCGCAGCGACGCGGAATCCGCTGCGGCCGCGGTGGAGCGGAATGTGCGACTGCCCTGGAAGAAGACCGTTCAGGTCCCTCTGACCGAATCCCCCACCGTGAACATAACCCTCGACAAGACGGGCGGCCAGGCGAGTTGCACCCTCGCGGTCCAGGGTAAGCACGTGCAACTTGCCACTGCGTCCGGCGCCTACGGACGTGCGACGTGTACGGGGCCTGCACGCCCGTCCAATTGAATACATGACGCCCCTTCAGCAAGGGCGTGAGGGAGCGAATGAAGAATCCGTCTTCCGGACCGGGTGCATACCCGGTCCGGAAGACGGATTCTTCATTTTGACGACTTGTCAGTTACAGCTCGCCGCGAGGCCGCACGGCGGCCCCAAGTCCCGGGCCTCCGCGGGTCGACGGGCGGAGGGGCGACGTCACAGACGAGTGAGGACCGTCTCGGGGGCGCCGTCGAGGACGAAGCCGTTGTCGAAGCGGACGCGGGCGGTGACGTGCCCGCCGTGCTCCTGGAAGTCGCTCCACTGCGGTTCCAGGTCGCGGACCTCCTCCTGGAGGCGTTGCCTGCTCGCCTCGGGCATCGTGTGGCCGTAGTCCTCGAGGAGTGACCGGAGGCGCAGGTACTCACGGACGTCGTGGCTCTCGCGCGGCGGCCCGTCGACCCGTTCGACGGTTCCCTCGGCGCCGGCCGCCAGGGACAGGAGGCCTGCCGTGGCCCCCGAGGTGCCTGCGACGGCTTCGCCCAGGGAGATGTCCACCGCCAGCTTCACGCGCTGACCCTGCGCCAGACCCATTGTTCTTCCGTCCCCAGTCGCCGCCGACCGCGCGCCGGGCGGCCGCGGTCGTCCCCATTGTCCCACCGGCGGTGCCCGAGGCTGACGGGCGAGATCACCATCGGGACGTGCGTCCCGGCCGGCCCCCGGGCGGGAGCGTGGGGTGCCAGCGTCCGGCGGTGTCGAGGAGCAGGGCGTCGGCGTGGTGGCGGGCGATCAGCTGGAGGCCGACGGGTTCGCCGTCCGGGGTGCGGCCGGCGGGCAGGGTGATCGCAGGGTGGCCGGAGAGGTTGAAGGCCCAGGTGAGTGCCACGCTCATGCGCCGGCCGGGGCCGTCGTGGCCGTGCGGTGGGTGGGGCGTGGTGGGGGTGGCCAGGAGATCGGACTCCTCGAACACCTCGTGCAGGGTCTGCGCGTTGTCGTCGGCCAGGCTGGTGGTGTGCCCGTCGGGCGTGCCCCCGCGCAGCGCGGTCCACGCCGGGGCCGGATCGCGCAGCTCCACGGGCCGGTCGACGAGGCGGCACAGCCCGGCGCGGGCGAGGTGGTGGAGGGCGCGGAGGGCGGTGGCTGCGACGGCCGGTGCGGTGTCGGCGTACCCCAGGGTGGGGGTCCACGTGACGCGGGGTGTCCCGGCCTGCACCGGGGGCGGGGGCGGGCCGGTGACCACGGCGCGGAAGTAGGCCAGGGCGTCGGCCGGGTCGCGGACGAGCACGCCGGGGGTGTTGAGTCCGGCCCGGTCCCGGGCGGGCAGCAGGCCGTTGGTGGGCTTGAAGCCGGTGACGCCGCACCAGGCGGCGGGGATGCGTACGGATCCCGCCCCGTCGGAGCCGGTCGCGAGGGGTACGAGACCCGCTCCGACGGCTGCTGCGGAGCCGGCCGACGAGCCGCCCGGCGACCAGTCGGGGTTGAGGGGGTTGAGGGTGGGTCCCCGGTCGGTGGCGCCGTACGTCTGCCAGCCCGTCCCGGCCCGGGGCACGGATGTCGCACCGATCGGTACGCAGCCTGCGGCGACGAGGCGCCGGTTCTGCACCGAGTGGGTGCCCTCGCTCGCCTTGACGGCGACCGGTACGCCCGCCAGCGGCAGCCGTACCCCCCGGGCCACCTGGGCGTCGACCTCCGCGGCCCGGCTCCGGGCGGCATCGGCCCACAGGGCGGTGAAGGCGCGCAGCCCGCCGTCGTGTCGGGCACTGACGGCGAGCGCGGTGTCGGCCACCTCCGCGGCCGTGACCCTGCCGCGGGTGACCAGGCCGGCGATGCCGACGGCGGAGAGTGAGGCGTACCGGTGCTCGTCGAGCATGGCGGACCTCCTGGCGTGGTGTCGTGCGGCGTCCACGGTGAAGCGTACGGTCGGAACCGTCAGGGCCATCAGCGGCCGGCCTCCTCGGCCGCACGAGGAAGAAGCGGGAAGAACCGGCATGGCAATCCAGCGGATGGACAACGTCGGCATCGTCGTGGACGACATGGATGCCGCCATCGCGTTCTTCGTGGAACTCGGCATGGAGCTGGAGGGCAGGGCGGAGGTCTCGGGCCCCTTCGCCGACCGGTGCACCGGACTCGACGGCGTGCGCTGCGACATCGCCATGGTCCGCACCCCCGACGGGCGCAGCCGGCTCGAACTGGCGAAGTACCACAGCCCTGCGGCCATCGGCGGCGGGCCGCGCAACCGGCCCCACAACGTCCTGGGCACGCACCGCGTGATGTTCGCCGTCGACGACCTGGAGGACACCGTGGCCCGGCTGCGCCCGCACGGCGCCGAACTCGTCGGCGGGATCGCCCGCTTCGAGGACGCGTACCTGCTCTGCTACCTCCGCGGCCCGGAAGGCATCATCGTCGGACTGGCCGAGGAGCTGCCTTCGGAGGGGCCGTCGTCCTGACGGCCCCGGAGCGCTGCGGGCCGGCCGGATCCCGGCGCTTATGATCCCGGGATGGAAATCGAACTGTCGGATGCGCTGGACGAGCTGGTCGAACTGCAGGAGGCGACCGACGAGGCGCACGCTCAGTTGACACGCCTTCAGGAAGAGCTCGGGGACTCCGCCGGATGGACCGAAGAGCAGCAGGTGACCTGGCGGGACGCGTGGGAGGACGCCCGCGAACCCTGGTGGCTGCTGGATTCGGCCCTGGACCACTACGCGGAGCAATTCGGCATGGACCGCGAGGAGCTGGAAGCCACGGTGCAGAAGGCGGCGGGCCACGCGCTGCAGGACGAGGCCTGACGGTGCGGGTCAGCCGTCGAGGTCGAACACGCCCCACTCGGTGAACGGCTCGGCCTGGACGTGGATCCTGCTTCCACGGGCGACGACGCGCCGGCGACCGGGGGCGGCGCCGGTGGGCAGGGTGAGCAGGCCGGTGTCCGTCGGCTCGACGGTGGTTTCGGTGAGCTCTCCGCGGGTGAGCAGGTCCCGCTCCTCGGCGTAGCCGCCGTAGAAGGCGACCCGATCACCGTGGACGGCCACCGCTTTGGCGCCCCGTACGCGGTTCGCCCGCACCGTCACGGGGCGGTCGGGGCGGTCCGGGCGTATCTCGGTGAGCGGGAAGTCCATGTAGGTGCACGCCCAGGCCGTGGTGCCCGACACGTTCAGGGCGTAGCAGTCGTAGAGGCCGGGGATGTCTGCGCCGTACGACGTCCAGGCGACCTTGCCCGTGGCGCTCCAGCGGCGGATTCCGGCCGGGTTCTCGTCGAAGTGCCCGACCCAGATGTGGCCGGCCTCGTCCACGAGCAGGTGCTCGATGGCGTCCCCGACGGAGAAGGACGAGGCCTCGCGGCCGAGCGTGTCGAAGACCTGGACCTGGTCCGCGCCGTCGTGCCGGCGGGTGCGGGACGCGGCGACGACGAACCTGCCGTCGGGCAGGCGGTCCAGGTACGGCCAGCGGGCCCGCACTGCGCACAGCTCGGTGAGTTCGACGTTGCCGTCGGGATGGACGGACACGACCAGGGCGTCGAAGGGCGGGAGATCGCCGTCGGGCCGCGGAGCGCGTTCGGCGAGCAGCCAGTGGGCGGCGCCGAAGACGTCGACGGTACTGGTCAGGACGTGGCGGTCGTGGTGCGTTCGGGGAAGGCGGGCGTAGGGGACGAGGGCGGTCTTCTGCACGGGCGGGCTCTCCTGGGCGGGCGGTCACGGACATCGGGCGCTGCGGGTGGGCGGCGGTCGGTGGCGCGCGGGCGGTGGAGAGGGGGGCGCGGCGCCTAGACGGCATGGCCCTTTCTGGTCGTCACGAGGTGATCATCGTCGACATCCGGTCCGGTGGCAAAACCGTTTCCGTGCGCCGGCCCCTTGGAGTGCATCCGCGGAGGGGCGGCTGTCGGAAGATGCTGCAGGGAGAGCGGCGAACCTGCTGAGGAGACGGCCATGATCCGAGTTGCCCGCACCATGCTCGTCCCCGTCGCGATGCAGGACCTCGTGGTCTACCTCGCGGACTTCGCGCACGCCGAGGAGTGGGATCCGGCGACCGTTTCCTGCGTCCGCCTGGACGCGGGACCCGTCGCGCCGGGCTCGCGGTGGCGGAACACCTCGCGCTTCCGCGGGCGGGAAGCCGAGCTGTCGTACCGGCTCGATGTCCAGGAGGGCGACCGGCTCGTGTTCAGCGGCGAGAACCGTACGGTCGCCGTCACGGACGACCTCCGCTTCACGCCGGTGGAGGGCGGGGCGACCCGGCTGGTCTACACCGCGACGTTCCGCTTCAAGGGCGTGGCCCGGCTGGCTGCTCCGTTCGTACGCGGCGAGGTCGAGCGGCTCGGGGACGGCGTCGCCGCCGCCCTGCCGCGCGCCGCGGCGCGCTGATCCCGGACCCGGTTCCTCCGGCGGCGCCTGGCGCAGCTACGGCACCCGGATGAGGAAGACCTCGTCGACGAAGCACCAGGCCCACGGCTCGTCGCCGGCCAGGGAGAGGGCCACGGGGTGACCGGTCTGCTCGTGGTGGGCGTAGGCGTGCCGGCCCCGGGAGCTGTCGCAGCAGCCGACGTGCCCGCACGTGACGCACCACCTCAGACGGGTCCAGGTCCATCCGCGGACACGGCACGACGCGCACTCCCGGGAGGGTGGTCCCGGTGGGTCCGACAGGGCCGCCACGTGGGAGCAGGAGCGCCCTTCGGGACGTCCTCCGTCGGGCGACACCGCCCATGAGGAGGGCGGCAGTCGCGGGTCGTGGGAGTCGGCGCCGCTGCCGGTCATCCCGGACTCCTTCCGTCCAGGTGTCTGGTCCGGACGCGCCGTGACGGGTGTCGTGGTGCGTCGGCTGCCCCCTCTGCACGTTACGCCGTTGCCGGGGGCCGGGGCGAGGCGTTCCGGCGTGCGGCACCGAACCTCAGGGCGGGGTGCCGTCCTGTCGTCGGCCTGTGCGCAGGACCTGCTCGACGTCGTGCAGCCGGTCCAGACCCTGTACGGCTCGGGCGGTGCGCGGGTTGGCGGCCAGGCGGGTGCGGTGCCGGTGGACGAAGGACCAGTACCCGGTGGTGTACGGGCAGGCCCGGTCGCCCGTACGGTCGCCCGGGCGGTAGGCGCAGCCGCCGCACAGGTCGCTCATGCGGTGGATGTAGGCTCCCGCGCTGGTGTACGGCTTGGTGGTCATCAGGCCGCCGTCGGCGTATTGGGACATGCCGATGACGTTGGGGAGCATCACCCAGTCGTAGCCGTCGACGAAGCACCGGTGGAACCAGTCGGTGACCGCGCGGGGGTCCCAGCCCTGCTGGAGCGCGTAGCTCCCGAGGACCATGAGCCTGGGGATGTGGTGCGTCCATCCCGTGTCGCGGACCTGGGCCAGGACCGTGGAGAGGCAGCGTGCGGTGACGGCGTCGGCATCGAGCTCGAGGAACCAGTCGGGCAGAGGGGCGCGGTGTCCGAGCGCGTTGCGGTGTCGGTAGTCCTCGCCGAAGTACCAGTACGTGTGCCACACGTACTCGCGCCAGCCCGCGACCTGCCGTACGAAGCCCTCCGCGCTCTGTACGGGTACGTGGCCGGCCCGCCAGGCGTCCTCGGCGGCGCCGACCACCTCCGCCGGGTCGAGGAGGCCCAGGTTGAGCGACGAGGACAGCAGGCTGTGACTCATCACCGGGTCGCCGGCGAGCATGGCGTCCTCGTGCGGGCCGAACGTCGCCAGGCGGTGTTCGGTGAACCGGCGCAACGCGGCCAGTGCTTCGCGGCGCGAGGCGGGGAAGGTGCGCGGGCCGTCGCGTCCGACGAAGTCGATGCCCTCGTCGCGTTCCCAGCGGTCCAGGTCGGCGCGCACCTGTTCGTCGATGTCGTCCTCACGCGGTCGGTACGGTGCGGGCACCCCGAGGCCGGCTGCGTGCTTCGGCGGTGGTTCCCGGTTGGCCCGGTCGTGGTTCCAGCGTCCGCCGGCCGGCTCGTCGCCGTCCATGAGGAGGCCGAGTTCGTGGCGCGTCCACCGGTAGAAGTCCTCGTGTCTCAGCCGCTCGCGGCCGCCGGCCCAGGAGCGGAAGGCCTCCGCGGGCACGAGGAAGCCGCGTGCGGGCAGGACCCGGACGTTCGGCAAGGAGCTGACGAGGTCGTGTGCGGCCCGTGAGGTGGGGTGGTGCACGGTCACCGGGGCGTCTCCGACGGCCCCGCGCAGGCCCTCCCGGTAGGTCTCGGCGCGGACGTAGTGGACCCGGTCGCCGAGTTCGGCGGCGCGGTGCCGCATGGCGGAGAGCAGGAGGTGGGCCTTTGCCCGGTGGAACCTCCGCCGGCGGAAGACCGAACGGGCCTCGACCATCACGACGGGCGCGTCGTCGGCGGGTCCGGTCTCGCCGGTGCGGAGGAAATGGGGGCCGAGCTGGTCGCCGAACAGCCAATGCCACACAGCCACCGGTCTCCTCCGCGCAGTCTGATGAAGGATCCAGCTATACAGCCGCCCGGCCGGGTGGACGAAGGGCGCCGCGCCGGTGACGTCCACGAGGGCCGACGGGCCGGGCTTCGCAAGGACCGGTGTCCGGGCGGGTGATGGGGTGCTGTCGGCGGCGTCGCCGAGCAGGGTGACCCCCGGCACGCGGTCCACCGGTAGCCGGCCGATGTGGGCCTGGGGTGTCAGCGGCCGGCCGTCGGCGAGCGCCTGCTGGAGGTCGCGGAAGTACTGGACGTACAGGTCGGGGGTGAAGGTGCTGAGCAGGACGGCGGGCTGGTCGGTGAGGTTGGCGAAGGTGTGCGGGGTGCGGGGTGCGGGGCGGAACGATCACGAGGGTGCCCCTGGTGGCGTCGTGGTCCTCCTCCCCCACGGTGAACCGGACGGTGCCGGAGAGGACGTGGACGCCTTCGTCCTGCAGGCCGTGGGGTGTTGGGGCGGTCCCTGGGTGTGCGGAGCGAGGACGGATTCGGCGATCGCGAGGCGGTGCCCGGTGTGGCTGCCGTCCTCCAGGACGCGCATGCGCGTGGTGCCCAGAACGATCGTCTCGCCCTCGCCGGGACCGCCGTTGAGCCGGACCGCGGAATGGTCGCCTCCGCGGCGGGCGGAGCGTAAATGCGTCGACAGCGCCCCTCGGCCCAGGCAGAGTGGCCGCCCGTGACGAGCAGCGAACTGTGGACCCGCGCGACCGCCGAGCGCTACGACGCCGAGGAGACGGACATGTCCTCGGCCGGCGTCCTCGGACCGACCCTGGACTTCCTCGCCGAGCTGGCCGGAGACGGCCGGGCACTGGAGTTCGCCATCGGAACGGGACGCGTGGGCGTCCCGCTCCGGGAGCGCGGCGTGCCCGTGGTCGGTGTCGAGCTGTCCGAGCACATGGCAGCGGTGCTGCGACGCAAGGCCGACGAGGACACGCTGCCGGTCGTCATCGGGGACATGGCCACGACCGTCGTGCCCGGTGAGTTCACCCTGGTGTACCTCGTCTACAACACCATCTCGAACCTGCTCACGCAGGACGAGCAGGTCGAGTGCTTCCGCAACGCCGCACGTCATCTGGCGCCCGGCGGCCGTTTCGTCATCGAGCTGGAGGTGCCGCCGCTGCGGTTCCTGCCGCCCGGCCAGGTCGCGGTGCCGTTCGACGTCTCCGGGCACCATCTCGGCTTCGACACCTTCGACCTCGTCGAGCAGGTCCTCGTCTCGCACCACCTCACCCGCGACAGTGACGACGGCCGTTACCGCCGCGACAGCTCCCGGCACCGGTATGCCTGGCCGGCTGAGCTCGACCTGATGGCACGGATCGCCGGGCTGGAGCTGGAACGCCGGGTTGCGGACTGGGACGGGACGCCGTTCGGGCAGGACTCCGGGAAGCACGTCTCGGTGTGGCGCAAGCGGATCACCGTGCGGTGACCGGCATGACCGCCGCCGCCCTCCGCGAGGCCGCGGGACCCCGAGCCGGAGGCCGCCGCCGCTCGGGGAAGCCTCCGGTGTCGGAACGCGCGGCAGAGGACGGCCTCGGCGTGGTGCACGGAGCTAGATGCGCGAGTTGCGCAGGGACTGCCACACGGCGCCGGCCAGTGCCCGGGTCGCGCGCGGGACCGACAGGTGCTCGTGCTCGCGGTAGAGGGCCCAGTTGTACTGCACGAGCGACAGCTTGTTCGACGACAGCGATCCCGCCTGGTGGGCCCGGTACACCGCGAGCGGCTCGGCCAGCCCCCGGGCGTCGGCACCGTCCCGCATGATCGACAGCCACAGGGCGTAGTCCTGGCGCTTGCGCATCTCCGGCATCAGCCTCGTGCCCAGGACGTTCCGGTCGTACATGGCGGTGAGGGCGCCGATGTAGTCGCGGACCAGCATGGCGCGGTAGTCCACGTGCTCCCGGGCTCGGACGACGCGTCCGTTGGGGACCCAGTCGGTGCTCTCGCCGTCGTGGTCGGCGTCCATCTTGAAGTACGAGGTGAACGTCAGGGGCGCGGTGCCCTCCGCGGCGAAGGCCAGCTGCTTCTCGGTCTTCTCGGGCAGCCACATGTCGTCGCTGTCGAGGAAGGCGACGTAGTCGCCGCGGGCCCGCTCGATCGCGAGGTTGCGGGCCCGGCCCGCACCACCCTGTTCAGGTGCCCGCTGCGGCAGGACGCGCTCGTCCTGCTCGGCGAACTCGCGGAGCAGATCCATCGAGCCGTCGGAGGACTGGTCGTCCGTGACCAGCAGCTCCAGGTCGGTGTGCGTCTGCGTGAGCACCGATCGGACGGCTGCCCCGAGGGTGGCTGCCGAGTTGTACACGGGCATCACGACGGACACCAGGGGCACAGCGCTTCTCCTTGCAAGACCGGGAAAGAGGGTCCATTCAAGCACCGACGCTCCAGTGCTGCCGACTCCGCCTCCGGTTCGGCGCTCGCGGGGGCGCCGCGGCAGGTGCCGGCGGAGTGGCCCAGCCACGCGACGGCGGCCTTCCGAGACCACACCTGGCCGGCCCGCTCGACCCGGATCTCCGGGCCTCCGATCAGGTGGGAGGAGACCGCCGGGCCGGAGTGCCTGGTGGTTTCCGAGCCGGTCTGTCCTAGGTTCGTGGGACATCACGGGAGGCTGCCGGGGGTGCGGCCGGAACGGCGCCCCCTGAGGGCCGGACGGCCGAACACCGTGCGTGGCACGGGAAAGAGGCCCCTGGTCCCGGTTCCGCCGTCCCCGGTCCCCTCGTCGAAAGGTCGCCTTGACGTGCTCGAAATCCTTCGGGTCGGCGCGCCGGCGGGCAGGTCCGTCCGGCACCGCCGGACCGCCGCCGCGTTCCTCACCCTCCTGTCCGCCCTCCTGCTCGCGCTTCCCGGGTGGTTCAGCGCCGCCGCGACCGACGCTTCGTCGGCCCAGCTCAAGGTCCTGACCCGCAATCTCTATCTGGGGGCCGATCTCCGGCCCGTCCTCGGGGCGACCGACAGTGCCTCCCTCATCGCCGCCGTGACCAAGGTGTACGCGCAGGTCCAGGCCACGGACTTCCCCGAGCGCGCGGAGGCGCTGGCCGACGAGATCGCCGCCTCGGACCCCCATCTCGTCGGCTTGCAGGAGGTCAGGCTGTGGCGGAGCCAGACTCCGGCCGACCTCAGTCCCACGCCCAACGCCACGCGCGTCGAGTACGACTTCCTGCAGATCCTGATCGACGAGCTGGCCCTGCGGGGCAAGCACTACGCCGCCGTGGCCACGCTCACCAGCACCGACCGCGAGCTGCCCCGGTCCGTTCCGGGCGGCCTCCAGGACATCCGGCTCACCGATCGTGACGTGATCCTGGCCCGCACCGACCTGCCCACGAAGCAGTTCTCCGTCACCAACGCACAGCAGGGACTCTTCCAGGCCCGGTTCGTCATCCCCCACCCGGCGCTCGGGAACATCGCCTTCCCCCGCGGCTGGTCCGCCGTGGACGCCACCGTCCACGGCCGTACCGTCCGGGTGGTCAACACCCATCTCGAGGCCGCCGCCCCCGCGGTCCAGGTGCGGCAGGGGAACGAACTGCTCGGCGGTCCCCTCGGCACCGCCCTTCCCACCGTGCTCCTGGGGGACCTGAACTCGGCTGCCGGAGGCGTCGGCGCCGTGCCGGGCAGCACCGGCACACCGACCCTCGGCAACCTGCTGGCCGCCGGCTTCCACGACGTATGGATCGACAGCCACCGCAAGAATCCCGGCTTCACCTGCTGCCAGGCCGCCGACCTGCGCAACGCCACGTCGACCCTGAGCCAGCGCATCGACTACGTGCTGTTCCGCAACGGCATCACCGCCGTGACGGCCGGGCGCGTGGGTGAGGAAGAGGGCGACCGCACGGCGTCGGGGCTGTGGCCCTCCGACCACGCGGGCGTCCGGGCCGTGCTCAGGCTGCCCCAGCGCTGAGGCCGGGATCCGGCCGGGCAGGCAGCCTGCCCGGCCAGATCCCGCCGGTCTCCGTCAGGGGCAGGTGACCAGGACGATGGAGAGGGCGGTGCAGGACGCCGTGGCGGTGTCGTTGGCCGACTGGGGGTCGGTGGGGGTGGAGGCCGTGCGTGCTGCGGTGGCCTTGACCGGGCCGAGGGTCAGGAGGTGGAGGGGGACGCGGAAGGTTTTCGACGCCGTCGCCTGGTCGGCGATCGTCCCGTAGGTGCACGTGACGGTGGCGGCGGTGGTCGTGCAGCCGGCGGACAGGTGGGTGGCTGCGGCGCCCGGCGGGAGCGTGGCCTTCAGGGTCGCGGAGGTGACGGTTCCGGGGCCGGTGTTGCGGGCGGTCAGGGTGTAGGTGATGTAGGGCGCCAGGATGCCCAGGTTCGGCTGCGCGGTGAGGTCGACGTCGATGTCGGCGGGCGGGGCGAGGTAGGCGTACCGGCCGGCCGGGGTCGCCGGGCTGGTGCCGCCCGAGGTGGTGACCCGTACGTCGACGGTGCCGGGCGCGTGGGCGGGAGTGGTGACGGTGCAGCTCGTGGCGGTGCAGTCGGTGATGGCGGCGGGGGTGTCGCCGAAGGTGACGGCGGTGGCACCGGCCAGGTTCGTGCCGGTGACCGTGACCGCGGTGCCGCCCGCTGCCGGGCCGGAGGCCGGGCTGACTGCGGTCACGGCCGGCAGCGCCGTGCCGAGGCCCAGTACGTCGAGGGTTTCGCTGCCGTTCTTGACGACGTAGGCGAGGGTGCCGTCCGGGCTCAGCCCGGCGGCGACGGGACCGCCTCCGACCGCTACGGCCTCCGTGACGGTGCCGGCCGCCGTGTCGATCACCGACAGGGTGTGGTTGCTGATGCTGGGCACGTAGGCGGTCGTGCCGTCGGGGCCGACCGCGGCGGCTCCCGGGTTGGCTCCGGTGGTGATCGTCGCGGTGACGGCGAGCGCGGCCGGGTCCACGACGGACACGAAGTCGTCGAGGCCGTGGCTGACGTAGACCGCGCCGGAGACGGGGTTGACCCTGACCCCGAACGGCCGGGCGCCCAGGGCCACGGTCCCGGTGGCGGTGAGGGTGGCTGTGTCGATGACGGTCAGGGTGTTGTCGCCGAGGTTGCCGACGTAGGCGCGCGTCCCGTCGGGGCTGAAGGCGACGTCGCGCGGGGACGGGCCCACGGCGACCGATGCGGTGACCGTGTTGGTGGCGGCGTCGACGACGCGGACCGAGCCGTTGGGGGCGGCGGTGTCGACGACGTAGGCGCGGGTGCCGGACGGGGCGACCGCCACGCCCCGCGGGTCCTGGATGCCGGTGATGGTGGCCGTGACCGCGTTGGTCGCGGTGTCCACGACGCTGACCGTGGCCGAGCCGCGGTTGACCACGTAGAGCCGTGCGCTGTCGGGCGTGACCGACAGGGCGGCCGGGCTGTTGCCGACCGGGATGGTGGCACCGACGGTGTTCGTGGCCGTGTCGAGCACGGTGACCGTGTTGCCCGGCGTGCCCATGTAGACACCGGAGTTGCTGACGTAGACGTGCTCGCCGTCCGGGGCCACGGCCACGTGCTCGGGGTTCGCGCCCAGCGGCACGGTGGCGATCACGCTCGGCGGGGCCGCCGCTGCCGGGGGCGCGCTCAGGGCCCCGAGGCCGGTCGCGACGAGGGCGAATGCGGCGGCCAGCGACGTGCGGCCGCGTCGGCGGCGCTGGTGCGGGCGGTGGCGGGTGCTCGGGTGGTGCGGACGTAAGCGGGTGATCGCGGACACGGTGAATCCCCCCTCGGAGGCCGCGGCACCACGGCGGGAAGCGGAGGCCCCCGGGGAACCGGTGGTGGCGCGACGGCAGAAACAGTTCTGTGGTGCCGACCAGGCTCAGCGGGTCGCCGACATCGTCGCAGCGCACGATCACCAGCCGTGCCGAAGTTTCACACTTGCCCGTTTCGGATCGAGTGCTGACCGGATTGACCGCCTGGACTGCCTCACGCCCTCCGCGGCCCGGCCCCGGTCAGGAGGGGTCCCGTCCGTGTACCGTCACCGTTCGACGGTCAGGGCCCAGGTGGTGGTGGACGGGGCCGTGACCTCTACGGCTGAGTCACCGCGGGCCGACTTCAGGTGGATCTCGTTGTAGGTGCTCCTGACCTGCCCGTCCACGCACTGCAGGGGGAAGCTCAGCCCGACCGCCGTGATGAGCACCGTGAGGGTGCCCTTGCCCTGGCAGTTGACCTGGATGCCCAGCCGTCCCGCGTCGACGTACCCGATGGGCAGGGCGGCGCTGCCCTTCCGGGAGGCCGCCTGGAGGGCGACGGTGCCGCTCGCGGGCCGTGGGGCCCGGGTGACGCTCTTGCCCGCGCCGTGGTCCGCTCCGTCGAGCCGCGAGGTGCTCGGCGAGGGCTTCACCGGCACGGTCGTCGCGGAACGGGGCGGCGCACCGGTCGCACCGGAGCACGCGCCCAGGGCCAGGGCCATCGTCCCTACCGCTGTGAGCGTCGCGGCTCGGGAGCGGCGCGGGCGGCTCCCGGAGCCGCTCGGGTCCACGACGGATGCCGGCCGTCCGCAAGGAGCGTGAGGCTGGTGATCGTCGACGGTGTTCATGGTCATCCCCCCGATCAGCGCAGGTGGCAGTGGCGCTGCACCAGACCCTAGGAGGCTCGCCGATCCGCACACCAGGGATGACGATCATGTTTGAGCAAGGTATGAGCTTCCACCTTGCCTGCGGCTGCCGGACGGCGGAGCGGCCCTCCGTTGGGTGGAGGGCCGCTCTTGGGTCGGGGGTGGTCGTGGTGTTACGGCGCTACCTTCAGGAGTTTGTTCGTGGTGCCGGCGGTCGGGTTCTTGATGGCGTCCGGGGTTGCCGCGGCCGTGAGGGCGGCGGCGGTGTCCGCGGGGGTGGCCGACGGGTTGGCGGCCAGGTACAGAGCGGCCGCTCCCGCCACGTGGGGCGCGGCCATCGAGGTTCCGGAGATCGTCTTGACGCCGGTGTCGCTGTCGTTCCAGGCGGAGGTGATCTCGGAGCCCGGGGCGTACAGGTCCACCACCGAGCCGAAGTTGGAGAAGCCCGACTGCTCGTCGTCCTCCGTGCTCGACGCGACGGTCAGGGCCGCGGGCACCCGCGAGGGCGAGCCCTGGCCGGCGTCGGCGGACTCGTTGCCGGCCGCCACCGCGAAGGACACGCCGGACGCGATGGCGCGTTCGACCGCCGCGTCCAGCGCTTCGTCGGCGCCGCCCCCGAGGCTCATGTTGGCCACCGACGGCCCGGTGTGGTTCTGCGTCACCCAGTCGATGCCCGCGACGACCTGTTCGGTGGTGCCCGAGCCGTTGTCGTCCAGTACGCGCACCGCGACGATCCTGGCCTTCTTGGCGACGCCGTGGGCGGTGCCGGCGATGGTGCCCGCCACGTGGGTGCCGTGGCCGTTGCCGTCGTCGGCGGTGTCGTCGTTGTCCACCGCGTCGAAGCCGTGGCCGGCCCGGCCGCCGAAGTCCTGGTGCGAGATCCTGACGCCGGTGTCGATGACGTACGCGGTCACGCCCTCCCCGCCGTTGTCGGGGAACGTGTACTTCCGGTCTCCCGCGGTGTCGGTCTGGTCGATCCGGTCCAGGCCCCAGGACGGGGGGTTCTCCTGCGTCTCGTTGATGCTGAAACGCTTGTTCTGCACGACGGTGCCGACGGCGGGGTCCGCCGCGAGCTGCCTGGCCTCCTTCACCGTCAGTCCGGATGCGGAGAAGCCGTTGACCCTGGACCCGTAGGTGCGCTCCAGTTTGCCTCCGTACTTCTTCGCGAGGTCGTCCTTGTTCGCGGATGCGTCGAGGATGATGACGAAGCTGCCGTCCACGGCGCCAGGGGCGCCGAGGCCGTGCACGGTCCCTTCGGCCGGCGTGGCCGCCCCTGCGAAGGGGCTCGCGAACAGGGCCGCGGCGGCCGCCGCAGCGGCTCCCGTAGCTATGAGCCCGTTGCGAAGTCGGTGGGATCGCTTGTGAGTTGCCATGTAGAGGGTGCTCCTCGTCTTGACGTGTGGGGCGTCAAACGGTCTGGAGAACCCTGTTCCGATTGACAGGAGCAAATCAAGAGCGAACCCGGGGTGGGGAGTTGTTCAACAAGGTTTCTTTAAAGGCCCTCCACATCACGACCCACTCGCACACGCGTTCACGCGAACTCCTTTACAGGGCCGGCACGTTCCGGTCCCGTGGTGGAGCGGTGCGGAGTGGTGGAAGCGTTCGCTTCGTTGCCGTGGGTGCTACGGGCGTCCGAGGGCGAGGGTGAGGATCTCGTGCCAGTCGACGGGCGGGTACGCCGCGGGAGGGCCCGGGCGCAGCCTGGGGACCCGTACGCGCAGGGCTCCGGGGCGTACGGAGCAGACGACCGGGGTGGGCACGGTCAGCGCCTCGCCGTCCACGGCGACCGGGATGCGCGCGGCATCCGAGTCGATGACGATCCGGGCGGAGGTGAGTGAGTGGAGGCCGGCCGCCCCGGCACCCCGGAGGGCGACCTCGGCGGCCTGGGCCGCGCTGTTCACCCGGATCGCCACGACACCGAGCACCCCGCGGTCGAGCCGTGGCCTGCGGCCGCCGGCGGCCATCGGTTCGGGGGTGGCGTAGGGGTTGTTGCTGATCAGGAGGGCCTGCTGGCCCTCCAGGCGGCCCGAGTCCGTGACCGCGTCCAGCGCGTTGCCGGCGTATCCGAGCAGGAGGTCGGGCATGGCCTCCAGGGCCGTCCGCGCCTGGGCGTCCCGGTATTCGGGGCGCTGCACGACTTCGGCGTAGACGCCGAAGGAGGCGGTGTTCACGAACACGTGGCCGCCCACCACGCCCAGGTCGACCCGGAGTTCCTCGCCGTCCGTGAGCGCGTCCAGGCAGCGTACGGGGTCGTCGCGGTCCAGGCCGAGGTCCCTGGCGAAGTGGTTCCTGGTTCCGGCGGAGACCACCAGGAACGGCAGGTCGTGCTCGGCCGCGACCTCGGCCACCTTGGCCTGGGTGCCGTCGCCCCCGGCCACGCCGAGGAGGTCCGCACCTTCGGCCACGGCGCGGCGGGCGATCACGGCGACGTCCGTCGCGACCGTGGTGTCCGTCGTGTCCAGCAGGACGACCCGGGCACCCAGTGCCTCGGCCTTCTCCACCAGACCGAACCGGACGACCTTGCCGCCGCCGGACTTCGGATTCATGATCAGGACCGGCTTCCGGGGACCGGGCGCGGACACGGCCCGCATGCCGTGCGGCCGCCGCACCTCCCGCAGCGCCGTTCCCGCGCACACCAGTGCCGCCAGCCACAACGCCAGGGCGGTCAGCGCCGTGGGCCACAGGCCGGCGCGGGCGAAGGTGACCAGTACGGCCAGCGGCGCGGCCACCATGAGCAGGCCCCCGCCCAGCCGCAGCCAGCCGCGGCGGGACAGCATCCACCACGTCCCCATGGCGCCGAGCACCACGCCGGCCAGCCCGGCCACCACGATGACGAGGCCGCTGTGACCGAAGGCAGCCACCAGCGCCACCAGTGCGCCGAGCGCGCAGACCAGCGCCAGCCTGGCCGACCACCGGGCGCGCGCCGAGGTGCCGGTGCCGGTGCTGCCACCGGTGCCGGCAGGGGGTGACAGTGCCATCCGCCTCACATCCTCTGGCCGGTCCTGGCGGTCCCCCTGCCGGAACGGCAGGTGGGAGGTGCGGCGCGGTCCGGGACGGGGACCGGGTCCCGTGCCTTCACGGTACGCGGGCGGGCGTGCGGCCGCCGACGTGAAGGGGCCGGGCGGATGGCGCGTACGCATCCCACGGGGCCATTCGGGTGCCTCGGGGCCCGATCGGGCGCGTGGCGGGCAGTGGCCGCCGGAAGATCCGGTGTAGGTCTGCCTGCCGGGGCCGCCCCGGCGCGGCGGCGGGTGGCCCTGGGCAGGAAGGCCCTGGGGAAGCGGGGCGGGGAGCACCCGGTGGGAGGGGACACGCATGGCTGACGCAATGGTCCTGAAGGCGCAGAGGTTCATCAACGGCTACGCCGTCGACGGCATCCCGGACGTCGAAGAGGACGGCCGGACCAGCTGGACGGTGATGTACGCGCTCACCCGCGTCCTCCAGCACGAGCTGGGGCTCTCCCCGCTCTCGGACAGCTTCGGTCCCGCCACCCTCGCCGCCCTGGCGGCGAAGTTCCCGGTGATCGACGCGAACACCCGGCACGAGGCCGTCTGCCGGGTCGTGCAGTCCGCCCTGTACTGCAAGGGGTACGACGGCGGCGACATCGAGGGCACGTACAACCCGCGCGTGGCCGCCTCCGTGGCCCGGGTGAAGCAAAACATGGGCGTGCAGGCCGCGTACCCCGGGGACGGGGTCACACCGAAGGTGTTCAAGGCGCTGCTCACGATGGACGCGTACACCGTCGTGGCGGGGGGCACCGAGCAGATCCGCTCCGTCCAGCAGTGGCTCAACGGCCGGTACGTGGGCCGCCGGAACTTCTTCGTCGTCCCGTGTGACGGGAACTTCTCCCGGGACGTGCAGAAGGCGCTCATCTACGCGATCCAGTTCGAGCTGGGGATGGGCGACGACACCGCGACCGGGGCGTTCGGGCCCGCGACCCGCGACGGGCTGGTGCGCAACCCGGTGTCGCAGGGCTCGACGGGCACGTGGGTGAACCTCTTCAGCGCGGCCATGATCTTCAACCGGCGGGCCGGGGTGACCTTCACGGACTCCTTCGGCGCCCACCTCGCCTCCTGGGTACGCGAGTTCCAGTCCTTCGCGAAGCTGCCGGTGACGGGGCGGGGCGACTACCAGACCTGGGCCTCGCTGCTGGTCTCGACGGGCGACCCCACGCGCAAGGGCACCGCGTGCGACGGCGTCACCGAGGTCACGGGGCCGCGGGCCCAGGCCCTCCGGGACGCCGGCTACCGGATCGTCGGCCGCTACCTGGCGAACCGGGCCGGGTCGTCGCTGAACAAGCAGATCCAGCCCGGCGAACTACGGCTCATGGCCTCGTACGGCCTGCGGACCTTCCCCATCTACCAGACCAACGGCGGCGAGGCGGGCTACTTCAGCCGGGGAACGGGGATCGCCGACGCGCTGCACGCCGTCGAGCGGGCCCGCCACTACGGGTACCAGCGGGGCACCCGCATCTACTTCGCCGTCGACTTCGACGCGCTCGACGCGCAGGTGACGGAGCGGATCCTGCCGCACTTCCGCGCGGTCAGGGACACCATGAGCGAGCACGGCCCCGAGTACGAGGTGGGCATCTACGGTCCCCGCAACGTGTGCAGCCGGGTCCGCGCCGCCGGCTACACCTCGGCGAGCTTCGTCAGCGGCATGTCCACGGGCTTCTCCGGGAACCTCGGCTACCCGCTGCCCGAGGACTGGGCGTTCGACCAGATCTCGACCGTCGAGGTCCGCTCCGGCGACGTCCGCATCGAGATCGACAACAACATCGCCTCGGGGCGGGACGAGGGCCAGGGGAGCTACGACCTCGAACAGTCCTCGGCGGGCCTCGACGTCAGCTTCGACATGGCACGGCGGAGCGCGATGCTGGCGGACGTCCAGTCGTACTTCGTGAACGAGATGGGCGTGCCCGAGAAGGGCGGCGCGGGCGGTCTCGCCTTCAGCCTGCGGACGACGACGCAGTGCTTCGACATCCTCATGGACCACGACTGGCTGATCACCCGGCTCGCCCGGAACCTGCGGATGCGCAAGGCGCTGATCCAGTGCCCGCTGATGTGGGAGATGCGGGCGTACAACTCCGGCGACGTGCTGGCCGACGAACTCGTCATCGACCACCACAGGGGCGGGCCGAGCACGAAGCGGGACTGCAGCACCGGCCCCGGGCAGATCTTCGCCAACACGGCGATCCGCGCGCGCAACCACTGCATCCGGGAAGGGCTGATCGGCGGGACGATCATGGACGCGGCCAAGGACGGCGACCTGTGGGCCGTCTGGCAGCGGCTGTACGAGGACACGGTCTACAACCTCGGCACCGTCCCGCTGGTCCTCATCGAGGGCGCCGACGAGATCGGCGTCGGACGCCCCGGCCTCGACACCCCCGAGGAGCAGAGCAGGCTCACCCTCGCCCGCTACAACGGAATCGACGAGAGCGCGCAGGGGTACGGCACCGCGCTGCTCGGGCTGTACCGCGTCTTCGAGAAGTACCACGCCCCGCTGCGGGCGTAGTCGCGCGGTGGCCTGCGGCCGCTCGCGAACCGCCTGCTCGTGTCCCTCCTGTCGAAAGGCCCGGCATGACCTCCTCCGCATCCGTCCACGTGCCGCGCCGCTCGGTGCTGCGTACGGGCGCCGGCCTCGCGGTGTCGGCGAGCCTCGCCGCTGCGGCGGCCCAGGCACGGGCCGTGGAAGCGGGCGCCGGGCCGGCATCCGGCCCGGGTGCACCCGGCGCGCGGCGCGCTGGGCCGACCAGCGCGAACGGCTGGCCCGTCGAGGACGCCGCCGACGACGGCGGGGCGGTCTGGACCGTGCCGGTCCCGGGCAGCCCGCTCTCGGTGGCCCTGCGCATCGGCGACGTGTCGGCCGTCCTCGTGCACGTCGTGCGCCGCTACCACTACGAGATCGACACGCTGGCCGCCGGCGAGCTCACGGGCTTCCGGCGGCTGTCCGGAACGCTGCGGGGACACACCACGGACCACTCCACGGACCACGCCTCGGGTACCGCGGTCGCGGTCCGGCCGGGGTGGTTCCCGCCGGGTGCGCGCGGCGGGCTGTTCGCGCACCAGGTGAACGTGGTGCGCGACGTCCTGGCGGAGGCGCAGGGGGTGGTGGCGTGGGGCGGCGACTGCCGCGTCCCGGACGAGTCCCGCTTCCACATCGCCGTACCCCCTGCCGACCCGCGCCTGAAGCGCCTCGCGGACCGCGTGCGCGGCTGGGCGGACGTCCCCGGGGCGGGTGCGGGAACCCGCGTGGTGGGGTCCTGAGACCACCGGCCTTGCCCTGATCCCCCGTTTCCTCCGTCGTCGACGCCAGGAGTCCTCGTGTCCCACCGAAGCCGGCCGCTCCATCTGCTGCGAGCCGTCACGACAGCCGCGGCCCTCACCCTGCTCGCCCTCGTGCCCGCCTCGGCGCAAGCCGCCGCGTCCCGGACCACCGCGGGCGCGCGGCCCTCGGTCTTTCCGCCGGACGGGCACGTGGGAAGGCTGGTCAACGTCGGCAGCGGCAAGTGCCTGGAGATCGCGGACGGTTCACACGCGGACGGCGCCCGTGCGCAGCAGTGGGACTGCGTGGGTGTCCGCCACCAGTCGTGGCGCTGGGTCCTGGTGGGCGTGGCGTACGACCAGTGGGAGCAGGAGTGGCACAGCTACCGCCTGGTGAACGAGGAGAGCGGACTCTGCCTGGAGATCGCGGACTTCTCCCGCGCCGACGGAGCCCGGGCCCAGCAGTGGCAGTGCGCGAACGCGGCGTCCCAGATCTGGAGCGTGCCGTACGCGCACCACCGGCGCACCCTCGTCTACAACAACCACAGCGGGAAGGCCCTGGAGATCGCGGACGGTTCCCTGGCCAACGGCGCCCGGGCGCAGCAGTGGCAGGTTCCGCAGTACGTCCCCCAGCACATGTCCTGGGACTTCTAGCCGGACCGGGGCCGGGCGGGCCGGGGCCGGGGCCGGGGCCGGCGGGCGGGCTGCCCGCCGGGCCCTCGTGGGTCACCGCGGCGGTGCTCCGGCTTCCGTCAGCTCACCGGCGGTGAGTCGGAGCCACCGGTTGACGCCGGTCTCCCGGAGGAACCGCTCGTCGTGGCTGACCACGACGAAGGCGCCCCGGTAGGAGTTCAGGGCGCTTTCCAGCTGTTCCGTGCTGACGAGGTCGAGGTTGTTCGTCGGCTCGTCGAGGAGCAGCAGGTGCGGCGCCGGCTCGGCGTACAGGACGCAGGCCAGGGTCGCCCGCAGCCGCTCCCCGCCGGACAGGGCCCGCACGGGCAGGTGGGCGCCCGCGCCACGGAAGAGGAACCGGGCGAGCAGGTTCATCCGCTCCGCCTCGGACCGCTGGGGAGCGAAGCCGGCGAAGTTCTCCGCGACGCTGCGGTCGAGGTCGAGCAGGTCGAGGCGCTGGGACAGGTGGGCGATCCGGCCGTCGGACCGTTTGACCTCCCCGCCGTCCGGGGAGAGGGCGCCGTGGATCAGGCGCAGCAGCGTGCTCTTGCCCGAGCCGTTCGGGCCGGTGAGCGCGATGCGTTCGGGCCCCCGGACGGTGAGGTCGACGCCGGTGGCGCCGTACAGGGGCCGGTCGCCGAGCGTGACCTGCATGCGCTCGCCGATGAACAGGTTGCGGCCGGCGGGGACGGCGGTCTCCGGCAGGTCGAGCACGAGGCGCTGCTCGTCGCGCAGGGCACGGCCCGCTTCGTCCAGGCGTGCCCTGGCGTCGCCGACGCGGGTGGCGTGGGTCTGTCCGGCCCGGCCCGCGGACTCCTGGGCGCCCCGCTTCATGTTCCCGGCGAAGATACGGGGCAGGCCCGCGCTCTTCAGATTGCGGGCGGCGTTGCTCTGGCGGCGCTCCGCGCGCTCGCGGGCCTGCTGCATCTCCCGCTTCTCGCGCTTCAGCTCCTGCTCGGCGCTGCGCACGTTCCTCTCGGCGGCGGCCCGCTCGGCTCGCACCGCCGCTTCGTACGCGGTGAAGTTGCCGCCGTGGAGGCGGAGTTCGCCGCGCTCGAGTTCGGCGATGCGGTCCATCCGGTCGAGCAGCTCCCGGTCGTGGCTGACCAGGAGCAGGCAGCCGCTGAAGTCGTCCAGCGCTCCGTAGAGCCTGTGCCTGGCGTCCAGGTCCAGGTTGTTGGTGGGCTCGTCCAGCAGGAGGACGTCGGGGCGTTTCAGCAGCTGGGCGGCGAGGCCGAGGGTGACGATCTGACCGCCGCTCAGCGTGCTCAGGCTGCGGTTCAGGTCGAGGCCGCCGAGGCCGAGGCGGTCCAGCTGGGCGCGCGTACGCTCCTCGATGTCCCAGTCGTCGCCGATGGCCGTGAAGTGCTCCTCGGCCACGTCTCCCGACTCGACGGCGTCGATGGCCCGGATCACCGTGGCGACGCCCAGCACCTCGGCGACGGTCAGGTTTCCCGCGAGCGGCAGCGACTGCGGGAGGTGGCCGAGGGTTCCGGTCACCGACACCGAGCCCGCCCGGGGGTGCAGCGTTCCGGCGACCAGCTTGAGCAGGGTGCTCTTGCCGGAGCCGTTGGGCGCCACCAGCCCCGTGCGGCCCGGACCCACGACGAAGGACAGGTCGGTGAAGACCGGGGTGTCGTCCGGCCAGGAGAAGGAGACGTTCGAGCAGACGACGGCGGCATGGGACATGCGGGTGACCTCGCGCGGGAATGGGGGCGGGGCGGCACCGGTCTGCGGTCTGCCCGGCCCCTGGGGACATGGAGAAGGGAACGACGGAAGGGGCCACCCGGCGGCGCTCGTCGGCGCTCACCGTCGGCCGGTCACATCCCGGGATCACCCGGAGATGTCGTCGTCACCGCCCATGTCTGCTGCGCTCCTCGGTACACCGTCAAGGTCCCCGCCAGGCTAACAGGGACCCGCTCGGACGCGGCCTGATTTTCGCTCCGCGCCGTTCGACGCGGCTCCCGCATCCTGAGGGCCGGGGAGTGTGTCGGTGGGGAGCCGTAGGCTCTCGGAAGGTATCGGCAGTGTCTACGGGGGCGGGCGTGGAGCGGGTTCGACCTGAGTATCCGTACTGGGTGGTCGCCGGCTTGCAGCCGGGACTCATCGCGGTGGGGGCGCTGTCCGTGCCCGTGCTCGACAACCTGGCGGGCGGGACGATGCGGATCCTGGACGTGTCCGCCGCGCTGACGCTGGGGCTGCTGCTGGCCCTCCCCCTCCAGGTCACCGTCCGTGCTGCCTTCCGGCGCCGGGTGCGGCGGTACGAGGAGGAGGCCGAGCGCCTGCGTGCGGAGGCGGAGCGGTACCGCGAGAGGGTACGCGGCCAGGAGTGGGAACTGCTCCGGCAGAAGGAGCTGCTGCGGCTCGCGCGCATCCGGGAGGAGGAGGCGGAGGCCCTGCTGTGCCGGAAGGAGGACGAGGCCCGCCGGATGGCGTGGGAGACCGGTCTGGAGGTCGGCCGCGGTGCGCGGAAGGCGGAGTTCAGCCCTGATGCCCGGGCGGTGGACGGGGCTTCGCCGGCCGGGTTCGAGGAGATCGTGCGGCGCTGCTGCAGCGGGACGGCCTGCGGGCCGAGGTCGTCGGCGGCCGCGGGGACCAGGCCGTGGACGTGCTCGCGGTCGACGCCGCCGGCCGCATCCTCGCGGTGCAGTGCAAGCACACCTCCAGGGGCCGCAGGGTCGGCTCCGAGGTCCTGTACCGGATCAACGGAACGGCCGGGGCCGCGTACGGGGCCGCGCAGTCCATGGTCGTGACGAACGGTTCGTTCACCCGCGACGCCGCCGCCTGGGGGAAGCGGCACGGGATCCTGCTGGCCGACCGGCAGGCGCTCCTCGCGTGGGCGCAGGACGCCGACCACATCTGCCAGGTCGTCGCCCTCACGCCGCCGTACTGACATGCGGCCGGCCGGCTCTGCCGGGGAACGCCGCCGGGAGCCCTCGGGAGGCCCCTCAGGTCGTCGGGGTGCCGAATCCGGCCGGGGGCCAGACGGCGTCGCCGCCCCACGTGTCCTCGGCAGTCAGGGTGCGGACCAGCCGCCCGTCGACCACGGCTGCGGCCACGTCCTCGTCCTCGGCCGCGAGTTCGGCGGGTCGGCGGGGCGCCGCGTGGCCACCTGCAAGGACCTCACCTGATCGCGGGTGCGGGCCGCCCGGACCCGGGCGGCCCGCACCCGCGCTGTGCACTTCACGGTCTTCCCGTGCGCCGCCGGTTGAACGCGGCTGGCGGACTAGTGGTCGCCTCCTGCGCCGCGCGATTCGTCGGCGGCTGCGCGGGGCTTGGCGCGCCAGAAGCTCTCCGCGAACTCGATCACGCCGAGGACGACCAGGACGACACCGGCCGGCTGCCCCTCGAACCAGAAGAACCTGCTGTCGGGGAACACGGTGACGAGCACCACCCCCACCACGACGAGAACGACCCCCACGGCCTGCTTCATCTTCGCCGACATGATCGAACGACCCCTCCCCTGCCCGTGCCCGCCGGTGCCGGCAAACGGGTTGCGCAGACTGCCAGTTGGCGACGACAGCCTTACCCGTCGACGGCTGGCCGCACAAGGTGACGCCGAGCCCTTCCTGTCTCGGCACGTCCACTGGCGGCGTCGCCGGCGGCTGAGGAAGGAGACCTCGGGGCGGTCACAGGCTGCCGTGGAGTCGGACCTCCGGGGCCGCGAGCGTGGCGGTGGCCGCGGTGAACTCGATCAGGCGGTGCGGGCCGGCGACGGTGACGGCGAGGCGGTCGTCCTCGGTGGGCCGGAGTGATGTCTCGCTTTCGCCGTCGGCGAGCAGACCTCGCAGCCGGAGGGCTGCGACGCCGCTGAACAGCAGGGAGAAGCAGAAGGTGTTGTACGGCCGGCCGGTCCAGGCGGGTCGCGGTCGGTCGGGCAGGGCGCTGGTCTCGAAGCGCAGGGTCACCGACACGTCGCGCTCGTCGACGTGTACGGAGAACAGGCGGCACTCGGCGAGGCCGGGCGGGGTGTCGTACAGGTCGTGGAGCGCCGCGAGGGGGCCGGGGTCAGAGGTGCTCATAGAACGTCTTCGTGGTGGTGGGCGGGACGGTGTCGTAGAGCCGGGCGTCGAGCGTGCGCCGGAACCGGTGCGGGCCGGCGTCGCTGCCGTCGGCAGCGCGCGTGTAGGCGCTCACGTGGCCGACGAGCAGCGAGGCGTTCGAGGTGAAGTGCAGCCGGGTGCCTCCGCCGTGGATGCGGACGTCGAGCCGGTGTCCGGGGAGCCCCTCCAGGGCCACGTCCACGGTGACGGGCGGATCCCAGCCCTCCAGTTCGAAGTCGTCGACGTGCAGGAACTGGAGATGGCACTGGACGGTGTCGGCGGGCCCGCCCTCCCAGCGGTCCGGGAAGCGCGGCAGGTCCAGGCGCAGCGTGACGGTGGGTGCCCAGCCGTCGAGGTGTACCGAGCGCAGCCGGATCCCCGTCAGCGGGGGCGGTTCGTCGTAGAGGGGGTCGAGCACGCCGGCGCGGTTCGCGACCAGGTCGCTCCAGGTCGTGGTGGTGATGATGCTCCTCGGCTCCCGGGCGGGCCCGTCGCGGGTGTTGTCGGTACGGGCGGACGTGGACTGCTGGTGGCTGGTGGCGGGTGTCAGGCGTAGGACGTCAGGGAGGCGCTGAGCAGGGCGTGCACGTGGTTCGCCTCCGGGGTGAGGACGGCTTCGATCTCCTCGTCGGTGTGGCCGGCCAGGGTGAGTTCCTGGATGCGGCTGAACAGCAGCCGGTCGGCGGCCGCGATGAGGGCGGCGGCGGCTCGGGGTGCGATGGCGGGGGCGTCCGGCGGGGTGACGGAGGCGAGGGCGGCGGCAAGGGCCTCTTCCCTCAGGTCGTGCAGCTCCCGCAGCCGGGCCGTGAGGGTGGGGCTGTCGGCGACCATGCGGGCGAACGCCGGGCCGGTGAACCCGGCGACCGGGCTGTGCTCGGTCAGCGTCGCGCGGAAGGCCCGGCCGAGCGCCGCGAAGGGGCTCTCGCCGGGGGCGCGCCCCGCCACCGCGCCGGCCAGGCTCGCGGTGAACGCCTCGTGGTGGTCGAGGGCCAGGTCCTCCTTCCGCGGGAAGTAGTTGGTCACCGTCTTCTTGGCGACCCGGGCGGCGGCCGCGATCTCGGCGATGGTGGTCCGCTCGAAGCCCTGGTCGATGAACAGGCGCGTGGCGCTGTCGGAGATCGCCCGGCGCGTCTCCTGCTTCTTGGACTCGCGGAGTCCCGTCGCGATGGTCATGGGCCAAATCTTACGCTCGACGTAAAAATGCCCTTGACCGACCTCGCCGCGCTCTCGTAAATTTACGTCCGTCGTAAAAATCGCTCGGACCTAACTTGGAGTCGCGCTTGCGAGTCACCACCTCCACCCTGTCCCTGACCGTCGCCGACCCGTATGCCTCGCGGGACTTCCTTCAGGCCCACCTGGGCTACCGGGTCGTGCACGAGGCCGACGGCTTCGTCTCCCTCACCCGCGACGACGCTGCCGCGGACGTCGTGCTGCTGCGCCAGGGCACCGAGGTGCTCCCGCCCGAGCAGCGCGACCAGCGGGCCGCCGGGCTGATCCTGGCCCTCACCGTGACCGACGGCCTGGAGGCGGAGGAGCGCCGGCTCCGCGAGGCCGGCGCGCCCGTCACGATGCCGCTGCGCGAGGAGCCGTGGGGCGAGCGACTCTTCCAGCTGACCGACCCCAACGGGGTCGTGGTCCAGCTCGTCGAGTGGGTGGCGCCCGCCCCGTCCGAAACCGAAACCGGAACCGGAACCGAAACCGGACCCGAAACCGCCCGGGAGGCCGGGCACCCCGAGGAGACGGAGGAGACCGCCGTGCAGGTGCTGACCCTGACCGACGAGAACGCCATCGAGACCCCGAACGCCCGCATGACCACGCACGCCTCGCCCAGCCGCGGCAGCTCCGAGCTCAGCGCCTGGACCGTCACGATGACCGCCGGACAGGCCGGTCCCGACCACTCCGTGAGCCGCGAACAGGTCTGGACGGTCACCTCGGGCGCCCTCGAGGTCGTCAGCGGGGACCGCAAGGAGCGGGTGGCGGCCGGTCAGACCCTGGTCCTCAGCCCGGGGGCGGTGCGGCGGATCGAGGCGCCGGAGGACGTCACTGCGTACGTCGTCATGCGCGCCGACGGCGTGGTCGCCGTCCCCGGCACCGAAGGCACCCGCCCCCTCCCCTGGGCCGAGTGAGCATGCTGTGGCGTCGACAGGTCTGCCGCGGGCCGGTGCGGGCCGACGTCAGGCGCCGGCTTCGAGGATGCGCTTGAGGGTCGCGAGCTCCGTGTCGACCAGCGCGACCTGCTCGTCGAAGAAGGCGTCCGGCATCGATGGCCAGGTACCGGGCGACTTCCCGGGTGGTGGTGGCGTCACCGCGCTGCACGGTGATCAGGACCGCCCGCTGCGAGACGGTCACGCCGTGCTCCGTCCAGATCGAATGCCGCGACAATTGTTGTCCAGGCAACGGTTCTCTTCGGCCGGCGGCCCACGTCTAGGCTGCCGGCATGGGTATGGATCTCTCGCTGTTCATGGCGGACTGGGAGCGCTTGGCCCGCCTTCCCGTCGAGGACCGGGCCCGGGCGATGGAGGATGCCGTCTGGCCTCCCGAGCGGGACGACGAGTACGAGAGGTATCCGGCGGCGGGTGGCTGGATCTGGCCGCCGGAGCGGGAGGAGGCCTGGTGCGCCGAGTACGACTTCGCCGCCACCACCGGCGCCTACAGCCCGCACTTCCGTGCCGGCGACGCGTGGAACGACATCCGGGTGCTCGTCGACGCGCAGCTGCGCGAGGCGATGGACGCGTTCCTCGGCGGCCTGATCTGGGACGAGGACCCCGACGCCGATCCCGCGCTGACGGGGGGCGGGGGGTTCTTCCCGCCGGCCGGCGACAACGGGCGGCTGCGCGTCCTGCTGGTGTGTCCGCCCGGGTCGGTGAGCGGCAAGGCGCGGGCCTGGCAGCGGGCGGAGGGGCGGCTGGACGAGCTGCGGGAGCCGTTCGCCGCGGAGTGCGCGGGGTGGGCGGGGCGCCCGGCGAGCTTCGATGACTTCACCGTGCTGCTGCGGGAGTGGGGTGCGGTGACCGCGGAGGCGGCGTACCGCGGTTGGGGCCTGGTGGGCCTGCCCTGAGGGGAGGCCGTCGAGAGGCGGCCGGAGCAGTCGCGCCGCCAACCCCCGCAGGTGCCGGGCTGGTGGTGCGTCAGTCCGATGCGGACCGAGGACTTGGCGACGGCATCGGCATCGGCATCGGGCATCGGGCATCGGGCATCGGGCATCGGGCATCGGCAGAAGATCGACTTCCCGGCCCGGGCGTCGCACACCAGACTGGGAGGAAGCAGCCGGCACGAGACCGAACCGAGGTGTCTGATGGCTGAATCGGAAGAGGATGCCTCCACCATCCGCCTCGTCGCGGAACGCCTGATGAAGGCGCATCCCCAGGTGGACGTCGACGTGGTGCGCGGGTCGGTCCAGACGGCGTTCGAAGAGCTCAGGTACGCGCGCGTGC
The DNA here is from genome assembly GCF_044759445.1 of Streptomyces sp. NPDC101118. Lineage (NCBI taxonomy): Bacteria > Bacillati > Actinomycetota > Actinomycetes > Kitasatosporales > Streptomycetaceae > Streptomyces > Streptomyces sp. NPDC101118. The sequence goes on along the minus strand of NZ_JBIVZG010000002.1, from coordinate 564,597 downwards.
GGACCTACCTCCCCGTGCTCATGGAGCGACGGGCCCGCGACCTGCTGCCGGCCGAGGGACCGGCCGAGTTCGACGGCTGACCGCGGTCGTCGGCCCGGATCCGGAGCTGGCGACCCTGCACCGCGTCGCGCGGGTGACCAGGGGTGAGGTGGGGCCCGCCCGCGTCGCCGAGATGCGGTCGGCCGCCGAGCCGAGGCCCGGCTTGCCGAGGCCCGGCTTCAGGAGCACCTCGGCGCCGTCGTACAGGCGAGCAGTCCGCCCAGGATGGGCAGCGAGGTCACGGCGCCCTCGGAGAGCCGGTCAACGTATCGGGCGTTACACGGGGGCGCGTGACGGCTGGGTGGGGGTGCTGCCGTCCTCGCCCAGGCGGGTCGAGATGATCACGACCGAGGTGTAGGGCATGGTCGCGTGGCCGCCGAGCCGGTCGATCGCGGTCGCGGCGCTGTCGAGGACCTCCGCCAGTGCGTCGGCGGGGAGTCGGGTGAGCACGCCGAAGGTGGGGAGCTGGTCGAGCCACTCCGCCCGGGAGTACGTGCGTTCCCAGGGGAAGTGCCACTGCTGCGGCTCCGTGAAGCGGCCCGTCTGCCGGATGCCGTCGGCGATCCGCGCGAAGAGCGGCCGGTACGCGTCCACGGCCGGGCCGCGCAGCACTCCGGGGTCGAACGGGGAGTCGGGGGCGACCCGTCGGAGCGCTCCGGCGAGGGCGTCGAGCACCTCGGGCGGGAGCTGGGGTACGTGGTGGAAGGGGGCCAGCAGGCCGCCGGGGCGGAGCGCCCGGGCGGCCTTGGCCGCGCCGGCGACGGGGTCCACCCAGTGCCAGGAGGTGCCGGCGACGACCGCGTCGAACCGCCGGCCGGCCGGCTCCCAGTCCTCGAACCTGGCGACTTCGACTTCGATGTGGCCGTGTCGCGCGAAAGCGGCCATCCGCTCGTCGGGCTCGACGCCGAGCACCGTGCAGCCGGCCGCCTGGAACTGCCGGGCCTCGATGCCGGTCCCGGCGCCGACGTCGAGGACGTGCCGGCCGGGGGCGGCCGCGACGATCCTGTGCACCAGTGCCTCGGGATACGGCGGTCGGGTGCGGTCGTAGCGTGCGGCGTCCGCGCCGAAGGATTCGGCGGTCTGCCGGTGGCGGTGGGGCTCGGGGCGGGGTGCTGGTGCTGGTGCAGGACGGGGCTCGGCGGGCTGGTCCGGCGGTAAAGTGGGCATGCGCCCACCTTAGTGGGCGGCCGCCCACTTGTTAAGGCGCAGGCCCTGCGCGGGGAGGAAGACGGTGCCCACAGGCGTACACATCCACAACGTGCGGGGCCAGCTGCTGGACGCCGCCGAGCGCGTCCTGCTCAGGGACGGGCCCGAAGCGCTGACGAGCCGGGCCGTCGCGGAGGAGGCGGGCTGCGCCAAGGGGGTGCTGCACCGGCACTTCGCCGACTTCGACGCCTTCCTGGCGGAGCTGGTCCTGGGCCGCGTCCGCGGCATCGAGGACCGCACCGCGACGCTGTGCGCGGCCGCCGGAACCGGGAACGTGGCGGACAACCTCGCCGACGCACTGCGGGACCTCTTCGAGCCGGTCACCGTGGCTCTCATCGCGCTCGTCACGTTCCGCGACGGCCTCCGCGGGCGGCTGCGCGAGGCCGGGCAGGCCGGCATCCCGCCGGCAGTGCAGGGCACCGCCATGATCGCCGCCTACCTCGTCGCCGAGCGGGAGTCGGGGCGCCTGGCCGATGACGTCGACGTCGACACGCTCGCCCCCACGCTCGTGGGCGCCGGGCACCTGCTGTTCGCCGACCGGACGGGCGGCCCGCCGCAGGCCGGCGCCGTGCGGAGGATGGTGGCCACCGTCCTTGCCGGCGCCGTCTGACCGGTGCCTGTACTGCCGTATCGGCGTTCGGTTAGGCTTGCCTTGCTTGGCGTGCGGGCGTGCAGGTTCGGGTCCCGGTGGCGCAGGTGGCACCCATAGGACGGAACGGGCAGAGGCGGGCGCAGGTGGGAGACGTTGAGCGGGCTTGTGCGCGTCGTGCGCCCGGCTGGGGCCGGACGCTCGTGCGGATGACGGATGCCCCGGGATTCGGGCCGGGGTACGGGACGGAGCGCCGTGGATAGGATCGCGCTCACAGCCGGGGCCCTGTACTTCATCGTCCTGCTCCGTGCCGGAGGGACGTTCGCCGTCGGGTGGCTCGCGGGTGCCGGTGCCCGGCGCAGCCGGTTCGCCGACCGGATCTCCTCAGCGAAGTTCCAGCGCGCCGAGCGGGCGATCCAGCGGTGGGGCGCGCCGGTGGTGGCCGTCTCCTTCCTGACGGTCGGCTTCCAGACCGCAGCCAATTTCCTCGCGGGCAGCATGCGGATGCCGCTGTCGCGCTACCTCCCCGCCCTGTTCCTGGGCGGAGCGGCCTGGGCGCTGATCTACGCGACCGCGGGGCTCGGCGTCCTCGAAGTGCTGGGCCGGCTCTTCGCCGAGCAGACGGCCCTCGGTGTGGCCGGCGTGGCCGCCCTCGTCCTGCTGGGGTGCGGCGTCATCGCGTACCGCCGCCGCAGGACCGCCGCGCCGCACTCCGCTGCCCCGGCGGCCGAGGAAGTGTAAGCCGGTCGCGCTCAAGCAGGGGCCGTCAGCGCTCCTCGCCGGTGCTCGCGCGCAGCACTGCCGACGCGACGCACACGGTCCAGGTGATCACGTGCTTGACTCCTCTCCATGACCGGAGAACGTGAGGACGTCGACGCGCTGCAGTCGTTGGCGGACGCTGCCGACTGGCCTTCGGAGCAGGTACTTCAGGTCGACTGGGCGGCTGCCGAGCGACGTCTCGGATATCGCTTGCCGGGCGACTACAAGCGGCTCGTCGAACGGTTCGGGAAGGGGACGTTCGACGACGGGTACGTCGACCTGCACCTGCCCGAGGACCTTGCTGCCTGGGCCGCCTTCCACGAGGAGACCGGTGCCCTGCCATGGGCGAGCAATGAGCTGGAGCTCGTGTACTGCTGGCTCACCGAGGGCGAGGACCCCGATGCCTGGCCGGTCTGCGTCATGGGTGTCGGCGAGGACGTGGGAGATCGGTTCGACTGCACCGCCACGGAGCTCATCCTGCGAGTGCTGACCGACCCGCAACACCCTTACGCGATCCCCGCCGACTACACCTCACACTGGTTCGTCCCCGAGGGTGCTGCCTTCCGGCTGGTGGCGCCCGGGATTTGACGCAGGGTCTTGATCATGGAGCGGTAGACCGGGGCGTCGGGTGTGGGTTGGGTGAGGGCTACGGGGGTGTAGCCGAGGCGTTCGTACCAGGTGGCGGCCCGGGATTCGGGGCGGACGCACAGGGCGGCGCGTTCTGCGGTGACGCCGTTCAGGAGCAGGTCGTGCAGGTGTCGGCCGGTGTGGTTGCCGCGGTGCCGGGTGAGTACGGCGAGTTCCATGACGGCGAAGGTGCGGTGGCCGTCCTCGCGGGTGAAGGCCGGGGGGAGGCTGGTGTCGAGGACGCCGTGCCACCAGACGGCGGTGGCCGGCAGGGGGCGGCCGTAGGCGAAGCCGGCCAAGGTCGTGTCCTCGCGGGCCAGGACCAGTCGGAAGCCGGGGATGGTGTGTTCCCACGCGTAGCGGGCCAGGAAGTCGGTGACGTCCTGCGGGCCTTCGTTGTACGGGGGTTCGGCGAAGACCGCTTCGTAGACCGGGGCGAGTTCGGCGAGTGCCTGCCGGGCGTGCGTGGAGTCGGTGATCAGGGTGTACTCCACGGGCTGCTTCCTTTCGCGGGTGGGTCGGGTGCCTGATTCTCGCTCATGTGCCCCTGCCGGCTCTGCCGGCCCCGGGAGGGCAGCAGAGACGGCAGGGGGGGGTGGATCGTGGGTGGGTGGGTGGGTGGGTGGGTGGGTGGGGTTTTGGCGTCAGTGGGGTCGGGGGGCGGGGAGTTGTTGGGTGATGCAGTGGATGCCTGCGTCGCCCGTGGCCAGGGTGGGGGCCTCGACTCCTACGACGCGGTGGTCAGGGAAGGCCTTGGCGGCGGCTTCCAGCGCCTCGGCGTCGCGGCTCGTGCCGGCCAGCGGCATGATCACTCCGCCGTTGGCGATGTAGAAGTTCATGTAGTTCACGACGGCGTCCTGGCCGTGGACGCGTACCGGCTGCTGCGGCGGCAGTTCGAGGATCTCCAGGCTCCGGCCGGCCGCGTCGGTGACGGCTTCGAGGACGGCGCGGTTGGCCTTGAGGCGGGCGTGGTCGGGGCGCGCGGGGTCTCCCGGCGCCTCCACCAGGACCCGGCCGGGTCCGATGAACTGGCACACGTGGTCCACGTGTCCGTCGGTGTCGCCGGCGAGGTGACCGTACGGCAGCCAGATCACCTTGGTCGCGCCGAGCAGGGCCTCGAACTCGGCCTCGACGTCCGCGCGGCCGAGCCGCGGGTTGCGGTTGGCGTTCAGGACGCACTGCTCGGTGGCGATCAGCGTGCCTTCGCCGTCGACGCTGATGGCCCCGCCTTCGAGGACCGTCATCGTGGCCCGGCGCTCGATGCCCAGGACGGGGAGCAGCCGCTCGGTGATCCGGTCGTCCTGGGCGTACGGGTGGAAGCGTTCGCCGAAGGAGTTGTAGCGGAAGTCCACGCCGACCCGGCCCTGCGGGCCGTGGACCACGATGGGTCCGGTCGCGCGGAGCCAGGCGTCGTCCATGGGGACTTCCACGGTGGTGACGTCGACTTCGCAGAGTGCCCTGACCCGCTCGGCCTGGCCGGGCCGGACGAGCAGGATCACCGGTTCGAAGGCGGCGATGGCCCGGACGGTCTCCGCGTACTCCCGCTCGACGGAGCCGAAGCTGTCGCCCCACAGCGACTCGTACGGCGGCCAGGCCAGCATGCAGGCCTCGTGGGGTTCCCACTCGGCCGGCATCAGGTGGCCGGTCATGCCGTCCCCTCGGGGAGGGGGAAGGACGCCACTGCCTCTTCCGCGGCCTGCCAGTCGCCGTCGAAGCGCCCGGCGAGGACGTGCAGCCACCGCTCCATGCCGAAGGCCACGCACGAGGTGTGGGCCTCTTCGCCCGCGTACGTGATCCCGGCACGCTCGCCGAAGAAGTTGCGGTGGTAGTTGACGGAGGCGATCGCGAGGCCGCCGTCGGCGACGAACTCCTCCTTGGTGGGGAAGAGCCGCTGCATCACGGCCCGGGAGCCGTTGGCGTCGAAGAACGGGTCCGTGGCGACCTCCGTCGTGAGGTCGAGTCCCAGGTGGGCGGCGAAGCCGAGGACGAGGTCCTTGTGGGTGGTGAGGTGGCCCTTGACCGTTTCGGCGTCGCCGACGGCGATGATCTCGCGCATCGTGAAGCCGTGCAGGCGGCGCAGGCCCTCGTAGTGCGTCTCGCGCCGGAAGCACTGCGCGATGGTGGTGAACCGGACCGGTGCGTCGAGCCGGCTGCCCGTCAGGGACAGGTAGGCGTTGTAGCAGGCGGCCGAGGGCAGGACCAGGCCGGCCTCGGCGAGCTGGTGGCCGCCGAGGGTGGTGCCCTGCTCCGCGGGGTGCGTGGGCAGGTCGGCGATCGCGTCCGTGTTGACCGCCGCGGCGGCCAGGACCAGGTGCGGGAAGTTGGTGAAGTAGTCGAAGCGCGCCAGGTCGGCGACCGGGATCAGCGGCGGGTAGAGGACCTCGGCGGCGCCGGCCTCGGCCGCCCAGCCGGTGAACACCCGGTCGAGGGCGGCCCGGAGGCGGACCGCTTCGGGGCCGAGCGTGACCAGGCCGTCGGTGACGTCGACGGGGGCGCGCAGGCCGGCATCAGGCGTGGGCATGGCCGGCACCTTCCGTGAGGAACGCGTCGATGCGCTCCAGCGTGCGGAAGTTGTTGACGTCCGTCGTGGCCAGATCGACGGGCTCGCCGGTCAGTTCCTCGATGAGCAGGAGGAACTCGACGAAGGCCAGCGAGTCGAGGATCCGGGCCTCGATGAGGTCGCGGTCCCAGGCGATGGTGTCCACGGAGGCGTTGAGCTTCCGGAGGAAGGCGAGGACGGTGTCCATCGACGGGTGTGCCGTGGCCGGGCTCGTGCTGGTGCTGGTGTGCTCAGGCGCTGACATGGTCGGTCCCCCAAGAGGTGCTGAAGATTCCGCCGGCGACGAAGAACCGGTCGACCCGGGCCATGAGCTTGACGTGGAACGCCTCGCGCACCGGGTGCGAGAGCGCCTCGCGCCGGACGGCGAGGGGGTTCTCGACGCCGCAGTCACGGAAGATCTGCGGGTTGTAGAGGCTGCGCACGGAGTACGTCATGTAGTCCTTGACGTACTTCTCGATCTCCTCGCGGCGGTCCGGGTCGGCGGCCAGGGCGCGGTCGTAGAGGCGCTTGACGAGCTGCTTGCCGAAGGCGACGTGGCGGCTCTCGTCGTGGTGGTGGGCCGCGTGGATCTCGCGGAGGATGTCCGGGATCAGCTGGTCCTTGCCCATGCGGCTGTTGTAGTAGTCGAAGATCTCTTCGAAGATCAGGATCCGGGAGAAGACGATCACGTCGTCCCACAGGTTCCCGAAGCCCTCGCGGCGGAGCGGGGAGGCGGCCTCCGGGTAGATGCCGCCGGTGTACCGGTGGCAGAACTCGGCGAAGAACCACATGTGGGCGTTCTCTTCGCCGATGAAGTGGTGCAGGTACTCGTTGTACTCGGCGAAGTCGGGGGTGTGGATGCGCTTCGCGACCTCGATCATCAGCTCGCGGATGCCGTGGACGTGCAGGCTGAAGAAGTTGACCGTCTCGTAGCGGGCGAGCGCCTTGAGCGTCTTCTCGTCGTCGATCAGACCGGTGCCGGAGACGGTGAGGTAGTCGGGGTTCATCCACCACTGGTCCTCGGGCACGGTGTCGGGCCACGTGAACTTGGTGTACGGGTTGTAGTACTCGTCGCGCGACTTCTCGGAGAGGCGCGCGAGCATGGTGCTGAAGCCGGAATCGTCCATGGTGATGCGTTCTTTCGGGTTGGTGCTGGTACGGTCGGCCGCCCGGGTGGCGGCCTCGGTCATGCGGCGGAGTCGGCCAGCGCGACGAGCGAGTGCTCCAGTTCGCGCAGGAAGGACTCCATGCGGGTTTCGGTGACGTGCCGGATGTCGCAGGTCAGGGAGAACTCGAGGTACGGGCCCCCGCCCTCGCCGGCATCCGCTCCGGCTTGCTCTCCCGCCCCTTCTCCGTCGTCGACGATGAGGTAGAAGGGTTCCTGCTCGGTGACCGGGAGCCAGGTGAGGACGGTGCGGGGCAGGAGGCCGGCGGCCGGGACGTCGCGTCGTACGGCCGCGTCCGCCGGCAGCGTGCGCCGGTCGTTGATGCAGTACGCGAAGCGCAGTGGTGCGTCAGGGCCGCCGCCCAGCTCGGCGAGGAGCCGGTTCATGCTGTCGGCGTCGCATCCGGACTTCTGGAAGGCGGTGATGGCCGCCAGCCAGGACCTTTTGACCGCCTGGGGCAGGTCGGCGCCGGCGAGGTCCACCGAGAAGTAGCTCTCCTGCATCATCGTGGCGATCGTGGTGCGGCTGTCCCGGCCGAAGCGCTGCGAGCTGGTGAGGTGCAGGTCGATGCGGTCGCTTCCGGTGAGCTCGCGCAGCAGCAGGGCCGTCGCGCCCACGATGACCGCCGCGACGCTCAGGCCGGTGTCCTCCGCGATGCGGGCGGCGGCGTGCTGGGCGGCGTGCGAACGGAGGGCCGCCTGCCGGTACGCCGACGCCTCGGGGAGGTCCGCGACCGCCGGCGGCAGCGCGAGGGGCGGCCGGTCGCGGTAGAGCGCGGCCACGTGGGCCAGGGTGCGGTCGCGCCGGCGGATGCCGTCGGGCGACTCCTGCCACTCGGCCAGGCCGGCCGAGGTCATGGTGCCGGGCGGCAGCGGAGCGAGCGTGCGCCCGTTGCGGAAGTACTCGGCGACCTCTTCGGCCAGGTGCTGGAGGGCGTACCAGTCGACCGCCATGTGCGAGAAGACGTACACCCCGCCCCACACCCGGCCCCCGGTGACCAGGAGCACCAGGCGCATCGGCAGTTCGTCGGCGAAGGAGAAGCGCCTGGTGGCGAAGAAGCGCTCGAGTACGGCGATCTCGTCGCCCGAGGTCGTGGGGGTGTCCACGAACTCGACGGGCAGTTCGCCCTCGGTGAGCACGCGTTGCAGGACACGGCCGTCCGGCGTGCGCGGGAAGACCGAGCGCAGCGCCTCGTGGCGCGAGAGGAGGAGCGAGAGCGCGTCGAGGCACTCGTCCTCGGTGGGGCGGAGGCCGGGCGGTACGCGGAAGGCCTCGACCACGTTGTAGACGTGGTGGTCCGGCGCCGCCTTCTCGATCAGCGCCCAGATCTCCTGCTGGCTCCAGTTCAGCCCGGCCTCGACGGCACCGTCGCCGGTGAAGGGCGCGCGGCGGACCCGCGCGGGGAGGGGCTGTCCGCTGTGGTCGGGGTCGGCGTTCCTGTACGTGGCTGGGGTGTTCACGTCCGTGCCGCTCCCAAGTCCGTGCGGGGCGCCGCGAGTTCCTCGGCCACGGCCGCGGCGAAGGCGTCGACGTCCTGCGGGGTGGTGTCGAAGGAGCACATCCAGCGGACCTCACCACTCCGTTCGTCGCGCACGTAGAAGGGGTGGCGCTTCTGCAGGCGGGCGGTGGCGTCCGCGGGCAGCACGGCGAAGACCGCGTTGGACTCCACCGGCCGGCTGATGCGTACGCCGGCCAGCGCCCCGACGGCTTCGGCCAGGCGGCGCGCCATGGCGTTGGCGTGGCGGGCGTTGGCCAGCCACGCTCCGGACTCCATCAGGGCGATGAACTGGGCCGACACGAAGCGCATCTTGGATGCCAGCTGGGCCGCGGCCTTGCGCAGGAACTCGGTGCCGCGGACGGCGTCCGGGTGGAGCACGACGAGGGCTTCGCCCAGCAGCAGGCCGTTCTTGGTGCCGCCGAAGGAGAGGACGTCCACGCCCGCGTCGGTGGTGAGGGCGCGCAGGGGGACGTCGAGGGCGGCCGCGGCGTTGGCCAGCCGGGCGCCGTCGAGGTACACCGTCATGTCGCGCTCGTGGGCGTACGCGCAGATGTCGGCGATCTCCTGCGGCGTGTACAGGGTGCCGAGTTCGGTGGGCTGGGTGATCGTGACGACGGTCGGCTGGGCGCGGTGCACGTCGCCGCGCCCGCCTGCCTGCTGCTCGATGAGGGCGGGCGTGAGCTTGCCGTCGGGTGTCGGGACGGTGAGCAGTTTGAGGTGGGCGATCCGCTCCGGGGCGCCGCACTCGTCGGTGTTGACGTGGGCGCTTTCGGCGCAGATGACGGCGCCCCAGGGCTCGCTCATGGCCTGGAGGCCCACCACGTTCGCGCCGGTGCCGGTGAGCACGGGGTACACGGTCGCGCCCGCGCCGAAGTGGTCGCGGAAGACGTGCTGGAGCCGTTCGGTGTAGACGTCGTCGCCGTACGCCGTCTGGTGGCCCTCGTTGGCGGTGGTGAGGGCGGCCAGGACGTCCGGGTGGATTCCTGCGTTGTTGTCGCTGGCGAAGCCCCGCCAGGCGGGGTCGTGCAGTCGGGAGATCAATCCTTCGTCCTTCACTCACGCGGCGCGCCTCGTACGGGCGCCGCGGTGTCGGCTGGATCACGGGGATGCGCGGGGCATGCGGGGATGCCGGGACGCGTGGGGGGATCCGGATGAATGGGGGGGTGCAAGGTGTCATGGGCTGCTGGTGGCAGCCGTACCTTTCCCACTCCCCTCGATGTCCGGTGCGAAGATCCTACGAGATGATCTAGTAATCAGCGCAAGCCTTCCGGCACACTTCTGATCAAGAAGAAATCCTGCCGTGCAGCCTTGACGTGCTTGGCAGTTGCCCGTATGAGCACAGAGGAAGACGGAGCATGCACACTCCCCCGGCAAGCGCCCTGCGGCGCGCCCACAGAGGTGTCCTCGGCACCTTCGCCCTCGTCGGTGTGGTGAACGGCATCCTGGCCGCCAGACTCCCGGGCCTGGCCGCCAAGTTGGGCCTGGACACGGGCGACGTGGGGCTGGTGATCCTGTCCTGGGGCGTCGCGGCGACGCTCACCATGCAGTGCATGCGCTGGATCGTCGCGGCGGTCGGGAACCGGCTGCTGCTGCGGATCGGCACCCCGCTGGTGACCGTGTCCGTGGGCCTGATCGCCCTCAGCCCCTCGTTCCCGCTGCTGCTGGCCGCCGCCGCGGGCTTCGGCGTGACGTCCGGCGTGGCCGAGGCGATGATGAACGCGCAGGGCAGCCTGGTCGAACGGCGGGCCGGACGGCCGCTGATGAACGGGTTCCACGCCGGGTGGAGCGCCGGCGCGGTGGCCGGCGGGCTGCTGGCCGTGCTGCTGGCCGCGCTGGACGTCCCGTACACCGCTTCGGTGCTGGGCGTCGCGGCCGTCGCGCTGCCGTCGGCCTTCGCGGTGGGCTGGACGTACCTCGACGAGCCGGCCGAGGAGGAGGAGACCGAGCAGCGCGGCAACCTGCCCGGCATCGTCTACCTGATCGGCGCCGTCGCCTTCATGGCCCTCCTCCTCGAAGGGCTGGTGGCGGACTGGAGCGGCCTGCTCCTGACGCGGGAGCTGCACACGACGGAGGCGGTCGCCGCCCTCGCCTACCCGCTGTACGAGGTGGCCACCTTCACCGGGCGGCTCTTCGGCGACCGGCTGCGCCTGCGCTACGGCAGCCGCCCGCTCCTGGCGGCGGCCGGCACCACGACGGCTCTCGGCGTGCTGCTGGTGGTCGTGGCGCCGTCCGCGGCCTGGGCGATCGCCGGGTTCGGGCTGACGGGACTGGCCGTCTGCATCGTGGTGCCGCTGTGCATGTCGCTGGCGGGCTCGGTCGTCCCTGGCCGCTCCGACGCCGCCATCGCCCAGGTGTCGGCGATCGGGTACTCGGGCCTGCTCGTCGGTCCGGTGCTGATCGGCTTCGTCGCGGAGGCCGGCTCGCTGCGTACGGGGATCGCCACGGCGATCGGCGTCGCGCTGTTCATCGCCGTCGCGGCGAGCCGGATGCCGCGGGGGCTCGCCGCCGCGGGCTCCGGTGCCGAGCCGGACCCCGCCGGCGCGCCTGCCGCCGTACCGGCGGGCCGCAGCGACGCGTGAACGCAGGGCTGGCGGACCGGTGACCGGCCCGGGGTCCGCCACCGGCCCGCCCGGACGGGCCCTCCCCCGCCGGGGCGGGGCGTCGTCAGGGGCGGTAGCTGTCGCTGATGGTGGGCGGGGTGCCGTGCATCAGCATCGCGTTGTACGACATGCGGTCCTGGTGGGCCTGGACCCGGCGGTCCTGTTCCAGGCGCAGGCCTTCCGCCGTTTCGGCGCCGCTGGTTCCGCGGCGCGTGATCCTGACGATCAGGACGACGGCCAGCGCGATCATGATCGCGAAGAGAATGCCCAGTGCCTGCACGGAACCCCCCGGACGTGCGGTGTGTCTGTCGGTGACGATGATGACACAGACGGGGTCCGGGCAGTGGGGTTCAGAGGGCCACGAGGATGCCGTAGACGAGGAAGAACAGGGCCACCAGGACTGCGAGGACGATCACGATCGTGAGCGGGCCGCCGCCCCACCCGCGCTTCAGCGGGCGGTACGGGCCCGTTCCCGTTCCGGTGCCGGACTCCGCCGGCGGGGTCTCACCGGGCGGTACGGATCCGCCGCCGGTCAGCCCGGGGGTGGTGCGGGGGTCGGGGTCGGGGTTGCTGGTGCTCATGACCCGCTGCTCCCCGGATGCCGGACCGGCATGCGGGTGCGGACCGATTCGTTCGCCGCGTCACAGCTGCCAGACCGGTACGGAGTGCCCGGGGCGGGCAGCGGCGGCGAAGTACGGCGTGAGGCCGTCGTGGAAGTGGCGGCCCACTCCAGCGTCTGCGTCCGTCCCAGCCGTACCTGCACAGGCCGGTGCGGAACGGCGCGCGGGGGCGCACGCGGGCGGCGCCCGGGCCGACACGGGTATGCGGAGACGGGTGCGAGGGCAGGTGAGCACGTACGGTCGGGCGTACGGGCCATGACGGGCTGTCACGGCCGTCGTGCCTCGCCGTCGGGGACCGGACCGGTCCCGTCCGTCGATGCCGCCGGAACAGGAGCACGCCGATGCGCCTCTACGCCCAGACCCCCGCCCGTCGTCTCCGGCAGGTGCTGGCCGACCTGACGGCCGTGGTCCTGGTGACCGTGGCGGTCTGGTTCGCGCTGGCCGTCCACGACGCGATCATGCTGCTGGCCGAGCCGGGGCGGAAGGTGGAGGACGCGGGTGGGAGCCTGGCGTCCGGGCTCAACGACGCGGGGGACGCGGCGTCGAACGTTCCGCTGATCGGGGACGTGCTGAAGAAGCCCCTGCAGTCCGCCGCCGACGCCAGCGACGGGCTCTCGGACGCCGGGCAGTCGCTGCAGGACCTGGTCGGGAGGGTGGCCGATCTGACGACGTTCGCCCTGATCTTCTTCTCCGTGGCCTTCGTACTGGTGCTGTGGCTCCCGCCGCGCGTGCACTGGATCCGGCGCAGCGCCCGCATCCAGGCCCTGCGCGATGCTCCCGGCGGGGCCGACCTGCTGGCCCTGCGGGCGCTGACCGGGCCGGTGAAGGACCTGGCCTCGGTCCCGGTGCCGGCGGGGGGCCTCGCCGATGCGTGGCGGCGCGGGGACGCCAGGGCCATCGACGACCTGTCCCGGCTGACGCTCAGGCGGGCCGGCCTGCGCGCCTGAGCGGGGCGGGGCTCCCCCGGGCCCGTGTGCCGGTCCGTGCCGGGGCAGGGGACGGGACGGGACGGGTGGGAGGCTGCGCCCCGGCTGCGGGGCCGGGTGGCGGCTCCGGGGGGTCAGACCTCGGGGAGGGTCGGGTGCGGGGTGGAGGGCGTGGGGGTGGTGAGGGACCAGCGTTCGTGGTCGCGCCAGGCGCCGTCGATGTAGAGGTAGGCGGGCGAGAGGCCTTCGTACCGGAAGCCGAGGCGGCGGACCAGGGCGCGGGACGGTTCGTTGCCCGGCTGGATGTTGGCCTCCAGGCGGTGGAGGAGCAGGTCGTTGAAGGCGTGCCGCAGGGTGGCGGTGAGGCCCTCGGTCATGTAGCCGCGTCCTGCGGACGGGGCGAAGGCCGCGTAGCCGAGGGAGGCGCCCTGGTAGCGGCCCCGGATGACCGAGTTGATGTTGACCATGCCGGCGGCCGCGCCGGTGTCCCGGACGCGGACGAGGAAGCCCAGGTTGGTGCCGTCCTCGAAGCGGTCCATCCAGGGCGTGAACTCCGATGCCGTGGAGGGCAGTTGCATCCACGGCCCGTGCAGCTCGGAGCTGGCGCGGACCAGGGCGCAGAACTCGTCCTGGTCGGAGCGGGTGAGCGGGTGCAGTTCCACGCGTGACGGTGTGATCGGCATGGGCCCACGCTACGGCCGGTCGGCCGGCGGGCCGGCACCGGCTCCCGTACCGCCGGGCGGACACGGCGGTACGGGGCGGTGTGCGGTCAGCAGGTGAGGGTGACCTCGTGGGCGACCGGGCTGGCGGAGCGCGGGTAGGACGCCACGCCGAAGGTGCCGCGGACGGTCGAGCCGCAGGGGTACTCGCCGCCGAGGCCGCGCACTTCGAGGGGTGCGGTCAGGAAGACGACCTGCCGGTACCGCGTGTCCGGCGGCGTGGTGCTGCCGACGACCTGCGCGGAGAGCGTCGTCAGCAGTTCCTTCGGGGCGGGCGCGGGGCTGCCTGGCGAGGGCGGGCCGGCGAGGCCGACCGTGCCGTAGAACTCGACGGTGGTGCCGGTGACTTCGGCGCACAGCCGGGTGGACAGACCCGCCTGGAGGCCGGAGGGGCCGCACGTGACGACCGTTTCGGTGGCCGCCGCCGGCGGCGTGGCGGCGTGGGCGGGGCCGAGCGTGAGGGCGGCGAGGCCCAGGACACCGGTCGCGAGGGCGGCTAAGCGGGTCTTGGTCGTCGACATGGCGAACTCCTTGTCAGGTGGCCACCCCTGCGGTGGCATGACATGTGATATTTCACATGTCATTGTAATGGGACATGACCGGCGGATGAACACCGGCCGCCCCTGACATGGCGGTCGGGGGCGACCGCGGGCGTCAGGCCGAGCGGCCGGGCAGCCGGTGCAGCCGGACGTCCTCCAGTCCGGCGGCCGACACCCGCGCGGTCATGTACGTGCAGTGCGGCTCGCGCCGCCGGTCCGTCGGAGAGCCCGGGTTGAGCAGCCGCAGCCGGTCGTCGGCCGACGAGTCCCACGGGATGTGGCTGTGGCCGAAGACGAGCACGTCGGTGTCCGGGAAGCGCTCGGCGCAGCGCCGTTCGCGGCCCTGGGCCGGGCCGGTCTCGTGCACCACGGCGAACCGCAGGCCGCCCAGGTCCGCGTACGCGACCTCGGGAAGGCGGGCGCGCAGCTCCGGGCCGTCGTTGTTGCCGTACACGGCGACCAGGCGGCGCGACCGCTCCTGGAGGAGGTCGAGGGTGGCGGTGTCCACCCAGTCCCCCGCGTGGATGACGACGTCGGCGCGCGGCACCGCGTCGAGCAGCTCCGCCGGCAGTGACCGGGCCCGTGCCGGGACGTGCGTGTCCGAGATCAGCAGCAGCTCCATTCCCCCACGCTAGGCCCTCTCCTGTCCTATAGCCTCAGGTGACGGGAGGGACGTCGGATGCCGCGTGCGTCCGCTGTGAGGAGGCGACGGTGCTCGGTAGGAGCGGGCGGTGGCTCGCCGGCGCGCTGGCCGGCGCCTGCGTGGTGCTCCTCGGGCCCAGCGCGCCGAGCGGTGCCGTCCACGGGAGGCCGCTGCCCGCGGGAGCCGTCGGGCACGTCGTACCGAACCGGGTCATGACCTGGAACCTCTGCAACCCCTGCGGGGAGGGCAATGCCGAGCGGGCCGCGCAGATCGCCACGTACGCGCCCCAGGTCGTGGCGCTCCAGGAGGCCTGTACCGCCGACGTCGCGAAGATCAGGGACTACCTGGAGGGACTGTACGGACTCGCCTACCACGTCGAGTACGGGCCGGTGCTGCGGAACCGGTCCCGCTGCGGCGGGCTGCCGTGGAGGCCGGGAGGTTACGGCCAGGCCGTGCTCTCGGCGACGCCGCTGACGGACCCGGTCACGGTGGAGTACCCCGACGGCGGCTCCGAGGACCGGGGCTACCTGGCGGTCACGACCACCGTGGCCGGCCGGTCCGTCCGGGTGTTCAACACACACCTCGCCCAGCGGCGCCAGGAGGACGTGCGGGCGGCCCAGACCCGCGTCCTCGCGGCCGCCGTCGCCCGCCACGACCGTGCCGTGGTGCTCGGCGACTTCAACGCCGTGCCGGACGCGCCCGAGTTGGCCGTGGTGCGGAGCGTGACCGCGGACTCGGAGCCGGGGTGCGCGTCCGCCGGGGCCTGCGTGCCGACCACCGACTGGCAGCTCACGTTCGACTACGTCTTCCTGCGGGGTCCCGTCCCGCTCCGGCACCGGGTCGTCCCGACGCCCTACTCGGACCACCACCTGGTGTTCGCCGACCTCGGCGCGGGGTGAGCCGGCGTTCCGCAGCCCGCCCCGCATGCCGGAGCCATCCGGCAGAAGTGTCCGGGGCGTCATTCCTGCCGGTGGAACCGCCTGGCCCGGGGCCGCACGCGCCGTGTTGGCTGGGGGCAACCCGGGCGATGCCGGTCGGCTCCGCCGCGGCGCCCGGTCCCCTCGAACCCTGCCGGCCCGGGCGCCCTGGCGCGCCGGGTCGCCCCACCAGTGTGAAAGAGAGACATGCGGACTACAGGCTCTCGCGCCGTGACGGCCGGGACCGGAGGCGGCGCGCCCCGTCCGGGCACCCGCCGTACGCGTACCCTGCGGCAACTGGCCTTGACGGCCCTTTCGTTCCTCTTCCTCGCCGCCGCGCTGACCGCACCTGCGCCCGCGGCCGCGGCGGACAGCAAGTACGGGGCCGCGCGCTTCGACCAGTGGTCGTGGGTGACCACGCACAACGCGTACGCCAACACCGCGGTCGTGCCGGGCCCGCGCGCGCAGTCCCGCTCGATCGCGGACCAGCTCCGGAGCGGGGTGCGCGGGCTGATGCTCGACACCTACGACATCACGGTCAACACCGAGACGCAGGACAGCGACGTCCTGCTGTGCCACACCGAGTTCCTCTGCTACTCGTGGTTCGAGAAGGACCTCGAGACGATCGTCGACTTCCTGAAGGCGAACCCGACGGAGGTGGTCACGCTCTTCCTGGAGAACTACGCCAGCCGGGAGACGCTCACCAGGAAGATCGCGGACGTCCTGAACGCCAAGGGCGCCGGCAACATGCTGTTCTCGCCCGGCGCCTACAACATCACCGGCCGGAACTGGCCGCTCCTCAGCCGGATGGTCTCCGACAACCGGCGCCTGGTGGTGTTCCAGGACAAGTGGGCCGACGACGTGCCGGTCGGCTCGGGAGCCCTGATGTACACGTGGGCGCACACGGTGGAGACCCGGTACTCGTACGACGGCCGGCCGGCGGGCTGCGAGCGGCGGGGCCAGAGCCAGCCCGTGAACCAGAACCCCATGCCGAACAAGGGTGTCCTCACCCCGGTGTTCACCATGAACCAGTTCAATTCGAACGACGTGGTCCCGGGCAGCAAGTCCGACGCCGACAACGGGATCAACCTCAAGAACCGCATCGACCGGGACTGCCGGCCCGCCGCGGGACGCAACCCGAACTTCATCGCGGTGAACTACTTCGAGAGCAGCGACACGCCCGGCGTCACCCCGCTGTCGGTGGTCGCCGAGCTCAACCGCAACGCGTACGTGCAGGAGGCGCACCCCGCCGTCTGGACGGTCAACTCCGGCAGGCAGTACGTCGGCACGACCGCGACGAACCGGTGCATGGTGCGCGGTGACACGTTCAGCGACGGCCAGGGCGGGCTGGTCACGCAGCGCGCCTGCGCGAACCCGGCGCCCAGCAGCCAGCAGTGGACCGCCATGCCGCCCCAGTACGACGGCAAGGGCTACTACTGGATCAGGGCGGGCAACGGCAACTGCCTCACGGTCCCGTACAACAACGGCACGCCGCCGGGCGACGGCACCCAGATGTTCTGGTGGCCGTGCGAGACCCGGTGGTCCTCCGGCAGCCAGCTGTGGAACGTGATTCCGGTGAACATGCTCGGCGGGGCGCGGGGCTACTACTTCATCAACCAGTGGACCGGGAGGTGCCTGACCCTGGACCCCGGTTCGACGGGCGCCACGGCCGGCAAGGTCACCCAGGCGGCCTGCCCCAGCCGCTGACGTCCTGAACGCGCGGAACGCACGACGCCAGCGTCGTGCGTTCCCGCAGCCGGTCAGGCGCCCTCGTCGAACATCCCGGCCTCCACCTGGAGGGCCAGCGTGCGCAGCACCTCGGCCGAGGAGACGTCGTCCTGACCGCCGTCGTGGGTCATCGCGAGGCTGGTGAACGCCAGGGTGAAGCCCGAGATCATGGTCTGCAGGACCGGGCCGAGCGCTCCGGCGACGCTGCGCGCCACCTCCTGCGGGGTCGCGTCGGCAGGCACGCTGATGTCCGGCAGCATCTCGTTCAGCATCTGGGTCACCACGCTCGGTTCGAGCTCGGCCCTCTCGTCCTCCTCACCGGCCTCCACGGCGCGGCGGATCTCCTGAGCTTCCGTCAGGATTCCGATCACTCGCTTGAGGATCTCAGCTCGCTGCATCCCCGGAGCCTAGCCGCGTGGCGGCGGCGGGAGTAGTCCGCGCCGCCGGGCCGGGCGGGGCGGTGGGCCGGGAGGCGCGTCAGGCGCCCGGGTGGACGGTGACGTGGGGCGCGAGGGCGGCGAGGAAGTCGGCCGCGTCGAAGATGCGGCCGGCCGAGGCGACGCCGGTGGTGCGGGTCCGTCCGGTCAGGACGCGGTCGAGGGCCTCGACGACCAGGGGCGCGGTGACGGCGTAGATGTCGCGGCCCTCGGCGAAGAGCCGGCGCTCCGCACCGCCCGAGCGGACGACCACGTCGACCAGGAAGGTCTGGTCGGAGCGGCCGAGCGCGTCGGTGGCGGCGGGCGGGGGCGTGTCGGACGAGGCGATGTCCCGGGCGGCGCCGGCGGCCATGTGCGTGTGGACGTCACGGATCGCCAGGTGGTCCGTCACGGTGACGACGTCGGCCATGGTGAACTCCGTGACGACCTGTCGGGGGCCCATCGGCGCGGGGAAGGGCCATTCGGCGGTGGGCGGGGCGTCGGTGCGGCGCTCCCAGGCGCCGCCGCTGTAGCGCAGGCGGTGCTCGCCGCGCCGTTCGCGCGAGACCGCGCCGGACAGGCGGGTTCCGGCGGTGGGGTGCCAGTTGCTCAGGCCGTACGCGATGTGCGCCTCGTCGGCCTCGGTCCAGTCCCCCATCGCGGCGGTGACCAGCAGGTCGCCCAGCCCGCCGAAGAAGGCCATGGCAGGGACGACGACCGCCTTCGCCTCCCGGGCCCGGTCGGCGTAGTGGGCGAAGGTGTCGAGGTTGGCCTCGAGTTCGGCGGCCACGTCGAGGTACGGGATCCCCGCTCGCAGGGCGGCCTCGATCACCGGGCCGGTCGTGGCGGCGAAGGGGCCGGCGCAGTTGATCACGGCGGCCGTGCCGGCCAGCGCCCGGTCGAGTGCCGTCGCGTCGTCGACCGCGGCGGGGCGGGCCTCGTACCCGGTCGTGTCCGCGAGCCCGGCCAGCCCCGCGGCGTCCCTGCCGACGAGCACCGGCCGGTACCCGCGCGCGGTCAGCTCGGCCACGACGAACCTCCCGGTGTGTCCGTAGGCGCCGTAGACCGCGATCGTGTGCCGTGCCGTGCCGTTCATCGATGCCGCTCCCCTGTTCCCGCGTGTGCCGGACGTTCGCGCCGCGCCGGCTGTTGACGGGATTCATCCTGGCCGGGGCCGGTCCGCCGCCGACAGTGTCCGGAACGACATGACCCGTACACTTCCCGACATGCGAAGCGTTGCGTTGGCAGTCACTGACGGCATGCTCCACTTCGAGCTGTCCCTGGCCTGTGAGGTCTTCGGCTCGGACCTGACCCACCTGGTGGACCCCTGGTACCGGTTCTCGGTGTGCGGGCCCGGGCCGGTGCTCGTGGACCGGTTCCGGCTGGAGCCGGACGAGGGCCTCGACGGGCTGGCGCGGGCGGACACGGTGATCGTGCCGGGCTGGAGCGACGTCGACCGCGACCCGCCGGCCGAACTCGTGGACGCCGTACGGGCCGCCCACGAGGCCGGGGCGCGGGTGGCGTCGCTGTGCACCGGCGCGTTCGTACTGGCCGCCGCCGGGCTGCTCGACGGCCGGCGCGCCACCACCCACTGGGCCCACACGGACGAGCTGGCGCGCCGTCACCCGGCCGTCACCGTCGACCCCGACGTGCTGTACGTAGACAACGGCAGCGTCCTGACCTCCGCGGGGAAGGGCGCGGCGATGGACCTGTGCCTGCATCTGGTCCGGCTCGACCACGGGACCACGGTCGCGAACACGATCGCGCGCCGGCTGGTCGTACCGCCCCACCGGGAGGGCGGCCAGGCCCAGTTCGTCCGTACGCCCGTCCCGGCACCCGGCAACCACCCCCTGGCGGAGCTCCTCCCCTGGATCCTGGCCCGCCTCGACGAACCCCTGACCGTGGAGGACCTGGCCCGGCAGGCCGGCATGAGTTCCCGCCACCTGACCCGGCACTTCAGGACCGTCACCGGGACCACTCCCCTCCAGTGGCTGCACACCCAGCGCATCCGGCACGCCCAGGAGCTGCTGGAGGGCACGGACGCCACCGTGGACGCCATCGCCACGACGACGGGGATGGGCACCGCCACGACGCTGCGGCGGCACTTCCACCGCACGGTGGGCGTTCCGCCCGACACGTACCGGCGTACCTTCCGCAGCCTGGAGCGGGGTGGGGCGGGTGGGTGACCCGGGGCTTCGTGAACCGGTCCGGGGCCGGGCGTGTACGGCGGCCGGAAATGGGCAGAGGCCGGGTAACCAGCCTGGTCTGGTGGGAGACCCCGCGCCACCACGCGGTCACCGCTCGTGGTCGACGGCAGGTGCGGGTGGTCTCATTCGGCTTTGCCCGGCTCGACGCCGCGGCGCTTGACGGCCTCCTCCGCCCCACTGTGGGAGCCGACCGTGATGGGCTCTCCAGAACGGCGGAGACCGACCGTGCTTCCCGCCACGAACATCGACGTATCCACACGCCCCGGCCACCTCGTGCTGGCGGTGGCGGGCGAGCTCGACTTCGAGACCTGCCCGGGCGTCAGCCGTGTCACGGAGGTGCTCCCCCTGCGGGGGCAGACCCTGACCGTGGACCTCTCGTCCGTCACGTTCATCGACTCGAGCGGCCTCCACCTGCTCCTCGCCCTGCGCCGCCGCGCGGACCGGGAGGGGGCGTCGCTGGAACTCGCCGGGGTTCCGCAGCACGCGCTCCGGATGCTGGAGCTCGCGGGGGCCAGGGGCCTCTTCACCGTCATACCGGCGCCCCACCCGCGGCCGGGCCTGCCACCGGTCCGACGGCTGCCGTGAAGCGGGTGGGTCTCGTGGGCCGCGGGTGCCGAGGTGACGGGCAGGGTGCGGCCGGTGCCCCGTGATGCGGCACACTCGATGGCGGCACGCTTCCGGTTCGGGGGCGTGCGGGTTCCGCCGAGGGGTGGGCGCGGGGAGAAGGGCGGCCGGTGATGGCGATGTCGGAGTCGGGCTCGGAAGCGTCGGGCCCGGAAGCGCGGTCCCTCCTGTTCGACAGCGCGAGCCTGGAGGAGACCGAGGAGTTCCTGTCCACGGCGTACACGCCGATGAAGATCGGCGGACCGGTCGAGGACGCGCGGGTGCGCATCAGCCGCCGCGCGGCCGGACCCGTCGCGATGGACCGCCTGGACTTCGGCTACACGATGGCCTACGACGCCCACAGCCTCGACCAGGTGTGCCTGATCAGCATGCACCAGGGCACCCTCGCCGACCTCACCGACGGCCGCGAGGAGGTCTACGGCCCCGGCGAGACGTTCCTCCTCACCCCGCCGGACCGGCCCTACCAGGGCGAAGTACGGGCCGCCCGCTACACGATCGCCCTGTTCGACACCGCCCTGCTGGACGACGTGGCCCCCAGTGCGCCCGGCGGCCCTCCGGTGCGGCTGACCGGGCCGCAGCCCGTCACACCGGCCGCCGGCCGGCAGCTGGCCGCCGCCGTGGCCTACGTACGCGACCACGTGCTCGACGACCCGGCCGCCTGCGCCAACGACCTGCTGGTGGGGACCGCAGCCCGGCACCTGGCGGCGGCGACCCTCGCCGCCCTGCCCCACAGCGGCCGCGCCGAAGGAAGGCCGGCCGACACCACCGACGCCACGCCCGCCACCGTGCGCCGCGCCGTCGCCTTCATCGAGGCCAACGCCCACCGGAACATCACGCTCGCCGACATCGCCACCGCCGCGTACGTCACTCCGCGCGCCCTGCAGTACGCCTTCCGCCGCCACCTCGACAGCACGCCGCTCGGCTACCTCAGGCGGGTACGGCTGGCCGCGGCGCACCGCGAGCTGCTGGCCGCCGACCCCGGGGCCACGACGGTGACGGCGGTCGCGATGCGGTGGGGCTTCGCCCACCCCGGCCACTTCGCCGCGTACTACCGCGACGCCTATCGGGTCGCGCCCAGCGCCACCCTGAACTCGTTCTCGTGAGACCCGGCGCATGGTGCCCCGCATGGTCGGGGGCCAAATGGACATGCGCCGACCATGAGGCCTACGAGGACGACATCGCATGACGGGGACGGTCCGGCGGACCGGCCGTCGGAGCTGCCGAAGCGGTCCTGGCGGGCCGCGGTGCGCGGGACGCTGAAGGAGTTCCAGGACGACGAGCTGGCGGACCGGGCGGCGGCGCTGACGTACTACGGAGTGCTGGCGCTCTTCCCGGCCCTGCTGGTGCTCGTGTCGATGCTGGGCGTGGCGGGCGAATCAGCCACCCGGCAGGTGCTGGACAGCCTGCAGAAGCTCACGCCCGGCCAGGCCCGCGACGTGATCACCAAGGCCGTGGAGCAGCTGCAGGGCAACAGCGGTGTCGGCTCGCTGCTGGCCGTCGCCGGTCTCGTCCTCGCGGTCTGGTCGGCGTCCGGGTACGTCGCCGCGTTCATCCGGGCGTCGAACGCGGTCTACGACATGCCCGAGGGGCGGCCGGTCTGGAAGGTGCTGCCGCTGCGGCTGGCGCTGACCGTGCTGCTGATGGTGCTGGCCGTGGTCAGCGCCCTGATCGTGGTGTTCACGGGCGGCGTGGCGCGGCAGGCGGGCGACGCGCTGGGACTGGGCGGCACCGCGATGACGGTGTGGTCGATCGCGAAGTGGCCGGTGCTCGTCGTCCTCGTCACGATCATGATCGCGATCCTGTACTGGGCCGCGCCGAACGCGAAGTGCCGCGGCTTCAGGTGGATCACACCGGGCAGCTTCCTGGCGCTGGCGATCTGGATGATCGCTTCGGCCGGGTTCGCGTTCTACGTGGCGAACTTCGGCTCGTACAACAAGACGTACGGCACCCTGGCCGGCGTGATCGTCTTCCTGGTGTGGCTGTGGATCACCAACCTCGCCGTGCTCCTGGGCCTGGAGTTCGACGCCGAGATGGCGCGCCAGCGGGCCATCGCCGCCGGGCTGCCGGAGGACGAGGAGCCGTACGTCGAACCGCGGGACTCGCGGAACTGGACCGAGGAGGAGCGGCGTCGCCTGGAGTGAGGGGCGGCGGGCAGGGCGCACACGGACGCGGCGGGGGGCCGGGGGGGCGGGGGTCTGCCGGCACCCCCCCGCGGGCGGCGGCGCGGGCATGGTGGTGTGTTGTTATGAACGCTAAATGAAGGATGGTGTGTATGCGAGGTG